>NZ_JALQCX010000061.1:0-10170 GCF_023241665.1 Pseudomonas morbosilactucae | reverse complement strand
GGGGCCTGCCCGCAACACCGTTGTAGGAGCCGGCTTGCCGGCGATGGCGGTCTTGAGCGTTGTGTTGGGCTGGTGGGCCTTATCGCTGGCAAGCCAGCGCCTACAGGGGGGCAGCCCGCAGCACCGTTGTAGGAGCCGGCTTGCCGGCGATGGCGGCTTCCGGGACGCTATCGCTGGCGAGCCACCTGCGGGAGCGTGGGGTCAGTGGCGGCGTTTGAGGGTGTCGGAGGGCAGTTCGCCGAATTGCTTGCGGTAGTTTTCCGAGAAGCGCCCCAGGTGCAGGAAGCCGAAGTCCATGGCCAGTTCGGTGACGTTGCGCACGTGGCTGCTGGGGTCGCGCAGGCAGGCGTGGACCCGCTCCAGCTTCTTCTGGCGGATGTAGTGCTTAGGGGTGGTCTGGGCGTTGCGTTCGAACAGGCCGTACAGCGAGCGCAGGCTCATTTGCGCCTGTTGCGCCAGCTCTTCGCAGCCGATGTCTTGCTTGAGGTTGCGCTCGATGTAGTCGGCAATCACCTCGAAGGTCGCCGACGATGAACCCAGGCCTGCGCGCCGGACGTTGGTCTTCATCAGGCTGAGCATTTTGCTGACCACGATCTGCGCGTAATGCTCCTGGACCTTGGGCATGCACTCGGCCGCCTCGGCCTCGCGGCAGACCATGCTCAGCAGGTTGATAAAGCCTTCCAGCTCATGCAGCTGGTAGCGGTTTTCCAAAAAGCGCACGCCCTGCCCCGGGTACAGCCAGCGCTGTTCCTGGCACACCGACTCCAGCAGGCGGGTGGGCATCTTGATGATGAATTTTTCGCAATCGTCGGAATAGGTCAGGTCCACCGGGTCATCGGGGTTGATCAGCAACAGTTCGCCCGGGGCGAAGTAATGTTCCTGCTGATGGCCGCGCCACAGGCAGTGGCCGCGCAACAGGACTTGCAGGTGGTAGATGGTTTCCAGGGCCGGCGAGGTTACGCGCACGCTGCCGCCGTAGCTGATGCTGCACAGGTCGAGGCTGGCGAACTGGCGGTGATTGAGGCTGGCCTGGGGGCTGCCGGACTTGGGCAGGCGAATGCAGTGATTGCCCACGTGCTGGTTCACATAGCCGGATACCGCGTAGGGGTCGGCCTGCACAAACACCCGACTGCGCTCACTCAACAGATGCGTTTCCATAACCCGGTCACTCTGATTGTTATTATCGGACGGTGATCGATCGCCACCGCTGGCTTATCACGCAACGCTTTTAAACACTGTTTTACAACGCTTGCCACAATGCCAAAAACCACGGGACGGCCGCTAGGTCATCCCGTGGTTGGAAACATCAGCACATCATTTATCAGTCTTCCAGGGCGCGCACTCGCTCCATGCGCTGCTGCTCTTCAGGCTGGGCCGACGACTGCAGGGTGAAGTCGAACTCGATTTCGGCAAAGCGCCCGCTGACGCCCAGTGCCTGGGCCCGCGCCGGGTCTTCGCTGAAGGTGATCTGGGCGATCAGCTCGTCGCGGGTGGCGTAGGCGAAGTCGTCGTGCAGGTACTGATCGCCGTCCAGGTTGATCTGGGTGGTCAGGTGACGATGGTCGTCCGCCGAGATAAAGAAGTGGATGTGCGCCGGGCGCTGGCCGTGGCGACCCAATTGGTCCAGCAGTTGCTGGGTCGGGCCATCCGGCGGGCAGCCGTAGCCGGACGGCACGATGCTGCGGAAGCGATAGCGGCCCTCGGCGTCGGTGACGATGCGCCGGCGCAGGTTGAACTCCGACTGGCTGCCGTCGAAGTAGGAATAGGTGCCGCCGGTGTTGGCGTGCCACACGTCGACAATGGCCCCGGCCAATGGCTCGCCGGCGGTGTTCTTGACCTGGCCCTGCATGAACAGCACCACGCCCGGGTCGACGCCGTCGTCGAGGCGCGCCTCGCCCTGGCTCAGGGGTGCGCCGGCCACGTACAGCGGGCCCTCGATGGTGCGCGGGGTGCCGCCGCTTTTGCCGGCCTGTTCGTCGGCGGCGTCCATCAGCAGGTCCAGGTAGTGCTCAAGGCCCAGGCCGGCCACCAGCAAACCGGCTTCCTGGCGCGCACCCAGCACGTTGAGGTAGTTGACGGCTTTCCAGAATTCTTCCGGGGTCACTGCCAGGTCTTCGATGATGTTCACCGAGTCCCGCAGGATGCGGTAGATGATCGCCTTGGCCCGTGGGTTGCCGCCTTCGGTGAACTGGCCGCTGGCCTCTTCGAGAAACTGCTGGGCGGCGGCAGTATGGGAGATTTTGACGTTCATGATTAATTCCTCATCTTGTATTTATTAGAGTGTTGAACGGGCTGGCACGGGCTCAGCGGTCATCCTCATGAATGGACGAAGGATGCCTGCACATCGCATCGACTTCGATAGCCATGTACGGGTACAGCGGCAATTGCATCAGCAGGTCGTGCAGTTCTTGCACGCTGTCGACGTCGAACACGCTGTAGTTGGCGTACAGGCCGGCGATGCGCCACAGGTGCCGCCACTTGCCCTGCTGTTGCAGGCGCTGGGCCAGGGCCTTTTCGTCGGCCTTGAGCTGGGCGGCGCGTTCGGGGTTCATATCGACCGGCAGATTCACGGTCATCTTGACGTGGAACAGCATGACGCTCTCCTCAGACGTGATGAAGGGTGGGGGTGTTTTTGTCACGGCGGAAGAACGCCAGGCGCTCCTCGTCCAGGCTCAAGCCCAGGCCTGGGGCCGTGGACACATGCAGTTGGAAGTCGCGGTAGACCGGTGGCTCTTGAAGGATGTCCTCGGTCAGCAGCAAGGGACCAAAGAGCTCGGTGTCCCAACTCAGCTTGTTCAGGGTCAGGAAGGCATGGGCCGAGGCCAGGGTGCCGATGCCGCCTTCGAGCATGGTGCCGCCGTACAGGCCGATGCCCGCTGCCTCGGCAATCGCCGCGGTGCGCAGGGTGGCGCGGGGGCCGCCGTTTTTGGCGATCTTCAGGGCGAACACCGACGCCGCACCTTCGCGGGCAAGGTTGAAGGCGTCTTCCACGCATTCGATGGATTCGTCAGCCATGATCGGCGCCGGGCTCGAAGCGTTGAGGCGAACCATGCCCGAACGGTTGTTGCGCGAGATGGGTTGTTCGATCAGGTCGATGCCGTTGCCGCCGAGGATGCGGCAGGCCCGCAAGGCCACGGCCTCGTCCCAGGCCTGGTTGACGTCGACCCGCACGCTGGCGCGGTCGCCCAGGGCTTTTTTGATCGCGATCACGTGGGCCAGGTCGCGGTCCACTTCACCGGCGCCGATCTTCAGCTTGAAGATGCGGTGGCGGCGCAGGTCGAGCATCTGTTCGGCTTCGGCGATGTCTTTGGCGGTGTCGCCGCTGGCCAGGGTCCAGGCCACGGGCAAGGCGTCTCGCACACGGCCGCCCAGCAGCTCGCTGACCGGCAAGCCCAGGCGTTTGCCCTGGGCGTCGAGCAAGGCGCTTTCGATACCTGATTTAGCGAAGGTGTTGCCACGGATGCTGCGCTCCAGGCGCAACATGGCGGCGTTGATGTTGGCGCCGTCCTGACCGACCAGCAGCGGGGTGAAGAAACGGTCGATGTTGGTCTTGATGCTGTCGGGGCTTTCGTTGCCGTAGGCCAGGCCACCGATGGTGGTGGACTCGCCAATCCCTTCGATACCGTCTGCGCAACGTAGGCGGATCAGCACCAGGGTCTGGTTCTGCATGGTGTGCATGGCCAGCTTGTGGGGGCGGATGGTCGGCAGATCGACGATGATCGTTTCGATCGATTCAATGGCGGAAGCAAGCATGTCCATACCCGTCAGGTTCTTGAAGTTATGGCACCGATTCTGTTCCGGCTTTTTCCGAGGTTCCAATATAGAATTGATCTGGCTCGATACCTTAAAGGTATTCACAAATCTCATCGGAGGCTGCATGGAGCTGCGTCATCTGCGTTACTTCCAGGTGCTGGGGCAAACCCTCAACTTCACCCGCGCCGCCGAGCGCCTGCACATCGCCCAGCCGCCCTTGAGCCGGCAGATCCAGCAACTGGAGGACGAACTCGGGGTGCTGTTGCTGGAGCGCGGCCGACCGCTGCGGCTAACCGAGGCCGGGCGGTTTTTCTATGACCATTCCAGCGTGCTGCTGGAGCAGTTGACCAAGGTTTGCGACAACACCCGGCGCATCGGCCAAGGGCAAAAAACCTGGCTGGGCATCGGGTTTGCGCCCTCCACGCTGTACGGGGTGCTGCCACAACTGATCCGCCGCCTGCGCGGCAACGAGGGCCTGGAGCTGGAACTCGGGCTCTCGGAAATGACCACCTTGCAACAAGTCGAAGCCCTCAAGGCCGGGCGTATCGACATTGGCTTCGGGCGCATTCATATCGACGACCCGGCCATCGTCCAGCGGGTGCTGACCGAGGATCGCCTGGTGGCCGCCCTGCCTGCCGGCCACCCGCTGCTGGGGCAACCGGTGACCCTGGCGCAACTGGCCGAAGAGCCCTTTGTGCTGTACCCGGGCAACCCACGGCCCAGCTATGCCGACCATGTGATCGCGCTGTTCGGCGCCCACGGCCTGAACATCAAGATTGCCCAGTGGACCAATGAGCTGCAGACCGCCATCGGCCTGGTGGGCGCCGGTATCGGCATCACCCTGGTGCCGGCCTCGGTGCAGGTGCTGCACCGCGATGACATCGGCTTCAGCCCCTTGCAGGAAAGCAACGCCACCTCCCCCATCATCCTCAGCCGCCGGGTCGGCGACGGCTCGCCCGGGCTGGAACATTGCCTGCGGATGATCGACGAACTGCGCGCCGGCCGAACCTGAGCCCGGCGTTTTATCGCGACCCGCCACGGGTCGCGCCTCCCCTGTGCAGAAAAGGGATAAAGGTCTGCACAAAGCGGCTATTGCCCACCCCACCACGTCCCTAGCCTGCGCGGCAGTGAACTGCTTTCAATAACAATAAGAGTGAAAAGCAATGAAACCTGCGAAGAACCTGGGCGTGCTGTCCTGCGGCGCGCTGTGCCTGAGTGCCCCCCTTCCCCTGTTGGCCGATGACGGCGGCTTTATCAAAGACGCCACGGCCACCCTGCAAGCGCGAAACTACTTTTTCAGCCGGGACTACTCCGATATCCGCGGCCCGGAAAAATCCATGGCCCAGGAATGGGCCCAAGGCTTCATCCTCAATGTCAAATCCGGCTATACACCGGGGTGGCTGGGCGTCGGGGTGGACGCCATCGGCACCCTGGGGCTCAAGCTGGACAGCGGCAAGGGCCGGGTCAACAGCGGCCTGCTGCCAGTGCAAGCGGATGGCGAGGCGGCGGACAGTTACAGCCGCCTGGGGGCGGCGCTGAAAGTGCGCCTGGGCAAAACCGAGCTGCGGGTCGGTGAGTTGCAACCCAACCTGCCGGTGCTGAGCTTCAGTGATATCCGCTTGCTGCCGCCGTCCTATCAGGGTGCCAGCCTGACCTCCAACGACATCGACGGCCTGACCCTGCAAGGCGGCCACCTGCGCTCCACCAGCCTGCGCAACGAATCCGGCCACAGCGACTTGCAGGCCATGCTGGGCCATGTACCGCAACGCCAGGTCAGCAGCGACGGGTTCAACTACGGCGGTGCCGACTACGCCTTCAATGGCAAGCGCACCACAGTCAGCGCCTGGTACGGCCAGTTGGAAGACCTCTATCAACAGCGCTTTCTCGGCCTCAAGCACAGTCAGCCAGTGGGCACCTGGGTTCTCGGGGCCAACCTCGGCTACTACGACGCCAATGAGGACGGCCGCCAATTGCTGGGGCCGATCGACAACCGGGCGTTCTTCTCCCTGCTCTCGGCCAAGCGTGGCGGGCATACCTTCTATGTGGGCTACCAGGGAATGTTCGGCGACAGTTCGTTCCCCCGGGTGTTTGCCAACATTACGCCCCTGGGCAACGAAGTACCGACCTATGAGTTCGCCTACGCCGACGAGCGCTCGTGGCAGGCGCGCTATGACTATGACTTCGCGGCCATGGGCATTCCCGGCCTGACCACCACCGTGCGCTACATCAGCGGCGACAATGTGGACACCGGCAAAGGCTATGAAGGCAAGGACTGGGAACGCGACCTGGACATCGGTTATGTGGTGCAGTCTGGCACCCTGGGCGGTCTGGGGATCAAACTGCGCAACGTCGCAGCACGCTCCAACTACCGTACCGACATCGATGAGAACCGGGTGTTGCTGAGCTATACGTGGAAGCTGTTGTAGAGCCCCACCCGTAACAGGGGCGCAAGGTTTGAGGGCGTGATCGCTGGCAAGCCAGCGCCTACAAGGGGGTATGCGGCGTAACCATCCTGTAGGAGCCGGCTTGCCGGCGATGGCTTTAGAAGGCCAGGCCGACCTTGACGCCGTATTCGTTGCGCTTGAGGCGGGTGTTGTCGGCGACGTCCGAATCCTGGTCCAGCTTGTATTCGGTGCGGGTGTAGTAGACACCGGCCATCACTGGCATCGCAGCGTTCTGGTTCATCAGGAAGCTGACTTCGGCGTAAGGGTTGGTGCGGTCCTTGAGGTCCACGTTGTCGCTGCCCAGGCCATCGACCTTGATGTGGGTCTTGGCGTTGAAGGCGCGGCGTGCCCCCAATTCCACTCGCAGGGTGCCGTTGTCGAACTGGTGGTTGTAGCCCACTGCTGCCTTGGCGAACGGCGACTTGTTGGTCAGGTGCAGGTCGAAGTCGTCGGTCTCGGGCTCGTAGCGGGTCCAGCTGTAACCGCCGCCCACCAGCACGTCGACAAAATTGCGCGCATCCAGGGCGGCGCGCCAGCCCAGGTCCAGGTCGGCTTGCCCTTCCTTGAGCTTGTTATCGTCGCTTTTGCCGAACTTGGCTTCGACACCTGCCTGGTAGACCCACCCGGCTTCACCGGTCAGCTTGTTGCCGAAGGTGTAGAACACCCCGGCCTCGGGCAGGTGGTAGTCCTGCCTGTCGCCCCCGTCGTCGAGCTTGAAGTCGTTGTAACTGCCCATGATGCCCAGGGTAGAAATGGGGCCGGTGGCCGGTGCCGCCATGACGCAAACCGGCAGCGCGGCCAGGACAACGGCGGAGGATTTCACCAGCAGGCGTGCGAGTAACCTTGACATTGCTTTTCAATCTCCATTTAGAAGGCAAATCATTTACCAACGCCTTCGAACAGCAGGACTTTGAAAAGGTTCAGGTTTTCTTGCCACCCTGTGCACCACCCCACAGTTTTACGCCGTTGGGACGGCCTTCAGTGTTGCACCGTACAATGCGCCACCCGCTCTGCCAGGAATTCCGGAAACCCACATGGACGTCTCAAGAACCCAACTGATCCTGCGCCGCGGCGTTGCCTTTGTGCTCGACCACGTGGTGGTGCTGCTGGTGTATTTAATCCTGTCCCTGAGCCTTCACTGGCTGCTGGCGCTGCCATCGGTCAGCGCAATGCTCGAGCTTGAGCAACAGCGGTGGCGGGAACCCTATCTGCATTCGATCCTGTTCATGGTGATCGGGCCCTTGTGCTTCGTGGCCTGGGAGTACTTGTTCAAGGGGCGGACACCCGGCAAGTACGCCTTGGGCCTGGTGGTGATCAATGGCGCGGGTGGCGCGCCGACGCTGATCCAGGTGCTGATCAGGGGCGCGACCCGCTACCCGGAAGCAGCCTTGCTGTTTATCCCCTTTCTGGCCTGCACGGAATCACGCCGCTGCCAGCGAATAGGCGATATGCTCGCCCGCACCTACGTGATCCCGCGCAAGGACCTGCAGCAGATGCGTAGCGAAATGCCCGAACAGCCAACGACCCAGCCTTGAACCATCAAGGCTGCCCGTGCCCCTCAAGGAGCCCTGATGCCCGCCCACGCACCCCATCACCAACTGGCCCTGGACCGCTTCCTCGCCGCCCGCCCCGCGCTGCGCGAATCGCTGGACAAGCTCAACCCGCTGGAGGCCCAGGTCAAGGGCGAAACCCCGGAGCAGTACCGCGAGGAACGTCTGCACGAAGCCTTCGAGGCCGAAGCCGAACGCCTGGGGCTGTTTGCCTGGGAACTGAGCTTGCAATTGACGGCCGCCAGCGCTGAAGATTTCCAGGCCCAGCGCCTGGAAGTGCACAAGGAAGTGGCGGAAATGGCTGGCATGGACTGGGCAGAATACTGCCAGTTGCACGGCCTGGACTTCGTACGCTAGGCCCCGTTCACCCGCTAGGACCACCGCCCATGAGTGCTCGCTGATGCTGCCACTGCCCCCCAAACCCCGTACCCACCCCGGGTTGCTGCATACCCAGAAATGGCGTGGTCGGATCGGCCTTGGCCTGGTGGCCAGCCTGTCGGTGCTGGCGGGCATGACCGACGCCATCGGCTTTATGGCCACCGGTGATTTCGTCTCCTTTATGAGCGGCAACACCACGCGCATGGCGGTGGCCATCAGCGACGGCGACTTCAGCCTGACCCTGCGCCTGCTGCTGTGCATCGCCACCTTTATTCTCGGCAACGCCCTGGGCATCGTCGTCAGTCGCCTCGGCGGCCGCCGCGCCCTGCCCCTGCTGCTGTGCACCGCCACCCTGCTGTGCGCGGCGGCAGCCTGGCCGTTTACCAGCCAACTGCCGGCGCTGCTGGTGGCGATTATTGCCATGGGCATGCTCAACGCGGCGGTGGAACAGGTGAACGGCCTGCCCGTGGGCCTGACCTACGTCACCGGCGCCCTGTCTCGCTTCGGCCGCGGGCTGGGGCGCTGGATGCTCGGTGAGCGGCGCAGTGGCTGGCGGGTGCAACTGGTGCCGTGGACCGGGATGCTGGTCGGAGCAGTGATCGGCGCACTGCTGGAACACCAGATGGGCATCCGCGCGCTGTGGGTCAGCGGCGCGTTGTCGGCGCTGCTGGGGCTGGCGTCGCTGAAGATTCCCCACCGTTGGCAACTGGGTTACATGCCGCGCTGAATCGGGCTTCGCCGGGCCGGGCAGAAAGCTTTATCATTGCGCCAGATTTGTTGACCGAGTCCGTCATGAAGTTCGCCATCGCCCTGTTCTCCGCCGCGCACACGCCCTCCTCGCGCCGCGCCCTGCTGTTCGCCCAGGCGGCCCTGGCCGGCGGGCATGAGATTGTCCGGCTGTTTTTTTATCAGGACGGCGTGCACAGCGCCGCCAACACCGTCGTCACGCCCCAGGATGAGCAGGACCTGCCCCGGCAATGGCGCGACTTCGTCAGCCAGCACCAGCTCGATGGCGTGGTGTGTATCGCCGCCGCGTTGCGCCGGGGCGTATTGAATGCCGAAGAGGCCCAGCGCTATCAGCGCTCGGCGGTGAACATCGAAGCCCCTTGGGAATTATCCGGCCTGGGCCAGTTGCACGATGCGGTGCAAGCGGCCGATCGCCTGATCTGCTTTGGAGGGCCTTGAAATGCCCAAGTCCCTATTGATTGTCAGCCGCCAGGCCCCCTGGTCCGGCCCAGGCGCCCGGGAAGCACTGGACATCGTGCTGGCCGGCGGCGCCTTCGACCTGCCCATCGGCGTACTGTTTCTCGACGACGGCGTGCTGCAACTGGCGCCGGGGCAAAAGGCCCAGGCCCTGCAGCAGAAAGACTTGAGCGCCAACCTGCAGGCCTTGTCGCTGTTTGGCGTCGAGGAATTGTTTGCCTGCGCCAGCAGCGTGGCGCAACGGGGCCTGGACCCGGCAGCGCTGAACCTGGATGAGGTGCAGGTGCTCGGCGACGCCGAACTGCAGGCCCTTATCGACCGTTACGACCAAGTGATGACCCTCTGATGTCGACTTTGCATGTGCTGTCCCATTCGCCCTTCACCGACACTCGCCTGAGCAGTTGCCTGCGCCTGCTGGGCAGCCAGGACGCCCTGCTGCTGTGCGGCGATGCGGTGTATGCCCTGCAACCGGGGACTGCCGCCTGGGCCGAGCTTGCTGGGCGTGAAGCCCTGGCCCTGTTCGTGCTGGAGGAAGACCTGCAGGCCCGGGGCATCGAGCTACCGAGCGGGGCCAAGGCCATCGACTACCCGGCGTACGTCGAGCTGACCCTGGCCCATGACAAGGTCAACACCTGGCTATGAACGCACTGACTGTGGGCGAACGCGCCATCGAACTGGACAAGGACGGTTACCTGGTGGACCTGGGGGATTGGTCCCATGAAGCGGCCGAGGCCCTGGCCGCGGCTGAAGCGCTGGACCTGACGCCCGAACATTGGGAAATTCTCGAGTTGCTGCGCGGCTTCTACCAAGAGTTTCAGTTGTCGCCGGCCACCCGGCCCCTG
>NZ_JALQCX010000060.1:0-28722 GCF_023241665.1 Pseudomonas morbosilactucae | reverse complement strand
GCTCGAGCAATGACACCCTGTACGGCGGCGCGGGTGCCGACCAGTTCTTCGGTGGTGCCGGTTACGACATCGTCGGTTATACCGACAGCAAGACAGCCGTGACGATCAACCTGAAAACCGGCGTGAACACGGGCATCGCGGCCGGCGATACCTATACAGACATCGAAGCGGTCAGGGGGTCCAACCTGAATGACATCTTCTACGGTGGAACCTCTGCCATGGGGCTGGATGGTAGTGTCGGGCAGGATCTGGTCAGCTATGAACTGTCGGACCAGGCCGTGGCCATCGACCTGACCACCGGTGCCAATACCGGGGACGCAGCGGGTGATACCTACACCGCCATCGAAATATTCCAGGGCAGCAACTTCAACGACACGCTATCGGGCTCGCGAGTAGGTGAGGTTTTCATTGGCGGAGTCGGTGCGGATGTCATTGATGGTCGTGAAGGCCAGGACAGTGCCTGGTACATCACCAGTGCAACCGGCGTCACGATCAACCTGCAAACCAACATCAACCAGGGTGGCGACGCTGAAGGTGATGTCCTGCTGAACATCGAACGTGTGGTGGGCAGTCACTTCAACGACAGCCTGACAGGTGATGCCGGCGTCAACTATCTGGAGGGCGGGCTGGGCAACGACATCCTCTACGGCGGTGACGGTAACGATTACCTGTATGGCGGACTGTTTTCACAGATCGGGCCTTTCACCCTCGATGGACTGCCCAGCGGGTCACAAGCCGACACACTGTACGGCGGGAATGGTAACGACACCATTGTCACTGCTTCCTACGATCAAGGCAGTCAGGCGTTTGGTGAAGCGGGTAACGATGTTATCACCGTGGTACACGGCATGGCCGACGGTGGTGACGGTAACGACCTGCTGACAGGCAAGGGCCTGGGCTTTTTGCTGTTTGGCGGCAATGGTGATGACAAGCTGGTCTTGCAGAACAGTGGTTGGGCCAATGGCGGCGAAGGTGACGATACCTACACCATCGGTACGACGTCATTGGTGACCATCCAGGACGACGGCGCCAGCCGTGGCGACATCTTGGTGCTGTCATACATCCACAGTGACAATCTGCTGGCGGATCGCATCGGCGATGATCTCTACCTGCATCAACTAAGCTTTGCTGCAGGCCAGACGCCACAGGACGGTGTGCTCCTCAAGGACTGGTACGCCGGTTACGACACCATCGAGCAAATCCAGACATCGGATGGACAGCTTTTCAACCTGCCGGCCAACAGCGAATCATTTAGCTTGCTCGGTTGAGCGGCTGAGGCTTTCCCCTCGTTGAGCTAGCCAGATAAAGGGTGCGTCTGCTAACGGACGCATTCCTGATCTCGCAACGTGTAGAACGCCCCCGCCGTGCAACCAACAATAAAGTCATCTGTGGCCTGGCCTCGGCTCGGACGGTCACGGGATGATCTTCAATTTCCAGCAGGCTGGCGAACCCGAACGCATTAATGAGCCTGCCCCGCCCTTACAACTCCAAGCTGATCAGTTCACTCATCCGCTTGCCGATCATCCCCCGCAACCACGCCGAGTGAGCCTCCATTTCCACCAACGGAATATGGGTGCCCAAGCGGCGCTGGATGGTTTTGCCTTTGGGTCCTTTATAGGTCACTTGGTAGTGGCCAAACCGTTCGTACTCCCTCATCTGGTAAGGCGTGATGGAGTAGATATCGCTGAACGCTACCTGCACTTGCCTGGGTTTTCGCGCCGGGCGGGTTTCGCTGTAGGTGAGGCGTTGCTGGGTTTCGTCGAAGCTGAAATCGTGCACCCAGGGCTCGGAACCCAACCACCAGAAGATGGAGGCGGCCAGGCACGCGGTGCCAAACAAGGGGCCCAGCAGCAAGGGGGCGGTGAGGGTTTCTGCGTAGGTCAACGGTAGCCCTTTGGCGGCTTCGAACAAGGTGATCGCCAACAGCACCAGAGCGTAGACCGGCAAAGTAACCAGCAACACAAAGTAGAAGGCGACGGTGCCCAGGGAGCTGCCTCCCGAGCTGAACAGCTCACTGGGTTGATGATGCCAAAGGGGCGGATGCACAGGCGGGGTTGCGGGGGTGTCGGCCGCGGTGGCGGCGTGGGTGACCGGTGGCGTCGGGGATTGGCGCATCATGCGTCGGACTCTTGAGGAGACGCTGCAAAAGGTACCACTCGCCAAAGGCCGCCGCTCTTCTTGAGAAAAATCAGCGACCGCAGGCCATGTAACTCAGCGCATATTTCGTCCGTCATATTCCTGTTATGCGATCCCCGGCTCGCCTGCGCATGATGTCCAGCGGCCGAATGGAGGCATGACGTCCTCATGCTTCCGATAATGTGCCGTTGTCCAAGGCCTGCACGAAGCGCCTGGCAACGGCGGTGAACAGCAACACTTCAAGGAGCAACACATGGGTTTTCTAACGGGCAAACGCGTTCTGATTGTCGGTGTCGCCAGCAAGTTGTCCATCGCGTCGGGCATTGCCGCGGCGATGCATCGCGAGGGCGCCGAGCTGGCCTTCACCTATCAGAACGAAAAGCTCCGCAGCCGCGTGGAGGAGTTCGCCACTGAGTGGGGCTCGAACCCTGGGCTGTGCTTCCCTTGCGATGTGGCCAGCGACGAGGACATCGCCCAAGTCTTTGACAAGCTTGGCCAGCAATGGGAAGCACTGGACTGCATCGTGCATTCGGTGGGCTTTGCGCCGGGCGACCAACTGGACGGCGACTTCACCGAAGCCACCACCCGCGACGGCTTCCGAATTGCCCACGACATCAGCGCCTACAGCTTCATCGCCCTGGCCAAAGCCGGGCGGCCGATGATGCAGGGACGCAATGGCAGCCTGTTGACCCTGTCCTACCTGGGCGCCGAGCGGACCATGCCGAACTACAACGTGATGGGCATGGCCAAGGCCAGCCTGGAAGCAGGCGTGCGTTACCTGGCCGGCAGCCTTGGCCCGGAAGGCACGCGGGTCAACGCCGTATCGGCCGGCCCGATCCGTACCCTCGCCGCTTCGGGGATCAAGAACTTCCGCAAAATGCTCGCCGCCAACGAGGCGCAAACACCCCTGCGCCGCAACGTGACCATCGAAGAAGTCGGCAACGCCGGCGCCTTCCTGTGCTCGGACCTGGCATCGGGCATCAGCGGGGAAATCATGTACGTGGATGGCGGGTTCAACACCACGGCCATGGGCAACCTGGACGATTGATCTGATGGGTCCTGCCGCTTCGGATCGAAGCGGCATTTTCGTCAGGCGCATGGCCTGCCGGATAGCACGCAGTGGCGGAGTTTGCCGCCACTGCCAACAGCCGAGGCCCCTCCCCCGACCTAGAAGTTCGCGGGCGTATTCGCGCTGATGATCTCGGCCTCGTCCTGCCCGATGTTCCTGAAGCGATGGGGCAAGGTCGTGGGAAAGTAATACCCATCCCCCGGGTTCAACACGCTGACCTGGCCGTCCACCGTGAGCTCCACGGTGCCACGGGTGACGATCCCGCACTCTTCCCCTTCCGCGTGCACGATCGCTTCTTCGCCGGAGCTGGCGCCGGGGGCGTATTGCTCCCGCAAGAAACGCATCTGCCGGCTTGGCAGCGGCGCGCCGACCATCAGCAGGCGCAGGCCGTCGCGGCCGAGGTCGGGTTGTTCATTGGCGCGGAACACGTATTGGTGTTCCCGGGGCGGCTGGTCGAAGGTGAAGAAGTCGGCCAGGGACATGGGGATGCCTTCCAGCAGTTTTTTCAATGAGCTGACGGAGGGGCTGACGCGATTCTGTTCGATCAGGGAGATGGTGGCGTTGGTCACGCCGCTACGACGGGCCAGCTCGCGCTGGGAGAGTTTGTAGCTTTCGCGAACCAGTTTGAGTCGGGTGCCCGTGTCCATAACAGCCTTATGTGAGGAAAACTCAAGGATATTGGCGGCGTGGAGTGCGGGCGACTGCTGTCGCGAAATTCGCCGTTTCCGTGCCCCTGGAAGATGAAAGTCGGCTATTAAATCACGTTTGTGCAGGCGGCTGTAGCGGGGGGGTTAAGGGTGACGCGCAGCGTCAAAGAAGGGCTTGCCCAGTAGCGCATGGGCACCCGCTGGATGGCTGCCAGCCGGCCTCCCACGCGCGTTCACATGGCCCCCGCGGGAGTGCCGCCGGGGACCGATTGGCGAGGGTTTCAGACGCCGAAGCGGTCGCGCAGGGCGTAGTAGGCGGCGCCCATCGCGGTCAGTGGGGCCTGGAAGGTGCGGCCGCCGAACATCGGCATGTGCGGCAAGGAAGCAAAGGCGTCGAAGCGCTCGGCGTCGCCGCGGATCACTTCACTGATCAATTTACCGGCCAAGTGCGAACAGGTGACGCCGTGACCGCTGTAGCCCTGCATGTAATAGGCGTTCTTTTCGATACGGCCGAATTGCGGCATGCGCGACATGGTCAGCAGGAAGTTGCCGGTCCAGCGGTAGTCGATTTTCACGCCCTTGAGCTGCGGGAAGGTCTTGAGGATTTTCGGACGGATCAGTTGTTCGATATCGTCCGGCTCCCGGGCGCCGTACACCACACCACCGCCGTAGAGTAGGCGGTTGTCAGCGGTCAGGCGGTAGTAGTCGAGCAGGTAGTTGCAGTCTTCCACGCAGTAATTGTTGCTGATCAGGCTGCGCGCCACCTGTTCCGACAGCGGTTCGGTGACCACGATCTGCGAGCCGCACGGCATGCTTTTGCGGGTGACCCGAGCGTCCAGGTTCTGCGGCAAGTAGGCGTTGCCGGCGATCAGCAGGTATTTGGCGCGGACCACGCCCTTGGCGGTGCGCACCACATTGGGTTCGCCGTAGGTGATTTCCTCGGCCGCCGACTGCTCGAAAATCTTGCCGCCCAGGCCGATGATGGCGCTGGCCTCGCCCAGGGCCAGGTTCAGCGGGTGAACATGACCGCCCTGCTTGTCCAGCAGGCCGCCGACGTAGTTTTCGCAGCCCACTTCGCGGGCCATGTCGTTGCTGTCGAGCAGGTGCAGATTGTGGTTGCCGTAGCGCTCCCAACTGCTTTTCTGTTCGGCCAGGCCCTTGAGCTGCTTCTTGTTCAGGGCGGCGAAAATACCACCCGGGCGGTAGTCGCACTGGATGTCGTAGTGCTGGATGCGCTGGCGAATGATGTCGGCGCCTTCGAACATCATGCTGCCGAGGATCTCCGCGCTTTTTTCACCGTAGCGTTGCTCGATTACGTCCACATCGCGGCTGTAGGAGTTGACCAGTTGCCCGCCGTTGCGCCCGCTGGCACCGAAGCCGACCTTGGCCGCTTCCAGCACGGTGACGCTGTAGCCGGCCTCGGCCAGGAACAGCGCCGACGACAGCCCGGTGTAGCCGGCGCCGATGACACAGACGTCGCACTCCACCAACTCTTCGAGCACGGGGAAGTCGCCGGTGTGGTTACGGGTCGCGGCGTAGTAACTGTTGACGTGGGTTTGCATGTTTCGGACTCCTGGGCGCTTGGCCGACGCGGGCCGGCAAGCGCCGTTGTTATGTGTCTTAGAGCTTGATCCAGGTGGCTTTGAGCTCGGTGTACTTGTCGAAGGCGTGCAGCGACTTGTCGCGGCCATTGCCCGACTGTTTGAAGCCGCCAAAGGGCGCCGTCATGTCGCCACCGTCGTACTGGTTGACCCACACGCTGCCGGCGCGCAGGCCCCGGGCAAAGCGGTGGGCGCGGCTAAGGTTGGCGGTCCACACGGCGGCAGCCAGGCCGAAGATGCTGTCGTTGGCGATCTGCAGCGCCTGCTCTTCCGTGTCGAAGCTGATCAGCGACAGCACCGGGCCGAAGATTTCTTCACGGGCGATGGTCATGGCGTTGGTCACACCGTCGAAAATCGTCGGCTCCACGTACTGGCCGCCGGTCTCTTCCAGGGTGCGCTGGCCGCCGATCAGCAACTGGGCGCCCTGCTCCTTGCCGATGTCGATGTAGCGCAGCACGTTGTCCAGTTGCCGCTGATCGACCACCGCGCCGACCTTGGTCGCAGGGTCCAGCGGGTGCCCCGGGGTCCAGGCCTTGAGGGCCTGCACCAACAGCGGAATAAACGCCTCGCGGATCGAGCGCTCCACCAGCAGGCGCGAGCCGGCCACGCAGACTTCGCCCTGGTTGAAGGCAATGCCCGCAGCGGCGGCTTCAGCGGCGGCGCGCAGGTCCGGGGCATCGGCGAACACCACGTTCGGGCTCTTGCCGCCAGCTTCCAGCCACACCCGCTTCATGTTGCTCTGGCCGGAATACGCCAGCAGTTGCTTGGCCACCCCGGTGGAACCGGTAAACGCCAGCACGTCCACGTCCATGTGCAGGGCCAGGGCTTTGCCGACCGTGTGGCCGTACCCCGGCAGCACGTTGAACACACCCGGAGGAATGCCGGCATCGAGTGCCAGTTGGGCCAGGCGAATGGCGGTCAGCGGCGACTTTTCCGAAGGTTTGAGGATGAACGAGTTGCCCGCCGCCAGGGCCGGGCCGAACTTCCAGCTGGCCATGATCATCGGGAAGTTCCACGGCACGATGGCCGCCACCACGCCAGAGGGTTCCCGGGTAATCAGGCCCAACTGGTCGTGGGGCGTAGGCGCCACCTCGTCGTAGATTTTGTCGATGGCCTCGGCGCTCCAGCGGATCGCGTTGGCGGTGGCTGGCACGTCGATGGCCATGGAATCGCCGATCGGCTTGCCCATGTCCAGGGTTTCCAGCAGGGCCAGTTCTTCCTGGTGCTCGAGGATCAGTTCGGCGAAACGGATCAGCACGCGCTTGCGCGCCGCCGGGGCCTGCAAGCGCCAGACGCCGGACTCAAAGGCCCGACGTGCGGCGACCACCGCCAAGTCGGCGTCGGCCTCGTCGGTGCTGGCGACCTGGGCCAGCAAACGCCCGTCCACCGGGCTGATGCTGTCAAAGGTCTGGCCGCTGGCGGCCCAGCGGTATTCGCCGTCGATAAAGGCCCGGCCCTCAAGGCTCAGGGACTGGAAGTACTGCTCCCAGTCATGGCGCTGCTTGGTCATGTCATGCACTCAACAGAGAAAGGGACAGCGGCCGTCAGACCGTGTGCAGGTACCAGTTGTATTCAAGGTCGGAGATGGAATTTTCGAACTCCGCCAGCTCGCTTTCCTTGCACGCCACAAACACGTCGATGTACAGCGGGTCGATGTACTTGGCCATGACCTCGCTGTCGTCCAGCTCGCGCAGGGCGTCGCGCAGGTTGTTCGGCAGGCTTTGCTCGTTCTGCTCGTAGGAGTTGCCTTCCACCGGGGCGCCCGGCTCGATCTTGTTGGTCAAGCCATGGTGCACACCGGCCAGGACCGAAGCCATCAGCAGGTACGGGTTAGCGTCGGCGCCAGCCACTCGGTGCTCGATGCGCACCGCGTCCGGCGAACCGGTGGGCACGCGCACGGCCACGGTGCGGTTGTCGATGCCCCAGCTCGGCGAGTTCGGCACATAGAACTGCGCACCAAAGCGACGGTAGGAGTTGACGTTGGGGCACAGGAAGGCCATCTGCGCCGGCAGGGTTTCCAGTACGCCGCCGATGGCGTGGCGCAGGGCGTCGTTGGTCTCCGGGTCTTCGCTGGCGAAGATGTTGTTGCCCTGCTTGTCGAGAATCGAGATGTGCACGTGCAAACCGTTGCCGGCCTGGCCCGGGTAGGGTTTAGCCATAAAGGTGGTGTCCATCTCGTGGTCGTAGGCGATGTTTTTCACCAGGCGCTTGAGCAGCACCGCGTAATCGCAGGCTTTGATCGGGTCGCTGACGTGGTGCAGGTTGACTTCGAACTGGGCCGGGGCACTTTCCTTGACGATGGCGTCGGCAGGGATGCCCTGCTCTTTCGCGCCTTCGAGGATGTCTTGCAGGCAGTCGACGTACTCGTCCAGGTCATCGATCAGGTAGACCTGGGTCGAATGCGGACGCTTGCCGGAGATCGGCGAACGCGGGGCCTGCGGGCGGCCGTTCACGTTGTCCTGGTCGATCAGGTAGAACTCCAGCTCGAACGCGGCGCAGATGGTCAGGCCCAGGTCGTCGAACTTGCTCACCACCTGGCGCAGCACTTCCCGCGGGTCGGCGAAAAACGGCTGGCCTTCCAGTTCGTGCATGGTCATCAGCAGTTGCGCGGTGGGTCGCTTCTGCCAGGGCTCGATGCTCAGGGTGTCGGGGATCGGGTAGCAGATGCGGTCGGAGTCGCCGATGTCCAGGCCCAGGCCGGTGCTTTCCACGGTGGAGCCATTGATGTCCAGGGCAAACAACGAGGCCGGGAGGTTGATGCCTTTTTCATACACTTTATGCAGCGCGGTGCGTTCGATGCGCTTGCCGCGCACCACACCGTTCATGTCTGCAATCAGCAGATCGACATACAGGACCTCGGGGTGTTTCTTTAGAAAGGCGTTGGCTTCGTTGAGCTGAACGGCACGCAGTGGGACCGACATGATGCACCTATGTGTTAATTATTATGTTCAAAGCTGTTGCTTGAGCGCAGTCAATCCGAAAGGAAAAGTGAAGTCAATAGCGAACACATCGACCCGCACGTTAATTATTTTGCACCAATGACTACCGAATAGCGCCACGAAACACGCCAAAACAGAACAACAGACACATCCCGTCTAGAATTTTTGACATTGAAGTTGTCAATTAAAATCAACGAGGCTAAGCTCTGGAAAAACTCGTTCCAGCGTGAATTTCGAGGTGATAAAAATGGCACTCAAGCCATTGATCGGCGTAACTGCGTGCGTCAAAGAGATCGGGCTGCACCCCTACCATGTCAGCGGTGACAAGTACTTGCGTGCCGTCAGCGTCGCGGCCCTGGGGCTGCCGGTGGTGATTCCGTCCCTGGCCGACCTGACCGACATCCAGGGCCTGTTCGAGCACCTGGATGGCCTGCTGTTCACCGGCTCGCCGTCCAATGTGGAGCCCTTCCACTATCAGGGGCCGCCCAGCGAAGCGGGCACCGCCCACGACCCACAACGGGACGCCACCACCCTGCCCCTGCTGCGCGCCGCCATCGCGGCCGGTGTGCCGGTGCTGGGCATCTGCCGCGGTTTCCAGGAACTCAACGTGGCCTTCGGCGGCAGCCTGCACCAGAAGGTGCATGAGGTGCCGGGCATGCTCGACCACCGCGAAGCCGACGACCCGCGCGTCGAGGTGCAGTACGCCCCGGCGCACCCGGTGACGATCCAGCCCGGCGGCGTGTTCGAGCGCATGGGCCTGTCCGGCGAGATCCAGGTCAACTCGATCCACAGCCAGGGCATCGACCGCCTGGCCGACGGCCTGCGGGTCGAGGCCGTGGCACCGGATGGCCTGATCGAGGCCGTATCCGTGGAAAACAGCCAGGCGTTCGCCTTCGGCGTGCAGTGGCACCCGGAATGGCAGGTCCTGTCCAACCCGCCCTACTTGAGTATTTTCCAGGCCTTTGGCGACGCCTGCCGGCAACGCGTCGCGCAACGTCGCTGAGCCGTGGCTGCCGTTCCACGGCAGCCACTCCAGCCCTTCAACGAACCACACGCCCTGCCCCAGCGGCGAGCGCGCCCGCGTGCGCCCGACGTTCGGCGTGAGCAACACACGGCAAGACCACAACAACAAATAGCGTCAGGCAGCCAGGACGGCTGCGCCGAATCAACCCGCCCCACGCGGGTTGGCCATCCACTTCAAGCCGGGCCGCCTTTGGCCCGGCGACTGACACCTGTTGGGAGTTTCACATGGCAAACGCCTCCAGCACTTACCGCAAGGCCCTTGAAGGCCACCCGGCGCCGCAGAAGGTTCTGGTCAAGGTCGACCGCGTGACCAAGAAATTCGATGAAACCGTGGCGGTAGATGATGTGTCCCTGGAGATTCACCAAGGGGAAATCTTCGCCCTGCTCGGCGGTTCGGGGTCCGGCAAATCCACCCTGCTGCGGATGCTGGCCGGCTTCGAACGGCCCACCGAAGGACGCATCTACCTGGATGGCGTGGACATCACTGACATGCCGCCCTACGAGCGGCCGATCAACATGATGTTCCAGTCTTACGCACTGTTCCCACACATGACCGTGGCGCAGAACATTGCCTTCGGCCTCAAGCAGGACCGCTTGCCCGCCAGCGAAATCGAGGCCCGGGTCGAGGAAATGCTCAAGCTGGTGCACATGACCCAGTACGCCAAGCGCCGCCCTCACCAACTGTCCGGTGGCCAGCGCCAACGTGTGGCCCTGGCCCGCTCCCTGGCCAAGCGCCCGAAACTGCTGCTGCTCGACGAACCCATGGGCGCCCTGGATAAAAAGCTGCGCTCGCAGATGCAGCTGGAGCTGGTGGAAATCATCGAACGCGTGGGCGTGACCTGCGTGATGGTGACCCACGACCAGGAAGAGGCCATGACCATGGCCCAGCGCATCGCCATCATGCACTTGGGCTGGATTGCCCAGATCGGCAGCCCGATCGACATCTATGAAGCGCCGGTCAGCCGCATGGTCTGCGAGTTCATCGGCAACGTGAACGCCTTCGACGGTACGGTCATCGAGGATCAGGAAGGCTACGCGGTGATTCACTGCCCGGAGCTGGAACAGAAGATCTACGTCGGCCACGGCGTCAGCACCTCGGTGCAGGACAAGTCGGTGACCTACGCCATCCGCCCGGAAAAAATGCTGGTCAGCAGCACCGCGCCCGAGGCCCGCTACAACTGGTCCCGGGGCAAGGTCCACGACATCGCCTACCTCGGCGGCCACTCGGTGTTCTACGTGGAATTGCCCGGCGGCAAGATCGTCCAGTCGTTCATGGCCAACGCCGAGCGACGTGGCGCACGGCCGACCTGGGATGACCAGGTCTACGTCTGGTGGGAAGACGACAGCGGCGTGGTACTGCGCGCATGAGGACCTCCGCCATGACTCTGAATCAGCGTTTGATCCGTGTGCTGCCCAGCGGTCGCAAGCTGGTGATCGGCATTCCCTTCCTCTGGCTGTTCCTGTTCTTCATGCTGCCGTTCTTCTTGGTGATGAAGATCAGCTTCTCGGAAGCGGCCCTGGCCATTCCGCCCTACTCGGAGATCTACAGCTTCGCCGAGGAAAAATTCCAGTTGCTGCTGAACCTGGGCAACTACACGCTGCTGGCCGGTGACGAGCTCTACATCTCGGCGTACCTGGGCTCGCTGAAAGTCGCCCTGCTCAGCACCCTGATGTGCCTGGTGGTGGGCTTTCCCATGGCCTACGCCATCACCAAGGCCAGCAAGGAAGCGCAAAACGTCCTGCTGCTGTTGATCATGATGCCGACCTGGACCGCGATCCTGATTCGCGTCTATGCGTGGATGGGCATCCTCAGCAACAACGGCCTGCTCAACGCCTTCCTGATGTGGAGCGGTCTGACCTCCAGCCCGATCGAGATCCTCAACACCAACACCGCGGTGTACATCGGGGTGGTGTACGCCTACCTGCCGTTCATGATCCTGCCGCTGTACGCCAACCTGGTGAAACACGACCAGAGCCTGCTGGAAGCGGCCTCGGATCTGGGTTCGAGCAACTTCAACAACTTCTGGAAAATCACCGTGCCCCTGGCCAAGAACGGCATCATCGCCGGTTGCATGCTGGTGTTCATTCCGGTGGTCGGCGAGTTCGTGATTCCGGAACTGCTGGGCGGCCCGGAAACCCTGATGATCGGCCGCGTGCTGTGGCAAGAGTTCTTCAATAACCGCGACTGGCCGGTGGCCTCCGCCCTGGCGGTGGTGATGCTGGCGATCCTGATTATTCCAATCCTGCTGTTCAACCGCAGCCAGGCCAAAGAAATGGAGGCACGGGCATGAAGCGTTTCGGCTTTGCAAAACTGATGCTGGTGCTCGGCCTGCTGTTTATCTACCTGCCGATGCTGATCCTGGTGATCTACTCGTTCAACGCGTCGAAGCTGGTGACGGTGTGGGGCGGCTGGTCGTTGAAGTGGTACGTCGGCCTGTTGGACAACACCCAGCTCATGGGCTCAGTGCTGCGCTCCCTGGAGATTGCCTGCTACACCGCCGTTGCCGCCGTGGCCCTGGGCACCCTGGCCGCCTTCGTGCTGACCCGGGTCACCCGCTTCAAGGGCCGCACCCTGTTCGGCGGCCTGGTGACCGCGCCCTTGGTGATGCCGGAAGTGATCACCGGCCTCTCGCTGTTGCTGCTGTTCGTGGCCATGGCCCAGTTGATCGGCTGGCCCATGGAGCGCGGCATCGTCACCATCTGGATCGCCCACACCACCTTCTGCGCCGCCTATGTGGCGGTGGTGGTGTCGGCCCGCCTGCGCGAACTGGACCTGTCCATCGAAGAGGCGGCCATGGACCTGGGCGCCCGGCCGTTCAAGGTGTTCTTCCTGATCACCATCCCGATGATCGCGCCGTCCCTGGCGGCCGGCGGCATGATGTCCTTCGCCCTGTCGCTGGATGACCTGGTGCTGGCCAGCTTCGTGTCGGGCCCCGGCTCCACCACCCTGCCGATGGAAGTCTTTTCCGCCGTGCGCCTAGGGGTCAAACCGGAAATCAACGCCGTGGCCAGCCTGATTCTGTTGGCGGTGTCGCTCGCCACCTTCCTGGTCTGGTACTTCAGCCGCAAGGCCGAAGCCAACCGTAAACGGGCGATCCAGGACGCCATGGAGCAAACCGCCAACGAAAGCTGGCAAGCCCCTGAAGCGCGCACTGCCACAACGGCGTAGGCGCCGGCTTGCCGGCGATGGCGTCATCCGCACCACTGCCGGATTTTCGGTCGTATGCACGGACGTCATCGCTGGCAAGCCAGCGCCTACAACAATCACACCTTCCCTGTAGCCGGCTTGCCGGCGATAACCCCGCACCGCCCCTGCAACCCTCTGCACAATAAGAAATGGAGTTGTACCCATGAAAACCCCTGGCAGGACTCTACTGGCACTGTCCTTGATGAGCGCGCTGGCCACCGGCGCCCAGGCCAACGACAAGGTCCTGCGCGTCTACAACTGGTCGGACTACATCGCCCCGGACACCCTGAAAAAGTTCGAGGCCGAGACCGGCATCCATGTCACCTACGACGTCTTCGACAGCAACGAAACCCTGGAAGCGCGGCTGCTGGCCGGCAAGTCGGGCTACGACATCGTGGTCCCGTCCAACAGCTTCCTGGCCAAGCAGATCAAGGCCGGTGTCTATCAGCCCCTGGACAAGTCCAAGCTGCCGAACTGGCAGAACCTCAACCCGGTGCTGCTGAACAACGCTGCCGCCAGCGACCCGGGCAACGCCTATGCCTTCCCCTATATGTGGGGCTCGATCGGCATCGGCTACAACCCGCAGAAAGTCCAGCAGGCCCTGGGCAGCAACGCCCCGGTGAACTCCTGGGACCTGCTGTTCAAGCCCGAGAACGCCGAGAAGCTCAAGGCCTGCGGCATCAGTTTCCTCGACTCGCCTACGGAAATGCTCCCGGCCGCCCTGCACTACCTGGGTTACCCGGAGAACAGCCAGGATAAACAGCAGATCGCCGAGGCCCAGGCACTGTTTATGAAGATCCGCCCGAGCGTGGCCTACTTCCATTCCTCCAAGTACATCTCGGACCTGGCCAACGGCAATATCTGCGTGGCCGTGGGTTATTCCGGCGACGTGCTGCAAGCCCGAGCCCGGGCCGAGGAAGCCGGCAACCAGGTGCAGATCGACTACAGCATTCCCAAGGAAGGCGCAGGCAGCTTCTACGACATGGTGGCTATCCCCAAGGATGCGGCCAACGTCGATAACGCCTACGTGTTCATGAATTTCCTGATGCGCCCGGACATCATCGCCGAGGTCACCAACAGCGTCGGCTACAGCAACGCCAACGCCGCCGCCACGCCCTTGGTGGATGAAGCGATTCGCAATGACCCGGCGTCCTACCCGCCGCAAAACGTGCTGGCGACCCTGTACGCCGTGCCAGACCAACCGATTGCCGTGCAACGGGTCATGACCCGCGGCTGGACCAAGGTCAAACTGGGCCAGTAACGCGGCCCTGGCCTTCACCGATTCCGTTCCGGTCGCGCCTTACCACCGCGACCCTGCTGTGAACGGCCTCACCTGGCTCCCTCGGCTCGGGTGAACCCTTGGCGCCCCCGCCGCTCGCGGCGGCGCCTTTTTTATGCCGGGCCCAGGCGCATCAACGACTCACACCGAGGTACCAAGCGCCGGGCATTGACGACGATTGAAGATCAGCCAACTGCCCAGGGCCAACCCCCAGACGCTCACGCAGCCATACAGCAGGACCCAGCCAAAACCATGAGCCAAGGCCATTCGCGCAGAGGCTTCGGAGAAGGGTTGCAGCTCACCTTCAGCGACAACCGAGAGCTGCCCCGCGGCAATGCTTTGCGCCCAGCCATAGAGGGTTTGCCCATCCACCGCAAAGACAAGGCCTGGCTGCAGGTACGCGACAATTCCCGCCACCAGAACCAGGCCCATCAGCGCGATGTTCAGTGCCAGGGAAATCATCCGCGCACTCATGTCGATTCCCGACGCCATGCCCGCCCGGGCGCTGGGCAAGGACCGCGTGGTGGTATTGGTGACCGGGGTGTTGGTGATGCCCAGGCCGATACCCGCCAGCAAGCAGCCCGGTAACAAGCTCAGCCCGCTGGCATCCATCTGGCGGCTGCCGAGATACATCAGCATAAAGCCCAGGCCGATGCACCATAGGCCGCCAGGAATCACCCGCGCCGCCTGATAACGCAGGGCCAGGCGCTCGCCCACCGCTGGAAAAACCAAGGTCGGCAAGGTATAGGCCAGCAGCGCCAGGCCGCAGGCCACGCTGTCGTAGCCCAGGGCGCCCTGGAAATACAGCGGCAGGTAAATCATCAATGGCCAGAAACTGAAGTTCATTCCGATGGAGCCCATGAGGGCGCCGCTGAACGGCCGGTTCTTGAACACCCCCAGCTCGAACATCGGCTGCGGGTGGCGACGCTCGACCCGTACAAATGCGCCGATACACAGCAGGCTGGCCAGCAGAATGCCCAACCCGATGACCGGCCGGCTGGCCCACTGCGAGCCTTGGGTCAACAACAGGGTCAAACCCAGCACCGCCAGGGACAACAGCAGGATGCCGCCGACATCCAACCGGCCCGTTTGCTCATGGCGCGATTCGCGCACCCCGCCGATGGCCAAGGCACAGGTCACCAACGCCAGGGGCAGGTGCACAAGGAAGATCCACGGCCAACTGCTGACGGCGACGATGGCGCCGCCGATGATCGGCCCGAACCCCAGGCCAATGCCAAACACCATCCCCCAGGCAGCAAAGGCCCGGCCACGCTCGCGCCCCTCGCGAAATTGCTGGGAGAGGATCGCCACCTGGGTAATCAGCATCGCGCCACCGGCCATGCCCTGAACGCCACGGGCGGCGATCAACAGAGCCGTGTCATGGGCCAGCCCGCAGAGCAGCGAGGCGCCACCAAAGGCCAGGATACTCAGCACAAACAAGCGCTTGCGGCCAAAGCGGTCGGCCAATGCGCCGGTGGCCATCAACACCACGGTGCAGGCCAGGGTGTAGGCATTCATGACCCATTGCAGGTCCGTGAAACGAGCCCGCAAGTGCTGTTCAAGGGCCGGCAATATCACCGGTACGCTGGAGATTTCCAGGCCGAACATCAAGGCAGCCAGGCAGATGGCGGCCAAGGCCTGGTGGTTACGCGAATCTGAAGGGGGCATCGAGGGTTTTCCAAAGTCCGTAGGCGAGTCCAGCCCACGTCCGGGGCAACGCCCCAGCCGGCTGGAGGCTGAAGTCTGGGCATACGGCCTTGATGACGGAAATGATTTAATTTATTAGCATTCAGTAATTTCCATCATGTATAGAGCACCGCCCATGGACATCGATCCCTCCCTGCTGCGCGCCCTGGTCGCCGTCCAGGAAAGCGGCGGCTTTACCCGCGCCGCCGAGCGCCTGAACCTCACCCAGTCAGCTGTCAGCCATCAGATTCGTCGCCTCGAAGAACAACTGGGCCGCCCCCTGCTGTACCGAACCACCCGGCGCCTGACCCTGACTGAAGAGGGCCAGGAGGTGTTGCACCACGCCCACACCATTCTCGGCGCCATGGACGCCCTGGCCCAGCGGTTCCAACCGACGAAGCTGTGTGGCGTGGTGCGTTTCGGGGTGCCGGAAACCTTTATGGGTGAGCGCCTGCCGCCGCTGCTGGGGCAGTTTTCCAGGGCCTTTCCCAAGGTGCGCCTGGACGTGAATGTCGGCACCTACCTGGACTTGCGCAAGATGCTCAAGGCCGGCGAACTGGACCTGGCGGTGGTGCTCTCGGAACCGGGGCTTGCCAGCAGCGACCCCGTGCTGCGCAGCGCACAGTTTGTCTGGGTTGCCGCACAACATTTCGACTGGAACACCGAGACCTCGCTGCCATTGGCCCTGGCCCCGATGCCCTGCGTCAATCGCCAAGTGGGGGTGGATGCCTTGCAGCACAGCGCGACGCCATGGCACCTGGCGTTCAGCTCACCGAGCCAGGAAGGGATTCGCACAGCGGTGCTGGCCGGGCTCGGTGTCACGGTACAAATGGCCAGTGACCTCAAGCCGGGCCTGCGCATCATCGACGGCGAGTACGGCTTGCCGCCGCTGCCCACGGCGCATTTCCTACTGGCCTGGGGCGCTGGCGAACAAAGCCCCGCCGCACAAGAACTGGGCCAACTGCTGCTGGCCATGGCAGAGGCACCGAGCCGCACGCAACGGCGGCGCAAGGCGCCCTAGCCGCGTCTCGGCACCTCCTTGGGGTCAGCGATTGACCGCCGCGAACGCCGCCGCCACGCGCTGTACATTGCCGTGGTTCAAGCCGGCCATGCACACCCGGCCGCTGTCGATCAGGTACACGCCGAATTCATCGCGCAGGCGGCTGATCTGCGCCACGCTGAAACCGGTGTAGCTGAACATGCCACGCTGGCGCAGCAGGTAGTCGAAGTCCTGTGCCGGCAGCACCTGTTTCATCGCACCGACCAGCAGGCTGCGCATTTCCAGGATGCGCTCACGCATGGCCTTGACCTCGGCGATCCAGTCGGCCTTGAGCAGCGGGTCCCGCAGAATCCGCGCCACCACCTGGGCCCCGAAGGCCGGCGGGCTGGAGTAGTTGCGGCGTATCGTGGACTTGAGTTGCCCCAGCACTCGGTCGGCTGCCTGGGTGTCTTCGCAGACCACCGACAGGCCGCCAACGCGCTCGCCGTACAGGGAGAAAATCTTGGAGAACGAGTTGCTCACCAAGAAGGGAATACCGGCGTCGGCCATGGCGCGAATGGCATAGGCATCTTCGTCGAGGGTGCCGCCAAAGCCCTGATAGGCGATGTCGAGGAACGGCAGCAGGTCACGGCGTACCACCAGGGCGATCAACTGATCCCACTGCGCGGGCGTCAGGTCGGCACCGGTGGGGTTATGGCAGCACGGGTGCAGCAGGATGATGCTGCCGGCCGGCACCTGTTCCAGGGTGGCAAGCATGGCTGCGAAATCCACGCCCCGGGTTTGCGGGTCGAAGTAGGGATAGCTGTGGACCTTGAAACCGGCCCCGGCGAACAGCACCCGGTGGTTGTCCCAGGTCGGATCGCTGACCCAGACTTCGGCCTCGGGAAAGTAGCGCTTGAGGAAATCCGCCCCGACCTTCAACGCCCCCGAGCCGCCCACGGTCTGCACCGTGGCCACGCGCCCAGCCTGCAGCAGCGGGTGCTGCTCGCCGAACAACAGCGCCTGAACCTCTTGGCGATACGGCGCCAGGCCTTCCATGGGCAGGTACAGGGACGCGTCGTGGTCCTGGGCGGCGATCTGCGCCTGGGCCACACGCACCGCGTGCAACTGGGGAATGATGCCGTCTTCGTTGTAATACAAGCCGATACCCAGGTTGACCTTATCGGCGCGGGGGTCCTGCTTGAAGGTCTCCATCAACGAGAGAATCGGGTCACCCGCGTAGGCATCGACATGCTGGAACACTGAACAATACTCCTGGATTGGTAAGGCCCGGGATCAGGCCGAATAACGATGGGGACGGTGGTTCATGGCGATGATCAGGTTCAACACCACGGCACCGGCGATGGACACCAGCAACAGTGGCAGACTCACCACATACAGCGACGCCAGTACCACCATGACGTCCACCGCCATCTGCAATTTGCCGGCACGGATGCCGAAGCGGTCCTGCAGGTACAGGGCAAGGATATTAACCCCACCAAGGCTGGCCTTGTGCCTGAACAGCACAATAAAACCCAGCCCCATGATCAGGTTGCCCAGCAACACCGCGTACAGCGGCTGCAACTGATCGATATGGATAAAGCGCGCGTGCAGGTCACTGAAGACCGAGACCAGGGCCACGGCGCAAAAAGTCTTGAGGGTGAAGGCCCAGCCCATGCGACGGATCGCCAGGTAGTAGAACGGCAGGTTGATCAGGAAAAACGCCGTGCCGAACGACACCTGGAAGCCGTAGTGGGCCAGGAAGGCCAGGCCGGCGGTGCCACCGGTCAGGGCGCCGACCTGGCGCAGCAGGAGCACGCCGAAGGACACCATCAAGGTGCCAATCAACAGCGCCAGGCCGTCTTCCAGCAGCGTGTGCCGCGCCGCCGGGGTTGCAGTGGTTTGATCCATACGCAGTACTCGATCGCAGACAATATCCGAGCCCGCTTCCCCGCCCTGCACCGCGCCTCCAGGGGAGGCCGAAGCGCAGCAGCGGAAGCCGCCGACTCACAACTCATGCGAAATTCTTACACATAACGATCAAATCACGCATCAAATTCAGATAAAAAGACATAATCACGCAAAATTGCACAATTCACGCACATATCACGCACAAAAAGCACCGCAATGGTGCGCCCTACGCCTCACAAGGCGATGGACAAGGTGTTTTCCTTGAGCCGCTCCAGCACCACCGAGGTTTTCACATGGCCGACGCTGCCGTGGGCTGACAATTGGCTGATCAAATGGTTAAGGCCGGCTAGGTCGCCCACTGCCACTTTGAGCATGTAATCGGCATCCCCCGTGGTCTTGAAGGCATCGACAATGGCTGGGGTGTCCACCACCAGGGCATGGAACTGATCCACCAGCGCCGGCACGTGGCTGACCAGGCGAATTTCCACCATGCAGGTCAGGTCCAGGTTGGCGGCTTGCGCCGCCAGGCGGGCGTGATAGCCGAGAATCAACTGCTCCTGTTCCAGCTGGATTCGCCGCCGTGAGCACTGGGACGCCGACAAGCCGACCAGCTCGCTGAGCTCCTGGTTGGTCAGCCGTCCGTTGGCCTGGAGCAAGCTCAGAATCTTCAGGTCGAAATCGTCAACTTTGCTCATTGTTTCCTCGTTTTATTCGGTCGTTGAACGTGGCCTTGAGTGGGCCTGAAAGAACCCCTTTCGACGGCCTCTGCCGCACCACGAATCCATCCTGCCAAAAAACCTGGCCTTGTTTTTGCTCTCAGCCTCGCCACGAGCGCTCAGCGGCAACCGGCCATCGCCGGCCCCACAGCGCCTCCTCCCACACGCGTTTTGAGGAAGCCCCATGGCTGAACAACCCTTGGAAAAACCACTGCAACGTGGCCTGAAGAATCGTCATATCCAACTGATCGCCCTGGGCGGCGCGGTGGGCACCGGGCTGTTCCTGGGCATCGCGCAAACCATCCAGATGGCCGGGCCGGCCGTGTTGCTAGGGTATTCGATTGCTGGCCTGATCGCATTTTTCATCATGCGCCAGCTCGGTGAAATGGTGGTCGAGGAGCCGGTCAGCGGCTCCTTCAGTCATTTCGCCAACCGCTACTGGGGCCGCCTGGCGGGCTTCATGTCGGGCTGGAACTACTGGGTGCTGTACGTGTTGGTGAGCATGGCCGAGCTGACGGCAGTGGGCATCTACGTGCAGTACTGGTGGCCGGGCATTCCGACCTGGGCCAGCGCCGCAGTGTTCTTTGTGCTGATCAATGCCATCAACCTGCTGCACGTCAAACTCTTCGGCGAAATGGAGTTCTGGTTTTCCATCATCAAGGTCGGGGCCATCGTCAGCATGATCGGCTTCGGCAGCTACCTGCTGCTCAGCGGCAATGCCGGCCCCGAAGCCAGCGTCAGCAACCTCTGGCAATTGGGCGGGTTCTTCCCCCACGGCGTCGGCGGGCTGGTCATGGCCATGGCGGTGATCATGTTTTCCTTCGGCGGCCTGGAACTGGTCGGCATCACCGCCGCCGAGGCCGACGACCCGCAGCGCAGCATCCCCAAGGCCACCAACCAGGTGATCTGGCGCATCCTGCTGTTCTACGTCGGCGCCCTGGCCATCCTGTTGTCGCTGTATCCCTGGACCAAGGTCGTGGAAGGCGGCAGCCCGTTCGTGATGATCTTTCATGCCCTGGACAGCAACGTCGTGGCCACGGTGCTGAACATCGTGGTGCTGACCGCCGCGCTGTCGGTCTACAACAGCTGCGTGTACTGCAACAGCCGCATGCTGTTCGGCCTTGCCTTGCAGGGCAATGCGCCCAAGGCCCTGCTCAAGGTCAACCGCCGTGGCGTGCCCCTGACCGCCCTTGGCGTCTCGGCCCTGGCCACCGGCCTGTGCGTGCTGATCAATTACTTTATGCCGGGTCGGGCCTTCGAGCTGCTGATGTCGCTGGTGGTCTCGGCCCTGGTGATCAACTGGGCGATCATCAGCATCACCCACTTGAAGTTCCGCCAGGCCAAGCGTCTGAGCGGCACGCCCAGCCGCTACCCAAGCTGGGGCCAGCCCCTGACCAACTACCTGTGCCTGGCCTTTATCGCGGGGATTCTGCTGGTGATGTACCTGACCCCCGGCACACGGATTTCCGTGTTGCTGATTCCCGTGTGGCTGCTGTTGCTGGCAGGCTGTTACCGTCTGCGCCAACGCCACACCGAGACGGCCACGGCGCCGTCGCTGCCTGAACAAGCCTTGTAATCCCTGAACCGAGCCCTGGACATCATGAAAAAAACAATCCGCCTTGCCCTGTTCACTGCCCCGCTGACCGCCCTGCTGGCCCTGCCCGGCCTGGCCCAGGCCGATGCCGCGCCTTCACACCTGGACCGAGTGCTGGAGCAAGGCCAGTTGCGGGTGTGCACCACCGGCGACTACAAGCCCTACTCCTATAAAGATCCCAGCGGCGCCTACTCCGGCATCGACATCAGCCTGGTGCAACGCCTGGCGGACAGCCTCGGGGCCAAGGTGCAGTGGGTCGACAGCACCTGGAAAAGCCTGATGCCGGACATGCAGGCCGGCAAATGCGACATCGCCGTGGGTGGGATTTCCGTGACCCTGGAACGGCAGAAAAAAGCCTTCTTCAGTAGCACCCTGGACGTGGACGGCAAGATCCCCCTGGCGCGCTGCGAAGACCAGGCGCGCTACCAGACCGTGGAACAGATCAACCAGCCTTCGGTGCGCCTGATCGAGCCGGCGGGCGGCACTAACGAAGCCTTTGCCCACGCCTTCCTGCCCAAGGCGCAGTTGATCCTGCACGACAACGTGACCCTGTTCGACGCCCTGCTGAACAAGCAGGCCGACGTGATGATCACCGAAGCCTCGGAGGCCCTCTACCAGCAGAAACTCAAGCCCGGGTTGTGCGCCATCAACCCTACGCATTTCCTGCAATACGGCGAGAAAGCCTACCTGCTGCCCCGAGGCGACATGGCCTGGAAACAGTACGTGGATCAATGGCTGCACCTGACCAAGGCCACCGGGGTCTACCAGGACACCGTGGGCCAATGGCTGGCTGTGCCCAAGCCCTGAGCAGGCATTTCTGAGCGAATGAATAGGCGCCTTCGGGCGCCTTTTTTATCGCTGTCCACGAACGTGCAATATCGCTTCCTGCCAACGCAACCGGCGCAGTAAAGTGCGGCACCGCATCGCGTCGAAAGGAACCGTCCATGCCCAACACCGTCACTGCCTGCCCCTTGCCTGCGGGTTCGACCATCGCCGGCCTGGCGACCGGCGCGTCCTTTATCGATTGCCAGCGCGTACTGGCCAGCGCCAGCGAACCCACAGCCCTGCGCCACGCCTTGCACTTGATGGCCGCCACCCCGGCGTGGATCGACCGTTTGATGGGCCTGCGCAATCGCCTGGTCCAATACTGGGGCCTGAAAGACCTGGGACGGCTGACCCGCATCGACCTGCAACGGCCCGACGCGGACTATCACCCCGATGACCGGGTGGGCATCTTCACCCTGGTGAGCCAGGCCCCCGACGAAGTGCTGCTGGTGGACCGCGATCGGCATCTGGATGTGTACCTGGCCCTCAACCGCCTGCCCCTGACCGCCGAAGGCCGCCGCCCGCTGGTGCTGTCGTGCGTGGTGCATCCGCACAATCGCCTGGGCCGCCTGTACATGCTGCCGGTGGCGCCCTTTCATCGTTTGATCGCGCCGCGAATGCTGGCGCGCATCAACCGTCACTGAAGCTTTTTCTCTACAAGGACCCGCCCGTGCAAGAACAACCTTTCGATGTCGTGGTGATCGGCCTTGGCGCCATGGGCGCCGCGACCCTGTATCAACTGGCCAAGCGCGGCGTGAAGGTGCTGGGCATCGACCGTTTCGCCCCGCCCCACGACCAGGGTTCCAGCCACGGCGACACCCGCATCACCCGCCAGGCGGTGGGCGAAGGCGCGGCCTATGTGCCCTTGGCGATCCGCGCCCAGCAGATCTGGCGCGAGCTGGAAGCCGAAACCAACCTGCCCCTGTTCGAGCAATGCGGGGTCTTGATCATGACCTCCAGCACCACCCCGGACGCCGCCGACGACGCGCCGGACTTTACCCGCAGCACCATCGACCTGGCACGGCAGTACGGCATCGAGCATGACGTGCTGGACGCCCGGCAGATCCGCCAGCGCTTCCCGCAGTTCGCGCCCATCGACGACAGCGCCCTGGGCTACTTCGAGCCCGGCGGCGGTTATGTGCGGCCTGAGCGCTGCATCGAGGCCCAACTGACCCGGGCCCGGCAACTGGGCGCGACCCTGGTCACCGGCGAGACGGTGCTGGAATTGCACACCGAGAGCGGTCAGGTCCAGGTCATTGGCCAGGGCGCCAACTACCACGCCAAGCGCGCCATCGTCTGCGCTGGCATGTGGTCGGCGCCGTTGCTCGGGGCGCCCTTCGACGGGCTGCTGCGGGTCTGTCGGCAACAGCTCAATTGGTACCGGCTGGATCAACCGGCGCTGTACCCGAGTCATTCGCCCAGTTTCATCATCCATGGCGCGGGCGATATCGATGCCTGCTACGGCTTCCCGCCGATCCCCGGGGAAGGCAGTGTGAAAATCGCCACCGAGCAATACAGCACCGACAGCTCGCCGGACCACCTCGACCGCCAGGTCAGCGAGGCCGATGCCCAGGCCATGTTCCAGCACCTGGTCCGGCCGAACCTCGCCGGGCTGCTGCCGGAGTTGGTGAAGTCCAGCGTCTGCGCCTACACCGTGACGCCGGACTCGGGTTTCATCATCGACCAGCACCCGCGTCTGGCCAACGTGACGGTGGTCAGCGCCTGCTCCGGCCATGGCTTCAAGCACTCGGCGGCAATCGGCGAAGCCCTGGCGCAACAGCTGGTGGACGGGCACAGCACGCTGGACCTGGGGGCCTTTTCCCTGGCGCGGTTTGCCGAGGCACCGAGGGCCTGAGTGTCAAAAAACGGTCTGCAACGCCCCAGCGGAGAAAAAAAACCTTCACGTGACGTTTTTTCATCGCTCAAGTGGCGTTTTCCACCTTGCCGGTTTGCCCAGTCTCTACGATTCTTTAGCAACCCCCTGGGCGGTGCCGTGCTGCCCGGGCGATAACAACAGGAGCGCCCCATGAAGAGCGTCGCTGAACTACTCAAGCTCAAGGCCACACAGCACCAGAAAGTCCACACCATCGCCCCACACCAGATGGTCCTGGAAGCGCTGATGCTGATGGCCGAGAAAAACGTCGGTGCGCTGCCGGTGCTGGAGAATGGCGTGGTGGTGGGTGTCATCAGTGAACGCGACTATGCGCGCAAGCTGGTGCTGCATGGTCGCTCTTCGGTGGGCACGCCGGTCAGCGCCATCATGAGTTCGCCGGTGATCACCGTGGACTCCCACCAAAGCGTCGACACCTGCATGGGCATCATGACCGACAGCCACCTGCGGCACTTGCCGGTGGTGGAAGACGGCCAGTTGCTGGGGTTGCTGTCCATTGGCGACCTGGTCAAGGAAGCCATTGCCGAGCAGGCGGACCTGATTCGCCAGCTGGAGCAGTACATCCGCGGAGAATGACCGCGCCTTGCCGGCACGCCCGCACGGCGTGCCGGTTCCCCCCCCGACGCTCGACCTGCTGCTCCCTGGCCCCCCGCTCTTATCCCGTCTAAGCCCGCGCCGTAAAAAAGCTGCGACCGTCTCGCTTGAGAATGTCGAGCATGGTCTGCGCCGCCGGTGACAGGTACGCCCCCGCCCGAACCGCCACGACGATGGTGCGCTTCATGGTGGTGGCCGCCAGCGGCACTTCCCGCAAGTGGGTGCTGCCTTTGACGTCTTCGAGGGTTTCCCGGGCCAGGAAGCTCAACAGGCGGGTCTTGGCAATCAGCCGCGGCAGCAGGGAAATCGAGTTGGTCTCAATCTGCACCGAGGGCAACGGCAACTCGTGGGCCTGGAACGCATTGTCGATCCAGCGCCGCGCCGAAACACTGGTGGCCGGCAGCACCCAACGATAGGCGCACAGCTCGGCCATGCGAATCGGCCCATCGAACACCGGGTGATCCGGGCTGGCCACGACCACCGCTTCGTCGTCGAACAAACCATGGGGCAGCAACTGCGGGTCACCGTCGAACATCGGGCAGATCACCATGTCCAGGCGCCCGGAACGCAAGGACTCGCGCAGCATGTCGTCCTGGCCGATCACCAGATTCAGGGTGATCTCCGGCGCCCGCTCCAGCAGGGTCGCGGTGAGCTGGGGCAACAAGTGCTCGGCCATGGTTGCGGCGCAGCCCAGACGGATATTGCCCAGCACGCCACTGGCGAAGTCCCGCACCTCGCGGTGGGTCTCGGCGATGCTCTGCTGCAGCTGTCGCCCCCGTTGTTGCAGCAACGCGCCCACCGGGGTCAGCTTGATGCGCCGGCCATCGCGCTCGAACAGCTTGATGCCGAACGACTCCTCCAGGCGCTGGATGCTTTTGCTCAGGGCCGGCTGGCTGCGATTGAGCTTCTGCGCCGCCCGCCCCAGGTGCCCGAGCTCGGCGATGGTGTCGAAATAGGTCAGGTCACGCAGGTCCATGATCGATCAACCAAAGTTATGGGTTGATCACAATTAGAAACTGGACGTGATCAATTGCGCTATCAATAATTTGCCCTGTCGCTGGCAACACCGCTCCCGCAACAGGAGCGGCCGGCGCCTTGGAGAGTCCTCCCGTGACACAACGTTTATCCCTGCACACCTGGCCCGTCGCCCTGCAATGGCTGGCGCTGGTGCTGCTGGCCGGTGGCAGCGGCCAGTGGCTCAAGCACCTGGAGGTGCCGGCCGGGCAATTTCTCGGGCCCATGTTGATGGCCATCGTCTTTGGCGTATGCGGCGCCAGCATCCGCGTGCCGCGCCTAGTGTTTCGCCTGGGCCAGGGCACAGTGGGCATGCTTGCCGCCCATGCCATGACCCTCGCCGTGCTGACCGCCATGCTCCAGTCCTGGCCGGTGATGCTCTTTGCCACCTTGCTCACGGTCTGCCTCAGTGCCCTGGTGGGCCTGACCCTGGTGCGCTTCGCCGGGATTCCCGCCAGCACCGCCGCCTGGGGCACCGCACCGGGCGCGGCGTCGGCCATGGTCTCGATGGCCGATGATTTCGGCGCCGATGCCCGGGTCGTGGCCACCATGCAATACGTGCGGGTGGTCTGCGTGGTGATGATCGGCGCCCTGGTCAGCCACTGGATCGGCGCCGCCGGCGGTGGCAGCGAGGTGCATACACGCGACCTTGCCCTGCAGGGCTTCAGCCTGTTCAACCTCGGCCTGACCCTGGGCGCCATCCTCCTCGGCGTGCTGCTGGGTTCGCGGGTGCCAGCCGGGGCCTTGCTGGTGCCGCTGCTGCTGGGGGGCGCGCTGCAAGTCAGCGGCCTGCTGCACATCACCCTGCCCAACGGGCTGCTGGCCTGTGCCTACGGCGCCATCGGCTGCTACATCGGCCTGCGCTTCGACCGTCCGACCCTGCGTTACGTGTTCGGCCACCTGCCGGCAATGATCCTGGGCGCGGTGCTGCTGATCACCCTCTGCGCGTTCTCCGCCTGGCTGCTGGCGCACTGGCTGGGCAAGGACTTTCTCTCCCTGTACCTGGCCACCAGCCCCGGCGGCCTGGACGCCATGGCGATCATCGCGGTGGATACTCACTCCGATGTCGGCCTGGTGCTGGCCATGCAGACCCTGCGGCTGTTTGCGGTGATTGTCAGCGGGGCGTTCTTTGCCCGGTTGATCATCAAGTGGGCCAGGTAGCCCCACCCAGCCTCCAGGCGGCGCCCGATCGCCGCCTGGTTAAACAGCCTGAAACAGTTATTCCAACGCCCGTCGAAACCCACTCAACCCCCATTCCCCAAGGCCTCCCGGGCCCCTGACGGTGATCAGCGCAACGCTGCACAGCCTGCAAGGGCCCATAACGGCCAACGCCTGGCCATGAATATCCCGCCCTTGGCCGCCCTGGCTTGATACCATCGCGCACACTTTTGTGACGGTTTAATGGTTGGAAGATTTTTTGTGAATTTCATTCGTCAAGGATTACATCACCCTCGCGCCTCGCTAATCGCCCTGATCATCTGGGTGTTGCTGGTGCCATTACTGCTGCGCAGCGTACTCGGCTGGGACGACCCCCTGGGCTACGTGTCCGACCTGGGCATCGGCAGCCTGCTGATCGTGTTGCTGTATCGCCGGCCCTGGTGGCTGGCGCTGCCGGTGCTGCTGGTGTGGAGCCTGTTCACCCTGGCCAACGCCGAGTTGGTCAGCGCCGTGGGCCGGATGCCCACGCCCACCGACCTGCACTACCTGATCGACCCACAGTTCGTGGAGAACTCCAGCGGGGGCGGTTTCGCCCAACCCTGGCTCGGCGGTGCGCTGCTGGGCGGGCTGGTGCTGTGGTTGCTGACCCTGTGGAACGGCCGCTCGCGCACCGCGCCGGCCTTGCCGCGCTACAGCTGGTGCGCCCCGCTGCTGTTGCTCGTCGCCCACTGGGGCAGCCAGCACCTGCAACCGTCCGACGCCGACCAATGGCAGCTGTTCAACCTGCCCCACCAGTTGCTGGCGGCCGGTGTGGGAGAAGTGCAGACCCGCGCCGAAGACTGGCTCGAAGGCGATGCCGTGGATGTACCGCCGCCGATGCTCGGGTTGACCCAACTCGACCTGCAAGGCGAGAAAGTCCTGCCCGGCCCCGGCCGCGCGCGCAACGTGCTGATCATCGCCCTGGAGGGCATTCCCGGGGCCTACATCGGCGCCAACCGCCAGGCGCTGAACAGCAGCTACCACGAGGACCTGATGCCCAACCTCAGCCGCTGGGCCGAGCGCGGCATGAACACCCCGGACTACGTGCTGCACAGCCACCAGACCATTCGCGGCCTGTACGCCATGCTTTGCGGCGAGTACGACAAGCTCGACAACGGCACCCCCAAGGGTGTGGAAATGCTCACCCAGAATGAACGCAACAAGGCCTGCCTGCCGGCCCAATTGCGCAAGAACGGTTTTGCCACCCACTACCTGCAAGGCGCCGGCCTGCGCTTCATGGCCAAAGACAAAATCATGCCCCACATCGGGTTCGGCACCACCCGCGGCCTGGAGTGGTTCAAGAACGACAACTACCTGGAATTCCCCTGGGGCAAGGACGACAAGGCCTTCTTCGAAGGCGCCCTGACCTACGTCGGCCAACTGAAGAAACAGAAAAAGCCCTGGATGCTGACCCTGCTCACCGTCGGCACCCACCAGCCCTACTCGGCCCCCGAGGCGTACCTGGAGCGCTACGACTCGCCGAAGCAGGCCGCCGTGGCCTACTTGGATGACGCCCTGGAGCAGTTCCTCAGCGGCCTGGAACGCCAGGGTGTGCTGAAAGACACGCTGGTGGTCATCACCTCGGACGAATCCCATGGCATCGACGGTGTGCGCCTGGCCTCGTCCTGGGGCTTCAACCTGACCCTGGCGCCGGAGCAGGCGCAGTTGCCCCACATCAAGACCGGCACCTACGGGCACATCGACCTCAGCGCGTCGATCCTCGACTACTTCGCCCTGCCGGTGCCCGAAGCCCTCAGCGGCCGCTCGCTGTTCCGCGACTACAGCAGCGGCCGCGAGATCATGTCCTACACCAACGGCAAGCTGCGCTACCACGATGGCCAGGGCACCTTCACCGAGTGCGACTTCCAGCAGCGCTGCCGCTACTACGCCAGCCCGGGCTTTATCGCCGAGCGCGCCACCTTGCAGGGCCAGTACGGCGGCCAGCGCGCACGGCAGATCAGCGCCCGGGCCACGGCCCTGGACCGCACCCTGCTGCGCACCCCGCTGAACCAGCACTACCAGTTCGGCAGCCCGGCGGTGATCCCACTGCAGGCGCAGATCAAAGATGACTGGGCCGACAACCTGATCGGCGCCCAGTACCTGGAAATGCCCAAAGGCTCGCAGACCAGTGTGCGCCTGAAAGTGCGTTCCCTGGACCCGCAGCAGAACGCCTACATCCTGCTCAAGGCCAAGGAACTGGAGCAAGACGTGCAACTGGGCTTGCCGGACGGTGAAATGCTGGTGACCCCGGACCAGCCCCTGGAACTGGACTTCCGTTTTGACAACCCGGAGTCGCGCAAGGCCTTCTCCTTCCACTTGCTGGGCTACGGCCACGGCGCCATTGAAGTCAGCGACTTCAGCGTGGTCACTGAAGTGCCCGGCCAGGAAGAACCCCTGGAAGACCTGCCCGACGCCGACACCGCCCAATCCAGCT
>NZ_JALQCX010000006.1:0-222118 GCF_023241665.1 Pseudomonas morbosilactucae | reverse complement strand
TCAACCGAGGCGCGCATTCTACAGCAGCTCATTTGCTGTCAAGTGATTATTTTCAGAAGTTTTCAAGGATTTCCTTAACAACTTTCAACCACTTCGCTTCCGATCACTGTTAGCGGGAGGCGAATTCTACAGCGTTACACACGACCGTCAACCCCCTAATCTGAAAATTCTTTTCCCTGATCAAAGAACCTGGATTTCCCCTATATAAAGCTGCTGCTCCCCATACAAAGCACGAGGGCAACGGGCAGCATGCCCGCGCCGCTATAGAGACGCTTCTTTAATAGCACCGCTCAGGACACAGCGCTTAGCCGACTGGGCAGATGAGGCGGGCTACGCCTCTTATATAAGGCAAGAGAAAGCCGACCATATGAAAACACCGACACCGACTTAATAGCGGTGCGTGCTCGCCCGTCACCCAGAAGAAGAAAGGCCCTACCCAGCAAGGCCTTTTTTTTCACTCACGGAAAAGTGATGATCGCCGCCCAACCGCAACAGCAGAGGAACCTGGACGATGGAATTGACGCTGGAAGCCATTGCGCTTTTTGCCCTCAAACTGGCTTATGAGACCGAAGGCGCCAGCCCAATCTTAAGGGACGATCAGCTTATGGCCGAGTATGAACGGGAAGTCTTCGGCTTGCTGGTGCGCGCTGCCGATGTCAAAGCCATCCAACTCAAAGTGGATGTCCCCCTGAGCTTGGCGCTGAAGACAGTGGGCGGCGCGGATACCGTACTCGGGCGCGAGCTACAGCGGCTGGCCGCAGAGGTTCGCCAGGCACAAACAATGGAAGCACTGAACGCTCCACTTGGCCTGCTCAAGGATTACCTGAAAGACATTCAGTGAAGGCTTTTCAAACACAAGGACTGCCCCATGATCGACTTCAACAACAAAGGCTTCTTCAAGCTCAAGCAGAACCATGAGTACGCCGAACGCGTTACGTCCCTGCTGCTGGACGACGAGCAAGTGGTCGACGCTTACAAGTCCATGCGCGATGGTGTGGTGTTCACCACAAAGCGGATCATCGCCGTGAACGTGCAAGGCATTACAGGCAGTAAAAAAGACTTCACCTCCCTGCCCTACAAAAACATCGTCGCGTACTCCGTGGAAACCTCAGGCACCTTTGATCTGGATTCAGAGCTGGAAATCTACTTCTCATCCCTGGGAAAAGTGAAATTCGAGTTCACCGGCAAGACCTCAATGGTTGAGATATCGAAGCTGATTTCCAAGCACCTGCTTTGACCTCCCCCCGGCAATGATTGCGACCTGAAGGCCTGAGCCAAACCCTAATCCTCTCAGCCCGGTTCATATCTCTATCGCAAAAGCCACCTATGCTTCGTTGCTAGAGACAGCCAGCACTCTATTTTACCGACGTTGACTAAAGCCTCTGCACCACTGCTGTTGCCAAAGAGCACCCGGCGAGGGCTTTAAAGCCTCGCCAATCAGCCCGCGACCTTTGGTTGCGGCCTGACTTTTTTTCGCCACGAGAGTAATCTCCCGCGGCCAACGTTTTTTCGGACTGGCCCAGGGCGGGTCTGAGGTTATAAATCCATGTCAGCACTTCAAAAAACCGAGCTGGAACAAGCGCTTGCCGTGTGCAAAGGGAGCTTTCTTTCAGTCGGTTTCTTCAGTTTCTTCGTTAACCTGCTGATGCTGGTTCCCTCCTTTTATATGCTTCAGGTGTATGACCGCGCCGTGGGCAGCGGCAGTTTGTCGACCCTGCTGATGCTGACCCTGATCATGCTGTTGTTGATGGTGACTCTGGGCAGCCTGGAGTGGGTGCGCTCGCGGATCATGGTGCGCATCAGTACCCGCCTGGAAACCCTGCTCGGACAACGGCTGTTCGACGCCAGTTTCAAGCAGGCCCTCAACACCGGCGGTATGAACGCTTCGGCCCAGCCGTTGAGCGACTTGAGCAGCCTGCGCCAGTTCCTCACTGGCAATGGTCTATTCGCCTTCTTCGACACCCCGTGGATTCCCATCTACCTGGCGGTGATGTTCATGTTCCACCCCTGGTACGGCTGGATGGGCGTGATCAGTGCCCTGTTGCTGGCCGGCCTGGCCTATATCAACGACAAGCTGACCAATGGCCCGCTGCATGCCGCCAACCGCGAGCACATGACCGCCACCAGCTTCACCAATAAAAGCCTGCGCAATGCCGAGGTGGTGGAGTCCATGGGCATGCTCGGCCACCTGCGCCAACGCTGGAGCGCACGGGTGCACAAGGTGCTGTCCCTGCAAAGCTCGGCCAGCGACCGTGCCGGGGCGATCTCGGCGATTTCCAAGACCTTCCGCCAGATCGTCCAATCCCTGGTTCTCGGCCTGGGTGCCTACCTGGCGATCCAGCACGAGATTTCCTCGGGCCTGATGATTGCTGGCTCGATCCTCCTGGGCCGAGCGCTGGCACCTATCGACCAGTTGATCGGGGTATGGAAAGGCTTTGTCGGCGCCCGTTCGCAATACGCGCGTCTGCATGAGTTACTGGAAAAGATCGCCGCCGAACCACCACGCATGTCGCTGCCGGCGCCCCAGGGCGCGATCTCCATCGAGAACCTCGGCGTGGCTCCACCGGAAAGCCGCAAGCCGACCCTGCGCGGCCTGAGCCTGAGGGTCGCCGCGGGTGAAATGGTGGGGATCATCGGCCCCAGCGGCTCCGGCAAATCCACCCTGGCCCGAGCCTTGCTGGGCGTCTGGCCGCCCCTGACCGGCAGCGTGCGCCTCGACGGCGCCGACGTGACCCAGTGGCGCCGCGACGAGCTGGGCCCGCACATCGGCTACCTGCCCCAGGACATCGAGTTGTTCGAAGGCACCATCAGCGAGAACATCTCGCGCTTCGGCGACCTGAACGCCGAAGCCGTGGTGGCGGCCGCGCGCATGGCCGGGGTGCATGAACTGATCCTGCAATTGCCCAACGGCTACGACACCCTGATCGGCGCCAACGGCGGCGGGCTCTCCGGCGGCCAGCGCCAGCGCATCGGCCTGGCCCGCGCAGTGTATGGCCAGCCACGCTTGGTGGTACTCGACGAACCCAACTCAAACCTCGACGACGTCGGCGAAAAAATGCTCGCCCAGGCCCTGCAGAAGCTCAAGCAAAGCGGCGCCACCGTGTTTGTCATCACTCACCGCCCCAGCGTGCTGTCCAATGTCGACAAGCTGCTGGTGCTGAGTAACGGCGAGCTGGCCTTGTACGGTCCGCGGGACCAGGTCTGGGCCAAACTGCAAAACACGCAACAGGGTGCCGCCGCCACGCAACCTGCCCCTGTGCAACGATAAGGTCTAGAACAGTCATCCCATGCAAAACTCCACGTCCTTATCCACTGAAACCACCGACCTGCCAGTGGACGACCGCCCAACCCGTCGCGTCGGCTACCTGATCCTGTTCCTCACCTTCGGCCTGTTTGGTGGCTGGGCAACCCTGGCGCCCCTGGACAGTGCTGCCCTGGCCCCTGGCGTAGTCACCGTCAAAAGCTACCGCAAGACCGTGCAACATCTGGAAGGCGGCATCGTCCGTGAGCTGCGGGTGCGTGACGGCGATCAGGTCAAGACCGGCGATGTACTGATGGTGCTGGACAACACCCAGGCACGCTCCGAAATGGAGATGATGCGCAGTCAGTTGATTGCCGCCCAGGAACTTGAGGCGCGCCTGGTGGCCGAGCGCGACGGCTTGCCCGCCCCCCTGCCGGTACCCGGCCTCAACCCCGAGGACCCGCGGGTGCGTGAAGCCCACGACAGCGAAGCACGGATCTTTCAGACCCGGCGCACCTCGCTGCTGGGTGAAATAGGCCTGCAGGAACAATCCATCGGCCAGATCGAACAGCAAATCCGCGGCTTCAAGGCGATCATCGCCAGCAAGCAGAGCCTCGCCCGCTCCTATGAAGAAGAGATCGTCGACTTGCGCGCTCTGCTCGCCGAAGGCTACGTGGACAAATTACGCCTGCGCGACCAGGAACGCAGTCTCTCCCGCTTACAGGCCGAAGTGGCCGAACAGCAATCGGAAAGCGCCCGCGCCGCCGTGCAGATCGGCGAAGCCAAGCTGAAGATCCTGCAACTGAAAAAAGCCTTTGCCAGCGACGTCGCCGGCCAACTGGGGGAAACCCGGACCAAGGTCTACGACCTGCGCGAGCGCCTGGCTACGGTGAAGGACCGCGACCAGCGCACGGAAATCCTCGCCCCCGAGTCCGGCATGGTCATGGGCATGACCGTGCACACCCTGGGCGGAGTCATCAGCCCCGGCACCCCGCTGATGGACATTGTGCCGGCCAGCGAAGAACTGATCGTCGAAGCCCAAGTATCGCCTATGGACATCGACCGCGTCGCCGTCGGCCGCCCGGTGGATATCCGCTTCAGCGCCTTCAAGAGCAGCACCACGCCGGTGATCGGCGGCACCCTGGTGCAGATCTCCGCCGACCGCCTGACCAACAAAGACAACGGCGTCAGCTATTACCTGGCCCGGGTCGCCGTCACCGAAGAAGGCCGCAAGGCCCTCGGCAAACTGGCCCTGGTGCCGGGCATGCCGGCTGAAGTGCTGATCAACACTGGCGCCCGCACCCTTCTGCAATACCTGATGCAACCGGCGACCAACGCCTTTGCCCGTTCGCTGATCGAGGACTGACATGAAGCGTTTTCTTGCTCTGTGCCTGTCCCTCAGCGCCCTGCCCGTCTGGGCTGCCAGCGTCGCCGAAACCGACTACCTGGACCTCTGGCAACTGCAACAGGAAGCCCGGGGCGCCGACCCGCGCGTGCTCAAGGCCCAGGCCCAGGTGCGCAGCGGCGAGGGCCGCAAAGACGCGGCCTTCGGCCAGATGTTGCCCCAGCTCAACGCCAGCGGCAGCGTCAACCGCAGCCGTCGCGACGATGACCTGAGCCGCACTGAATACAACGGCAAGCGTGCAGCCCTGGCCCTGAACCAAGTGATCTACGACCCGCAGGTGTGGCGCAGCTATCAGAAATTTTCCGAGCTGGCGCAGCAGAGCCAATACGAGTCTGCCGACGCTCAGGTGCTCAGTAGCATCGACCTGACTGAACGCTACTTCACCGTGCTGGCCGCCGAGGACGAATTGTCCTTGGTGCGCCAGGAGCTGGAAATGACCCGGAAGAACCTGGACCGGGCCAACCACCTGTATGCCGCGCAGATGATCACCAAGCCCGAGCAGTTGGACATCAAGGCCCGGGTGGACAAGCTGGTGGCCGACGAAATCGAAGCACAGAACAAAGTGCAGATCAGCCGCGAAGCGATCTCCGAGCTGGTGGGGCGGGATATCCAGGAGCCCCTCAAGCGCATCAGCAAGACCCCGTCCTTCAACCTGCCTGCCCAGGAAATGGACTACTGGGTCGACGCCGCCCTGCACAACAACCCGGCCCTACGCGCCCGCGAACACAGCCTGAATGCCGCCGAAGCGGCCGTCGGCGAAGCCAGGGCCGGGCACCTGCCGCGCCTGGGCCTGAACCTCACGGCCCAGCGCAGCGACATCGGTTACGAAGGCACCCTGACCCCGCGCTCGGACAACTTCGTTGCCTCCCTGGACCTGCAAGTGCCGCTGTTCAGCGGTGGCTCCACCAGCGCCCGGGTGGCGGCTTCCGAAGGCGACAAGGACGCCGCCCAGCAAGACCTTGAAGCCCTGCGTCGCCAAGTGCGCAAGGAAACCCGCTCGGCCTACATCGGCATCACCGCCGGGCTGAGCCGGATCAAGGCGACCCGGGTGGCCCTAAGTTCGGCCAAAGCCTCGCGCAAGGCCACGGAGATTTCCTTCAAGTATCACCAGAAGAATGCTTCAGACGTGCTGGACAGCATCCAGAACGAGTTCCGCGCCCGGCGCGACTTCTACCAGTCGCAGTACAAGTTCATCACCAACCTGTTGGTGCTGCACCGTTGGAGCGGGCGCCTGACCGACGCCGATTTGCGCAAGGCCAATGACTGGCTGGTGGTGCCGCCCATGGCCAGCGCTCAACCGGTGGGCAAGGCCAGCGTGCGCTCCAGCCAGGGCCCGGTCTCGGCCAGTGAAATCGGTGCCGAAAACAGATAACCCTGGACCAGGGTGCAGCCCAGGCTTTCCAGGGCGGCCAGCTCCTCCAGGGTTTCCACACCTTCGACAATGCACTCCAACCCCATGTCCAGGCTCAGGGCAATCAGCGATTTGACGATCTTGAAACTGGCCGGGTTGTGCTGGATGTCGGTGACGAAACAGCGGTCGATTTTCAGCTTGGTCAGTGACAGCGCGTGAATCTGGCTAAGGCTGGAATAGCCGGTGCCGAAATCATCCAGGGAGATGCCACAGCCCATCCGCCGCAACAGGCCGATGGCCCGCTGCACCTGGGCGATGTCCTGGATCGCTGCGGTCTCGGTAATTTCCAGGTCCAGGCGCGCCGGGTCAAAGCCGCTGCCGTTGATCACCTCGATAATCGCCGCGACCACATCGGCCGAAGCGCAGTCATGCACCGACAGGTTGAATGACAGCCCGATCTCCCGGGGCCAACCCTGCGCTGCATACAAGGCTTTCTCCAGTAACGGCAGGGTCAGGCGATTGATCATGCCGATGCGTTCGGCAATGGGGATGAACTGGCTGGGCGGCACGTTGCCCAATTCCGGGCTGCGCCAGCGGGCCAGGGCCTCAAAGCCCATGGTGCGGCGGGTACGGTTATCCACCACTGGCTGGAACACCACAAAAAACTCGGCTTGCAGGTCGGCCCTGCGCAACGCCTGTTCGATCAGGGCATCACCGTGAAGCTGGTTGAGGTGTTCCCTGGAAAACAGGCACTCCCCGCCGCGCTTCTGGCCCTTGCTCTGGTACAGGGCGTAGTCGGCGTATTCGTAGACTTCGGTCTCATTGGCAGCCATGTCCGGGAAGGTGGCGATGCCCAGTGAGGCACTGATCTGGATCGGGATGTCCACCAGCAGGAAGGGCTCGCGCAACATCGCACAGACCTTGCGCCCCAGTTCCAGCACCTGCTCGTCGTGCACCGCCTCGGTCATGATCAGGGCAAACTCATCGCCGCCCAGGCGGGCAATGTGGATACCGGGGGCACGCAACCCCTGCAGCCGCTGCCCCACCTGAAACAGCAACTTGTCACCCACACTGTGGCCGTACAGGTCATTCACCGGTTTGAACCCGTCCAGATCCAGCAGCCCCACCGCCAGGCGCGCCCCACTGGCCCGAGCCTGGCTCAACGACTGCTCGAGCACGCTGAAGAACTGCCGGCGGTTGGGCAGTCCGGTCAGGCTGTCGAGGTTGGCCAGCAGGCGGTTCTCGTTGCTCAGCTGTTCCGTATTGGCCTGCATGGTTACCAACTCGGTGAAGGCCTGGTACTGGTTCTGCAGAATCCACAACATGGCAAAGGACACCAGCAGCACGTTGATGGCCATGGCCATGAACGTCATGTTGCGGGTGGACGCAAAAAACAGAATGAAAATGGTGTTCACCACCACCGCGGTGATCAGCCCCGCAGGGCGCAGGTGCATCATGCTGAAGATGCAGGCGATCACCGTGATCGCCATGTAGAACGCCACGTGGGCCTGGGCGTAACTGTCGCCGTAGGGAAACAGCGACAGCGACCACCAGGCAAAAAATAACGCGATGATCCCGGCCAGGCGATTGGTGCGCTGCAACGAGCGGAACATCTGCTCCGCAGACGGCTGCTGTGCCCGGCTACACCACCACAAGGTCGCCCGATAGGTACACAGCACCGTCATCGCCAGCGGGCAGTACACCACCAGCCAGAGCGGCGCGAGGCCGTAATGGGTGGCCGCCAGCGCCAGGGTGTTGACCACCAGCATGAAATACATCAAGGGCAGCTGCCGAGACAGGGCGATGAATTGCGCCCGCAGCAACCGTGGATTATCACTCTGCACCGACATCAGTCCGCGCAGGCGGCCCAGCAAGGTTATTTTCATTGTTGTTGATCCCTGCACTCAGGCTGGCTCATACCCTCATCCCCCACTCGTCATACCGATACTGCTGGAGGGTTTACCCAACTCAACCTGATATCGGCCTGAGCGGGGGCTTCTGCAATCCCGGCGATAAAAAACCCATAGGGCGCCCCACCAGGCAAGGCACCGAAAATCGCGACCAAAGCACCATTGCCCCGGCATTTTCATTGATGTGAGTCTCTGTGGGCGAAAAAGAAAACCGCTATTGATGACGACCAGACAGCGCCCGGACGCGCACCCTTCTGGCCAGATGAATAGCCCTCGCTCGCCGCTCACTTATCGGACCGACACCATGAGTTTATTTTCCCGCTTCAAAACCGCCAGCGCCGAGGACTCGGGAGTCGTCTCCCTGGTGACCTCCGCCCGACAGCTGGCCGAGCACGTGGCGGCGCTGAGCATCGTGCCGGTGTACATCACCGGCTTTGTGTCGCCCCACATCGACTTGGACCAGGCCGCACGTTGCATCGCTGCGCGTTTCCCGGGCGCTACCCTGAGCCTGTGCACCAGCGCCGGCGAACTGCGTTCAAGCGCCAGCGGCCTGTACTGCGAGACCGGTCAGCAATGGGACCGCATCGTTCTGGCGCTGTTCGATTCCACGGTCATTGCATCCGCCGAGGCGGTGCACATCCCCTTGCACAGCGAGGACATTCGCGGCCAGGGCCGGCGCCTGAACATGCGCGAACGCATCGCGCAGCTGGTCAGCTCGATCAAAGCCGTGCGCGTGTCCACCGCCATCGACCACCGCGACACATTGGCCTACGTGACCTTCGACGGCCTCTCGGCTTCGGAATCGTTTTTCATGGAAGCGCTCTACGAGTCCGGGCGCTTCCCCTGTCTGTTTGTCGGTGGCTCGGCGGGCGGCAAGCTCGACTTCAAGAGCACCTTGATCCACGACGGCCAGCGCAGTTACGCCAACCACGCCCAAGTGGTGTTTCTCAAAAGCGCGAAAAACATCCGCTTCGGTGTGTTCAAGAGCCAGAACTTCGAGAAAACCACTTTCAGCCTAAGCGTGCTCACCGCCTCCCTGGAAGAGCGTTACATCAGCCAGGTGGTCAAGGCCAATGGCGATATCAGCAGCATGGTTGCCGCCTTGTGCGAGACCTTCAACTGCCCCCCCGGGCAACTGGAACAGCACCTGGCCCAGTACTCCTTCGCCATCCGTGTGGGCGAAGAACTGTTTGTGCGCTCCATCGCCCGCATCGACCTGCAGAGCGAGCGCGTGCACCTGTTCTGCGACGTGGCCCCCGGGGAAGAACTGGTGATGGTCAAGCGCACCCCCCTGGTGGACGAAACCCGTAAGGACTTCGCCCGCTTCCTCAGCAACAAACCGGGCCAGGCGCTGATCGGTCTGCTTAACGACTGCATCCTGCGACGCCTGAATAACAGCGCCGAACTGGGCCGCATGGGCGGTGTGTTCGGCGATACCCCGGTGCTAGGCTTTTCGACCTTCGGCGAGATTCTGGGCTTGAACCTCAACCAGACCCTGACCGCCGTGTTCTTCTTTCGCGTACCGCCCAAAGCGCACTTTCACGACGAATACCTGGATAACTTCATCGCCTATTACGGCGAATTCAAAGCCTTCTTCCTGCGTCGGCAAATCAAGAAGCTCTCGGGACTGAGCCAAGTGGTGGTGAAGCAAATCGAGCAGTTCAAGCAGAAAAACTTCAGCGCAGCCATCGACACCCTGGGCCTGGACGAGCACATCCAGCCGGTGTTCGCCGGCCTCTCGGACCTGGGCCAGGTGCTGCATCGTGCCGACAGCGACCAGCAGCAGATTTCCAGCCAGTTGCAGCGTTACTCCGGCGAGTTGCACGTCTCGATGGACGAACTGAGCAGCACCATCCAGCTCCAGGGCCAAGTGATCGACAAGGCCGGAAGCACGGTCAAGACCCTGGCCCAGCAAGCCGACGACGTGGTGATCAGCTCCCGGGACCTGGCCCAGTCCAGCCTGCGCATCCAATCGGTGGTGCAGGTGATCCAGCAGATCGCCGGGCAGACCAACCTGCTGGCCCTCAACGCCGCCATCGAAGCCGCCCGCGCCGGAGAAATGGGCCGAGGCTTTGCCGTGGTGGCCGACGAAGTGCGCAAACTCGCGGAAAAAACCACCCAGAACGCCGGCGAAATCGGCGACGACATCGACCGCCTGGCCGCCGAGATCCGCAAGGTGGCGCAGCACATCGAGGAGCAATCCACGGAAGTCGGCACCCTCAGCGATCTGCTCTCGGAGCTTGAAGGCTCCAGCAGCGCCACCGCCGGCACCTCCCAGCGCACCCGGGACGTGGCCGATACCTTGATCGGCCTGACCCGGCGCTAGGTTGTACGGGCCTGACGCTTGGGCACAAAAAAACCGGCGATGGCCGGTTTCCTTGCGCCCTGGGTGGGCAGCCTGCAATTACTGCGGCTGGATGCCTTTGATTTTTTCCAAACGCATCGGATAGCCCTGCGCCGGCTGCACGACGGTCTCAGTCTCGACGGTCTGCACAACACGACCTTCCGCGTCCTTGGTCACGGCGATACTTTTGCTGTAGGTGCTTTGCACCACGCAGCCATTGAGAGCCATAACCGCTGCGAACAAAGTCAGTGCATGGATGTATTTCACTTGAAGCGTTCCTTCCCTTGGATAATTGGCGGGGCGGACTCTAGCAGCCAACCTGCGAGGGCAAAACCCTCGCCGCCGATCTTTCACGCCGCCTCGCTCACCGCCGGCGTCTTGCTCGGCGGTTTGATCGAGCCGATGTACACCGCGACCACCGTGAGCAGGGCGCCGCCGATTTGCAGGGCGGAGCTGGCCTTGTCCAAGAACGCCACGTCGATGAAGTAGGTAATCACCGGCTCCAACAGCAGGATCAAGCCCGCCAGCCCCAGGCTGATGGAGCCGATGGCGCGATTGACCAGCAACCAGCCCACGAACTGCACCAGCACGCCATAGATGATTAACATCCACAGGGTCTGTTGGTCGGCGATCACCAGGCTTTCCCCCTGCACCAGGGCATAGCCCAGCAACACCGCCGCGGCCCACAGGCTCAGGTGCAGCATCTGCGCGATTTTGTCACCGCCGCCGTCAGGCAAGTCGGTGTTGACCTTGAGGAAGTACACGCAAATCGCATACGCCAACCCGGACAACACACCAAACACCACACCCTGGATGCCCACCGTGGTGCCCATCTCCGGCAGCAGCAACAGATACAGACCGGCAAACGCCAGGGTGATGGACAGCAGGAAGTACAACGACGGTTTTTCCTTGAGCAGCGAAAGGCCGAGCAAGGTCATGAAGAACACCTGGCAATTGGTCAGGATCGAACCAATGCCCGGGCCGACGATGTAGATGCTCTGGTGCCAGAGGATCAGGTCCACCGCCAGAAACACCCCGGCCAGCGCCGTGTAGCGCCGGGCTCGAGGCTGGCCAGGTGCACCGGAACCCGACGCCACTTCAGCGTCAGGTAAAACAGCACCGAGGCGAACAGCATGCGGTAGAAACCCACACCGCCGGCGCCCATGTTGGCAAAGGCCACGGCCAGGGCCGACAGGCTGAGCATCAGGCCGCCCAGGGTCAGTTCCACCACCGCTCTATTGGTCGACATACGCGACTCCGAAAAATACTGGTCTATACACTCGGCGCCGGCCCCAGGCCGGCGCCCTCCCTCACACCCCGGCGCCTTCCTCGGCCGCCTTTTGCAGCCACTGTTGCAGCGGCGGGTACTCAAGCACCTGCTGCACATAGCCGGCCAGCTCCGTCGGCACCGCCACGCCATAACGCCGCAAGCGCAACACCACCGGGGCAAACATGGCATCCACCACACCAAAGGTCCCGCACAGGAACTGCTCGGAGCCGCTCAGCATCAACAACTGGCGCCACAGGGCAAAGATGCGCTGGATATCGGCCTGGGTGTCATCGTTCAAAGGCCCGGCACTCTCCCCCGTGCCCACCCCGAAGGACAGTTGGCTGCGCAAGGGGACAAAGCCGCTGTGCATCTCGGCGCAGGCCGAACGGGCCAGGGCCTTGAGGCGCGCATCGGCAGGCCACAGCCCGGCGTCGGGCCAGGTTTCGGCGACGTACTCGCAGATCGCCAGGCTGTCATGAATCAGCAGGTCATCCAGGCGCAGCGCCGGCACCTTGCCGGTCGGGCAATGGCGCAGGATATTGGCCCGGGTGTCGGGCTCGTCGAGCTTGATCAACAAGGTCTCGAAGGCCACGTCCGCCGCGCGCAACGCCAGCCAGGGACGCAAGGACCAGGAGGACTTGCGGTAGTCGCCGATAATCAGGGTGGCCGTCATTTCATCTAGCTCGCTTCAAGTAAGGGGTGCTAAATTTACCCGCCGTTTTTTTCACCGTATTGCACAAAACTGGACTCGCTCATGGATGCGCCCCGGCTCCCCACCACCCTGCCGCCCACGGGCGACTTCTCGCGGTTCTGGCGCATCCCCGAAGGTGACTGCGAGCTGCTGTCGGCGCGCTACAGCCAACAGTCCTTCGGCCGCCACAGCCATGAGCGCTACGCCATCGGCGTGATCACCGGCGGCGTGGAAAAGCTCTTCTCCCGTGGCCGCCAGCACCTGTGCACCGCCGGCAGCGTGGTCACCATCACCCCGGACGATATCCACGATGGCGTGCCCGGCAGCGCCGAAGGCTGGGTCTACCGCATGCTCTACATCGACCCGGCCTGGCTCAACGCCGTGCTCGACCCGCAGCGTTTGGCACCCGGGTACATCCACCGCTTCCAGGAGGTCATGCGCCACGACCCGGCCCTGGCCTGCCTGTTTCTGCAGCGCCACCGGCTGATTGAAAGCTGCGCCCCGAGCCTTGAGCGGGAAACCCTGCTCCTCGACTTGCTGGCCCAGGTGTTCCAGCGCAACGGCCTGCCCATTCCGGTGGTTGCAGGCACGGAACGCCAAGCGGTGATGCGCATCAAACAACGGCTCGAAGATGACTTTGCCCAGCACATTCCCTTGGAGGAACTGGCAGCCACGGTGGACCTCGACCCGCTGTACATGATCCGCGTGTTCAAGCAGCAGGTCGGCGTCTCGCCCCACAGCTACCAGATCCAGAAGCGCATCGCCCAAGTACAGAACCTGCTGCGTGCCGGGGTGAGTATCAGCGATGCCTCACTGCTGTGCGGTTTCTTCGACCAAAGCCACATGACCCGCGCGTTCAAAAAAGTGGTCGGCGTCACCCCCGGCCACTTTCGTAACAGCCGCCCCTGAATGGGCGGCCCAACACTCCCTGAAAGGATTCGCTTCCATGCCCCACGAACAGACCCCTGACTTCACCCAGCTCCCGGCTGGCGCCGTGGCCTTCCCCGAGGCCAGCGAGGTGTTCGTCGCCGACCAGCAAGAACTGGCCCGCCACCTGCACCCGTTGCTAAGCGTCGACGCCAGCAGCATCAACCCGCAATGGTCCGGCCACCTGCACCTGCTCAGCCCTCTGGAGCCCGACGAAGGCCTGGTGGGTGAGCTGACCGAAGACTGGTTCCTGCACAGCGACCTGGTGAAAACCAACTGGATCGGCTTCAAGCTGGAAGACGGCCGCTACCGCCTGTGCGGCGACCCGCGCTACTTCTTCCTGCACCCGGACAACACCCAACTGCACGAGGCCGAACCCCGACAGGTCAAGAAGCTGCAAGCGCACTACGCCGAACAACAGGCTTCCTTTGAGGCCACGCGCCAGCACTACCACGAGCACGGGCACCTGGTCCGTACCGACTGGGAGGACGGCCGGCCGCTGGAGTTTATCGAGTCTCTGGGCGGCGACCTCGATGGCCGCGCCAACTGGGTGGAAACCGTGGAATTCCCCATGCACATCATCGAAGCCGATGACGACAGCGGTGACTCCCAGGTCTGGCCCTTGAGCCCTGCTGGACGCCGTTTCCAGCACGTGCTCAGCGTGCCGGGCTGGCACTACCGCAGCGCCGGGGCCGACGCCATCGTCATGCTCTACGAGCCTGAAGAAGGCCTGGTGCTGTTGACCTTCGACTGGTCCTGACCCCTGCCCCTTGACTCTGTCCCTAGGGACAGGCTGCACAGTGCCTGATCTTTTTCAGGCACCGCCGCAGGCGGGCAAGGACACTTATGCACACCCTCGCCATGGTCACCGGTGCCAACGGGCACCTGGGCAATACCCTGGTGCGGACCTTGCTGGCCCAGGGGCAACGGGTTCGGGCCGGGGTTCGCGACCTCGCACACACAGCCCCTTTAGCCGGGCTGACCTGCGAGCCGGTACAAGCCGAGCTGCGAGACCCAGCCTCCCTGCGCAAAGCCCTGCACGGCGTGGACGTGCTGTATCAAGTGGCCGCGGTGTTCAAGCACTGGGCCAGGGACCCCGAGCGGGAGATCGTCGAGGTCAATGTCCAGGGCACCCGCAATGTGCTGCGCGCCGCCGCCGAAGCCGGGGTCAAGCGCGTGGTGTATGTCAGCTCCGTGGCGGCTGTGGGGCACAACGGCCAGCCCCTGGATGAGGGCCACTGGAACAGCGACCTGCAAAACCCCTACTACCGTTCGAAAATCCTCGCCGAACAAGCCGCCTGGCAGTGCGCCGAACAACTGGGCCTGCCCCTGGTCACGGTGCTGCCCTCGGCGATGATCGGTCCCCATGCCGCGCGCCTCACCGACACCCTGGGTTTTCTTGCTTCAGTGCTGGCGCGCCGGGTGCCGCTGGACCCGAACTTCCTGTTCAACTTCGTCGATGTGCGGGATGTGGCCGCCGGCATCATCAGCGCCGCAGAACGGGGTCGGCCGGGAGAACGTTACCTGCTCGCCAACCGCCAATGCTCGTCGCTGGCCGAGATTATTCAGGCCGTCAACCAAGTGGTGCCCGGTTACCGAGTGCCACGTCGGGCGCCAAAAGGCCTGCTGCTGGCCCTGGCCTGGATTGAGGAACAACGTGCTCGATTCAGCGGCCGCCCCGCCGAACTGCTGCTCAGCCAGGTGCGGATGTTTTATGGGGTGCCCCAGGAATACTGCATCGACAAGGCCATCAACGAACTGGGTTACCAGCCCCGGCCACCGCAGTTGGCGCTGCAACAGGCGTTTGCGTACTTGCAGCAACGCTGAGCGAGCTGTCACAGGCGGGCACAGCCCCAGGCCCGAAACGTTGCGCCAGTTCGCCCCGCAGCGCCAACAATTGCAGGTCCTGGGCCTGCAAGGCAGCAATCTGTGCCTGGATTTCCTGGCGCTTGGCGTCGATGCCTTGCTGAGCCAGCGCCACCGGAAACCCTTCGGCCGCCTGCTTGGCCTCAACCAGTTCGCGCAATTGGCTCAACTTGAAGCCCACCGCCTGGGCGGCGCGAATCAGCCGCACCACGTCCAGATGATGAGCACTGTAGACCCGATAGGCGCCCTGGCGCGGAGGTAGGCGCAACAAGCCCATTTGCTCATACAGGCGAATGGCCTTGGGTGTGCAGCCCGATAAGTTAGCCAGCGTGCCGATGTACATAGTCCTCTCCCTGACCCCTGATACGCCGCGCAGCTTACCGGCAAGCCGAGCCCGGCGTCTTGCCGGCTAACGCGCCAGCACCGGCAGCAGCACCCGCGCTTCCAGCCCGCCACCCGCGCGATTGTGTAAGGTCAGCTCGCCACCCTGCTCCAGGACAATCGCCCGGGCCGCTGACAAGCCCAGCCCCACGCCGCCGGTGCTCTTGTTGCGGGAGGTCTCCAGGCGGAAGAACGGCGCAAACACCTGCTCCAGGAATTCAGGCGCGATGCCCGGGCCACGGTCGAGCACGCGGATCAACAACTGGTCCGCCCGCGACTCCAGTTCGATGGCCGGCTCGCGGCCGTACTTGATGGCGTTGTCCAGCAGGTTGCCCATGACCCGCCTCAGCCCCAAAGGACGGCCGCAGAACACCAGCCGTGACGGGCCCCTGAAGTGAATGTCGATGGACTGGTCACGGTAATCGTCCACCAGGGTCTGCAGTAACTCCGCCAGGTCAAACGAGGTCGCCTGCTCAAGCCGCGCATCGTCGCGGAAGAACTCCAGGGCCGAGTTGATCATGGCCTGCATTTCATCCACATCACGAAACAGCCGTTGCTGCTGGTCGGGGTCTTCGATGAACTCGCCGCGCAGGCGCATGCGCGTCAGGGGCGTGCGCAAGTCATGGGAAATCGCCGCCAGCATCTGGGTGCGGTCCTGAATGAAGTGCTGCAACTGCGCCTGCATCGCATTGAAAGCGAGGATCGCCTGGCGGATTTCATGGGCCCCACCGGCTCGATGGGGGGCGCATGAAAGTCCACGGCAAAACGCCGCGCGCCCTCGGCGAACTGCTGCAAGGGCCTGGCCAGGCGGCGAGTGGCGATCAGCGCCACCAGGCTGATGGACAGCAGCACCAGGGCAATCAGGATCAGGTTGCGCGGCCCCTCCTCCAGCCCCCAACTGCGGGACGCCGACGAGAACAACAGCCAGGAACCGTCGAGCAACTGAATCAGCAGCGCATAGCCGCCACCGCCGCCGGGCCAGTCGCTGGGTTCGTAGGCCTCGATATGCCGCGGCGGCCCGCTCAGCGCGCTGCGCAGTACCCGGGAACCGCTGCCGAACTCCGAGTCATCCTGGTACGGCAAGCCCAGGCCGTCGCGGCTCCTGTACCACTGGGCGTTGATCTTGTCGTCGCTCACGGCGGCGGCCAGCCGCGGACGTTGGGCCGGTTGCGAGGCTTCGATCACCCGGGTGATGGCGGCGACCCGTTCCAGCAGGCCCGTCTCGGTCAGCGGCGGTTTGGCCCAGACCCCGGCCAACTGCACGAACAGGCTGTTGAAGGCCAACGCGGTGAGCATGGCCATGACGATGGTCAGGGCGATCCAGCGCGCCACCGTGTCTCGCGGGCGATAACGCAGCGCGGCACGAAACGCTTTCACTGACGGCTCACGCTGGGGGTGAACAGATAGCCGCCATTGCGCACGGTGCGAATCATCGCCGGCCGCTTGGTGTCGAACTCCAGCTTGCGCCGCAGGCGGCTGACCTGCACATCGATGCTGCGATCGAAAGCGTCATGGGCCTGGCCCCGGGCCAAGTCCAGCAACTGCTCGCGGGTGAGGATGCGCTGGGGGTGCTCGACAAACACCAGCAACAGGTCGAACTCCCCGGCCGACAGCGGGATCATCACCTGCTCTGGCGAGCGCAATTCGCGGCGGGTGAGGTCCAGTTGCCAGTCGGCGAACTTGATCAGCGGCCGAGGCGCTTCACCGCTCAAGGGTCGATTCTCCCCGGCCCGCCGCAGCACCGCCCGCACCCGGGCCAGCAGTTCGCGGGCATCGAAGGGTTTGCTCAGGTAATCGTCGGCACCCATTTCCAGGCCCACCACCCGATCACTCAACTCGCCCATGGCGGTGAGCATGATCACCGGCGTGGCCCGCTGCTGACGCAGGCGCTGGCACAGGCTGAGGCCATTTTCCCCGGGCAGCATCAGGTCGAGGATGATCAGGTCCGGGGCCTGGCGCTCCAAGGCCGCCCAGAGCGACACACCATCGGTGGCGACCTCGACCTGATAGCCCTGTTGCACAAAAAATTTCTTCAGCAGCGCGAGGACCTCAAGGTCGTCGTCGACGATTAAAAGACTGCTCACCAGCGGCATCACTTAAGGGGTGAAAGAGCGGTTATCTAAAACCATTCGACGCCAGCCGTCATATATTTCAATGCGGTAACAAACCTTCACCCAGGCAATAAAGCAGACATCTTTGCGCAAGCAGCGAATGCCAGCATCGGCCTCCCCTTGATGGAGATCCTTCGCCCATGCCGTTGCTGAAACCTTCCCCCGCCCTGGCCCGCCATGCGGCGCTGGCACTGACCCTGTCCTGGCTCGCCGGCTGCAGCAGCCAGGCCCCCACCGAGCCGCGCCCCTGCACCCCGACCGATACGGTCGTGTACGACCCGGCGGAACGGGTCAACCGTGGCATCTTCGCTTTCAACCGCGTGGTCGATGACTACGCCCTGGCGCCGGTCGCCCGGGGTTATCGCCATCTGCCGACGTGGTGCAACAGGGTGTGCATAACTTCGCCAGCAACTTTGGCGAACCCAAGGTGTTTATCAACGACCTGCTGCAAGGCAACCCCAAACGCTCGGTCAACACCCTCGGGCGCTTTGCGGTCAACAGCACCGTCGGCGTGCTGGGCCTGATCAATGTCTCCGACCCGCTGGGCATCCCCCGTCACGACGCCGACTTCGGCCAGACCTTTGGCGTGTGGGGCATCGGCAACGGCCCGATCGTCGAACTGCCCCTGCTGGGCACGGCCAATAGCCGCGATGCCAGCGGGCGCGTGCTGAGCTTTTTCTTCGACCCTTTCGGCGACCACAGCGACACCGTACAAACCCTGGGCACCGTGGCCACGGTGGGCGGCGTGATCGACGGCCGCGCCGCCCTGCTGCCGCTCACCGACAGCCTGCAAAACATGCCGGACTACTACAGCGCCCTGCGCAACGTCGTCGCCGAACACCGCGCGCCTTCGTCGAAGAAGGCAAACAGGGGCTGACCGATCCCGGGAAAAACCGCTGCGAGGGCCCCGACCATGACACCTTCTGAACCCCGCTCGCTGATGCTGCTACAACAGGTGGCTATGCAAGACGACGCCTGCCTGCACTGTCGAGAAATCAGCCTGGACCTCTCCGAGGACCAGCAACACCTGATCCTCAGTCGCTACAGCGAACGCTACAGCCCCGACGGCATGGAATGGGTCGAACGCAAACACCAAGTACCAATAGCCGAACTGCTGCGCTGGATCATCGAAGAAGGCCAGCCGCCGACACTGCTGCAGAGCGCCCCGTCGGCCAAACTGAACGTGGCGGCTCACTGAGCCGCGCGGGAGCCTGGGCAAGACCGGATTGAACGAAGCACTGGGAGAGCCGCAGAAGACTTTGCTATCGTACCAATCCCATCCACCCGCCCTGTGCCCAGCGGCTCTCCTGCCCGGCACAGGCGTTTGATTGCGATAAGCCATGCCTCTCGAAATCTATGCGCTGCTGTACCTGAAACTGCTCCTGTCCATCTGGGCCGGTGTGTGGGTCATCGTGGTCAAAAAACGCGGCCGCTTCGGACGGCTCCCCGCCAACCTGGCAGGAGCGGTTGCCGGCTTTATCGCATTTATCGTGGCACTCACCGTATTCCCCACAATGCCGCACAAAACCCCGACCATCAGCAGCCTCTCGACCCCGGCGGCTGCGGTCGAGGTGGTGAAAGAACTGAGGGTCTGAGTTTGAAGCTTCAACTAGGTCAGAAGTTCGAGTGTCGAGATTCGGGTAGGTTTTGATAGGTTGGTGCAGGGTGGGGCAATAACCAGCCGCAGAGTCGTGACAGTTCAATAGGTTGTAACACCAGCCCAGCCACCCGCCGTAGTATTGCCTTTGGCAACACATACTGTGCGAAAAAACTCCAGCCCGCGCCAAGCTTTACAATCCGCCACCACTTGACTTGTACCTTAACGTTGATCAGCTTCTACGCTTGCCAATTTTTTCCAACCGTAGTAAAAAACCATCGTGCCGTCTTGGAAATGCAATGTCATCTTTGCGTAACAACGATAAAAATAAAATACTTTTTGCTTACAAAGCATACAAACAACTTGCATCTTCCGTCACAAGTATCACCTGACTTGGCTCCCTATCAAAGCATGGTGATAAAAGCATAGATCTGAGATCGCCAGACTCCATAGAAAACCGAATAAATGATACCAAATCAGTTTTTTCTGCCATAAAAACCCTACCTAAGAAAATAGGCTTTTTACCTTTAAAAGTTACTAAGTTATGTGCAACATAATAGTAACCATCCATTAAACACTCAATAACGTCCTCAGCATCATCAAGCATTAACTTAAGCTCTCCTTTACACGTGAGATCTCTCATTTTGAAAAAAACATCGGGTTCACTCAGTCCTGAAGGAACTTCACTTTTCACCAAAAAATTAAATTTATATAAGTTTTTCATTTAATTAGGTACGTCATAAAAAATGTGTCCATCCGAGTTTTGGTTATACCATTTAATATGCGGCGTATCGCCCATCCCATTTTCAGGCGCCATGTGTTGCTCGTAACCCTTCTTATACTTTTGTACTCCGTCATCTCGCTTACTCTGAGTATGTGCTTTGTAGCGATTCATACTCCCTTGCGACTCTTTAAGAAACAACTTCGCATCCGAACTAGACTGCACTTTAACCTGAAACTTTTTACCATCAGATATTGCACTTTGCGAATCTTTTACTGCTTGCTTCCACCCCTTAGACCCTCTAACTAACGGCAGCATCTCAGACGATTTTATATTAAGCTTTCCTGAATATGAGCTACATGTAAGACCTGAAGGGTCGGCCCAGCTTGTTGGGTTAGCGGCATACCGATAAAGATTCCCCCCCCCCATCAACCCAATTGGATCCTGGGTGGTAAACCGTCCCACTGCCGGATCGTAGTACCGGAAAGTGTTGTAGTACAGCCCGCTTTCCCGGTCGTGGTACTGCCCTTGAAAGCGCAGGCTCTGTTCCACCAGGTTCGGTGATAACGCTTCCAGCCCGCCCCATGCCTTGTAGTAGGCGCGCCACACCACGTGCCCTTCGGCGTTGGTCATTTCTTGCGGCGTGCCGATCTGGTCGGTGTGGAAGTAGTAGTGCCGGGCGTCTCGTTCCGGCAGTTCGGGGTCGGTGTCGATACGGGCCAGGGGCGCGTAGCTGCCGGGTTCGTAGAGGTACAGGCTGTGGAGTTGCGACTGCTGTTCCTGGAGCAGGCGCAGGCCTTGCCAGAGGAACCTGGTTTCCTCGGCCTGACCGTCTTGCGTGACGTGTTTGCCGATGCGCCGGCCCAGGGCGTCGTAGTGGTAACGGGCCTCGCTGCGCAGTTTCGGGCCTTGCCAGGTTTCGGCTTTGATCAGGCGGTTTTCACTGTCGTAGTGAAAGCGTTGCATGGCCCCGGTTGCACTGCTCTTTTCGCTGAGGTTGCCCCAGGTGTCGTAGCTGAAACGCAGGTCCTTGAAGGCGACCAGGCGGTTATCAGGCAGGCTTTCAAAGTGCCAACGACCGCTGCCGCTGAGGTTGCCGGCGGGATCGTAGGAGAAGTCCTCGGTCTGCAACTGTGGGTGATCAGGTTGGCGGCTGCGCAGTTGGCCGCTGGCGTCGTAGGTGAAGTGAGTCACCCCACGCTGTTTATCGGTCACGCGCTGCACTTCGCCGCCTGGGCTGTAGTGGTAGCGACGATGCAGGGCGGTGGCCGGGTGCTGTGGGTGGCCGAGCAGGCTGTCGGTTTTTTCCTGAAGCTGGCTGAGTTGCTCGTGGGGCAGGCGGATTGCGGCCTGCCACACCTTGCGGTCCTTGCTGTCGTAGCCATAGCGGCTGGTGAGCGCCCCCTGGGTACGCAGGGTTTCGCGGTGCAAGGCGTCACGCTCGAAGTCGCTGATCATCCGACCGTCGAGGTTGATCTGGTGCAGGTGACCGCTGCCGTAGTGAAGGTAGTTCGCCTGGCGCCCGTCAGGCAGCGTCAAGCCGGTGAGGTTGCCCAACGCGTCGTAGCTGTAGCCGAGGTTGCCGGTGCTGCTCTCTTCACTCAGCAGTTGGCCGGCGGCGTCGTAACTGAACGCCAGGTGATCAAGGCCGACACCACGAGCCTTGCCTGCTGCACTCGGCTGACGATCCACGGCAATCAGCCGATCGACATCATCGTACTGGTAGTCCAGACGCCCATCGTCGGTGATGCGGCTGAGCAGGCGCCCCGCAGCATCGTGCTCGAAGTATTGCTGGCGGGAGAGGTCATTGAAGCCCTGCCGGGTGACTTCCTCCAACTGTGCCAGGGCGCCGCTGAGGGTGTAACGGAAGCGCCGGCGCAGGCCGTCGACCCGCACTTCTTCCTGCAGGCGATCGCTCGCGTCGTAAGTGAAGCGATAGGCTGCCTTGTTCTCGTTGAGCAAGGCGATCAGGCGCTGGCAGTTATCGTACTCATAGTGAACCTGCTGCCCTCTCGGGTCCTGGCGTTTGCTCAGCAACCCGCGGGGCGTGCGCGTCACATAGGTGGTGCGCTCGTCGGCATCGGTATGGCTGAGCAGTTGGCCAAGGGCGTTGTAGCTGTAAGCGTCATGACTGCCGTCCGGGTGCTCGACGCGCAGCACTTCACCGTCGGCCTTGCGGATCAGGCGGGTGGTGCGCTCCAGGGCATCCTTGATGCTGAGCAGGTGCAGGTTCTGGTCGTAGGCATAGTGGGTGCGATGACCGGAACAGTCTTGGTACTGCTCGATTTGCCCCAGTGCGTTCCACCACAGGTGCGTGGTGTTGCCCAGCGGGTCGGTGCAGGTGTGGGGCAAGCCGTCGTTGGTGTTGAAGTACTGAGTGACATGCCCCAACGGATCGACACTATCGAGCAGCGTGCCGTTGCTGTCGTAGACCCAACTCTGGGTGCTGCCGTCGGGGCGCTGGATGCTGGTGATCAGGCTGGTGTTGAGGTGGTAGCTGTAGCAGGTGCTGCGGCCCAGGGGGTCGACTTCCTCGACCAGGCGCGCGAAGTCGTCGTAGACAAAGGCCAGTGAGTTGCCGTCCGGCAGCTCCAGGCCCGTCATGTTGCCTGCGTCGTCCAGCTCGAACCGGTAGTGCTCGCCGCCGAAGTCACGGCAAGCCGTTACCCGACGGCCATCGTTGTAGTGAATCAGCGCGACACGGTCGAGCACGTCACGGATTTCGGTTTGCTGCTGGGCCAGGTCGTAGTGGAAATGATAACGCTCACCGTCACTGGTCCAGTGCTCGACCACACGGGGCTGATGATCGTCGAAGCGGGTCGACCAGCGATACTGACAAACCAGCCCCAGGGCATTTTCGTGGGCGACCATGCGCCCTTGCTCGTAGGCAAACTGGCGCACTCGATCGCCATTGCGATTGATCACCTGCTGGAGTTGCCCATCGGCGTCGTACTGGTAGTGAACCAGGGTTTCCACAGGCCGGTTGTCCACCACCCTTTCCACCCGACTCAGGCGCCGTTCATGGCGCTCGTAGCACAGGTGCAGACGAATGCCGCCGCTGGCACAGATATCACTCAGGCGTGCTTGGCCGTCGTAGTGGAAGCTCAGGAAATGCCCGAGTGCATTCTCGATACGGCGCAGTGGCGAGGGTTGGCCACTGTCGGCCAACTCACCGAAATAGAAGAAGGTGTTGTCGGGCGTCTGAATCAGGTAATGCCCGCCTTCGGAGCACACCAGGAACAGTTGCTCGCTGGCCAGGAAAAACCGCTCCCCAGGCTCCAGCACGGGCAGGTTCAGGTCGCGCCCCTGGTTGTCGCGCAGGTACAACTGACCCTCTTGCAGACGCAGGCTTTGCTCCCACGGCAGCACCCAGCCGCGCCCCAGCAGCCCTTCGTGATGAACATCGCTGGCATAAAAACGTGCCCAGACAATCGGCATCAGGCCGGGAAGATCAAAGTCGGTTTCGCTTTCTTCCAAGAGCAATTTGCGCCCGCTGATCCCATCCACCGGGTTGCCAAACAGTGCCCCGGCGACGCGCCCGACGGCTGGGCCTATAACGAACTGTCCAGCCAGTTCGCCCACCACAAAAGTGCTGGCGAAACGCATGGCGCAGGGGGCCACAGCTTTGAGCCCGACCTGGCTGGCCTTGAACAGCAGTTGCCCAACGCCACCGACAAGGCCGGCAACGACCATGGCGACCTCCACCGTGTCGCGTATGATTTTCGGTACTTCGTCGTCGATCGGCAGGTACTGTTCCTTTTCAGCGCCGATGAACACGTTCTCCGAACCGCTGTCGATCACACTGCCGCAGGTCAGTTTGTCACCCTTGCGGGCCGCTGGCAGGCCGTTGATAAACACCTTGGCCGAGCCCTCTGCAACCATCGGCGGCACCGGGTGTTTTGTGCAGATACCAACGCTGCCCTGGACAAAGGCCGCCTTCAGGCCATTGATAAACACGTCGCTGGAACCACTGGTAATCCCTCCGGCGGGCGCCTTACTCATTCGCCCTATGCCCTCCCCCGCCATCACCAGCCCTGAACCGGCAGCGCCCGCAACCACCCCAATCAGCAGGGGTAACAACACGGCCCCGGCTCCGCAGGTCGCAACGACAAAAATCGAGGCGGCAGCCACCAGCGCCAATCCCAGCGCGGCGCCCACCAAAAAACCCACGAGAGCGTTGGTGTGCGCAATCTCGTCGTCAAAACGTGCTGCTTCAAACATGCGTGACATCCATGTCATGCCGACTGTTTAGGGCCGGAAATCCTTAAGGGGTGGCGGGGCTGGAGGGATGGGCTCGAAAACTCGCCAGCACCTCCAGCCACAGCTGATTCAGCTGGGCGTCAAACGGCATCTGGCTGGTGGCGGTAAACACCAGCACCCGTTCAGGGGCGATGAAAAAAGCCGACTGGCGCTGATACACCGGGCGCCCATCGCTCTGGTAATGGGCATCGACTTGCCGACCCGGGATCGGTGAGCTGGCCGAGAGCTCAACCTCGAGGATGCTCTGGCGCTGGTACTTGCGCAGCTTGGAGGCGATCAGGCCGACCTGGCGCTCGACGTAGTCGGACAAGGCTTCGCCGGGCAGTGTGGTGTCCCGTGAAATCGTCAAGCTGAACGGGGCTGGCAAGGAAACGCCCGGGACAAACATGTTGACGCTGCGGTCGTGAAAACCGGCCGGCAGGGTGAGCGTGCCTTCTTGAATCAGGTAGTCCATTGGCGATGTGCCCTCAGGTTGGAATAGGGGGTTTAGGAAGCCGGCTGGGGTGGGTTGGAAAAGACGCCTTGCACCTGGCTGTCGATGCTGCCCTTGGCCCCATCGGCACCCGGGGCCGTGCCCGCCGCGCCGCCCGGCATGTTGATGTTGAGATTGCCGCCGGTATTGATCTCGGCGTCGCCGGTGACCGAGAAATTGAACGCGGTGCCGTAGAGGTTGATCTCGCCGCTGGCATTCATTTCGATCACGCTCTGGCCACACACCAGGCGCAGTTGGCTGCCCGCCTCCATCAGGTACTGGGTGCCGACGCTGTCGCGCTTGGCGCCGCCGACTTGCAGGGTGTCGTTGACCTTGACCGTCCTCAGGCGGTTCTGGCCGATGGTCACGGTTTCGTTCTGCCCCACGGAGTGAGCCCGGTCGACACCCACCCAGTGGGTCTCGTTGTTGCCGACGCTGCAATCCTGGTCGCGCTGCGCATGGATGTAGATCTGCTCGCGCCCGGCCCGGTCTTCCACCCGCACTTCATTGGAGCCCGCGCCCCCCAGGCTGCTGTTGGTCTTGAACACGCTGCGGGTCTTGTTCTCGGGCAGCGGATAAGGCACCGGGGTGATTTTGTTCGGCACACAACCGGTGATCAGCGGTTGGTCGGGGTCGCCCTCAAGGAAGGTGACAAACACCTCCATGCCGATCCGTGGAATCACCACCTGGCCAAACCCCGGGCCCGCCCAACTGGAAGCCACCCGCACCCAGCAACTGCTGGTTTCGTCGAAACGGCCCTCACGGTCCCAATGGAACTGGACCTTGACCCGGCCATACTGATCGCAATGGATTTCTTCACCGGCTGGGCCGGTCACCCTCGCCGTCTGGCTGGCCAATACGGGTTTTCGTGCCGGCATCGGCGGGCGGTAAAACGTGTCCCAGGGGATGGCGGAAAAAGTGTTGCGATAGCCCTGCACAAAGCCGTCTTCGGGCTTCACATCGCTGGTGACCGATTCCTCCAGCACTTGTGGTTGCAAGCCCTGGTGAGCGACTTCGGTGATCAGCCAGAGGTCATTCCAGGCCATGCGCGGATGCTTGGCCAACGTCAGGAAATGCCCGCTGACCAGGGCCGGTTCGTCGCTGTGGCCCTTGACCAGGCGGTAGTCGGCACGGTGCCGCTCCAGCGCGCGCTGGCTCAGCACCTTGCCACGATCACGACGATTGAATGCCCCGGGGTAGTCGTAGTCTTCCAGGTCAGGCTGCGGGGCCTGATTTTCCGATTGGTACTTTGACTCCAGCAGCATGCTCGGCTTTTCAAAGTCATAGTCACGGCGCGTGGTGCGGCCGGTGCGCGCCTCGACCCGCAGGTCAAAACCCTTGATCACCGGCCGGTCGGCAACCATCCCGCTACCGGCCTGGTACTCCGTCGCTTGCGGCAGTTGGGGAAACACCGTCTGGTCATCCCCGAACATCAGCACATGCCCGGCCTGACTATGGCGATGGTGGTAATGGATACCCTCTTCGCTGCACAGGCGTTGCACGAATTGCAGGTCGGATTCGTCGTACTGCACGCAGTAGTCCCGCTCCGGGTAAACCATGCCCAGGTGGAACTGGTAGGCATCGCTGAGGATGCCGTGCTCTTCCAGGATCTGCGCGATGATCCGGTTGACCGGCAGGTGCTGGAAGATGCGTTGGTTGATTCGGTGGCTCAGGTAAGCCAGGTGTGGAACCAGGGTCAGGCTGTAACGGGTCAGGCGCTTGCCGCTGGCACCCTGCTCCGCACGGTGAATGATCCCGTGAATGCCCTCGCCCCGGTCGCTAAAGGCCAGGAAGGCGGGTTTATGCAGCAAGCTCTCAAGGTCCACTTCATGTCGCTCGCTGACCAACTCCACATCGAAGGCATAGAGCGTGCTGATCGCTTCCTTGCCCACAAAGGAGAGCACTTGAAAATCATGCTGGAGCCCCTCGACGACCAGGCTGAAATGGGTCTGGTTGGCTGAACTGAACAATCCCTGTTCCTCTGTGTAAGTGCGTCAGAAGCGAAAAAAGCACATGGACCGACGCGGCAGGTCCATGTGCTGTGACGATCGACCCGCCTTAGCCGGCGACCGGGGTGCGCCAGTCATCGGAACCGGAAGTACCGGAGACTTCGTGGGTCCAGGTGATTTTGCGGTAGGTGAAATGCACGTCTTCCAGGTGGGTGAAGTGCGAGTTCGATGGGTCTTGGCAGTTGTGCATGTAGTCCTTGATGTCGACGATGATGGCGTCTTCAAGGGTGGTGGTGAAGTAGTGCTCCTGGGTGCCGGCAGCGGACGTGCGGTACCAGTGGATAACGATCTCGGTCAGGCGCTCGCCCGAGGTCAGGGCCGCCAGCAACAGGGGCGACGCCTTGTCGAAAACCTTGGTGATGATCACCGGCTTGTGTACGCGCTGGCCGGTGGGTTGGCCGGATTGCGGGTCACGAGGAATGATCACTTCGTGCTGGAAGCCCTGGACCATGACCTGGTCTTCGTGGCCTTCCTGATAAGTGTTGCCCACCGAATCGGCGGTGAAGGCGCCAGCAGTGATCAGGCCTTGTTTGGTGCCAGTGACGGACATGTACGCGGGTGTAGCCATGGGTGCGTTCCTTGCTAAAAGTGAGAATAACCAATGGGCAACATTGCCCAATGGCTACCCAAAGCTATGTCAAGGAACGTGCCAGAAATCGTCATAACCAAGCGGGCCGGGACCTTCAGCGCGGTTCCGGGTATTTTCAGGCCGGCGCAACCGCAAAACTCCTTGAAAAGTGCGCAAGAAGTTGCGCAGTACTGTGCAAGAAGTTGCGCAGTCGTCTACAACGCTGGCAATACCTGCCTTACAGCGATGTATGCACAAACTTATCCACAGTGAAGTGCGCAAGAAGTTGCGCACTTGCCCTGAGCTCGCACCACGACAACTGACGCCCGCAAAACAGCCATCAATGCCTCTCACTCTGCCCGAGCGGTGTACCGATAAGGGCGTGGACCGGGAGGTTCGATCAACAGCTGGGTGCGGATTTTTTCGCCGGCTATTGGCTCACCCTGCGACCCTGGCGCTGCAGTTTTTGGCGTGTGCCGCTTACCCCCGCACACGGGCCTCCCGACAGGCCAACGCACTCACCGCCAGGCACCCCGCCGCCAGCGAATACACCCACACCGTGGACGCCACCGGCAGGAGCAGCCCGGCAATCAGCGGGCCGATGCCGGCGCCGATGTCGCGCCATACGGCGTTGGCCGCCAAGGCTCGGACGCGTCCAGGACCTGGGTGCCGTTGGGCCACAACGGTCACCACCAACGGCAGTTGCAGGGCCCGCAGCACCAACACCAGGGCACCGCCAACGATCAGCCAGTGGCAACCAAAACCCACCAGGGCCACGCAGGTGAGCAGAGAAAAGACAATGAGCATGCGGGTCGCGCCCCAACGTTGAGCCGCGAGGCCGCCCAGGGGGCTGAGGAGCATTTCCGAGAGGTAGCGCAGGGCGAGCAGGCCTCCGGCCACGAGTACGGCGTTGCCGGCCATGAGTTGTTCGGCCAGCAGCGACAGGCCAATGATGAACAGGCCGTCCAGCACCAGCCCTTCGACAAAGGACCACACGGCCACGCTGTCGGGGCGCTGGAAGCGCCGGGGAGAGGTGGCCAGGGGATGGGCTTTGTTCGGCAGCGCAAGGGCCAGATACACCGCGATCAGTGACGTCAGGGCCATCAGGAAGAAGATCACCCGAGGGCCGTATTCAACACTGACCAGGGCGCCGAGGGGCAAGGCCAGCATTGGGCCGGTGGCGATCAGTGCCCGGGAGCGGCCGGTACGCCGAGCCGCGCCGTCAGGTTCGGCGGTGGCCATGACTTGGGTCGAAAGGTTGAGGGCGGCGTAAGTCAGGCCCCAGCCCAGGCGCAACAGCAGCAGCCACCAGAAGCCGGACAACGTGGCGTAGCCCAGGGCGCACAGGGCCGCCGTGGCAGCGGCCAGCACGCAGATCGGGCGATCACCGTGCCGGGCGTAGAAGCCCATGACGTGGCTGTAGCCGAAAATCCGCACCAGGCGGTTGGCCGCCAGCAACAAGCCGGCTTCGGCCAGGGTCACGCCGAAGGCTTCGTGCTGCATGGGCAGCAGCAGGTAGAGCAAGGTGTCGCCGGGCAGGCAAAGGCCCAGGATCGAGGCGGCGCGGGCGGAGTGTTTATCGGTGGTGCGGGCGTGGGTATCAGGCATGGCGGGCAAACCGGCAGGTCACAAACGGACTCCAGCCTGACCGTCGACAGCGGCGCTGACAAACACTTTAATTGCGCCGTATAGGTGACTAAATTAGACCCATGATCAATGACCTCCCGCCCCTGAATGCCGTCCGCGCCTTTGCCGCCGCCGCTCGCCACGAGAGCTTCAGCCGCGCGGCTGAAGAACTGCATGTGAGCCACAGCGCGGTAAGCCGCCATATCAAGTTGCTGGAAGAACACCTCGGGGTCTTGCTGTTCGAGCGGCGCATTCGCCAATCGTTGCTGACGCCCGCCGGGCAGGCCTTCTATGAACAGGTCAGCGTGGCCCTGACCCAAATCGCCAACGCCGCCACGTCCCTGCGCCGGGGCGCGAAGCTGCGCAAAGTGATCATCAATGTGCGGCCGTCCTTTGCCGTGCGCTGGCTGATCCCACGGTTACCGCAGTTCATGGCGCTGTACCCGGAGATTCAGCCGGAGGTGGTGACCAGCACCCTGGCTCCCGACCCGGCCAGGGAAACCTTCGACCTGGTGATTCGCCGGGGTCGCTCAGGCTGGTCGGCGGCGCTGCAGCCCCAGCGCTTGCTGGAGGATGAAATCCTGGTGGTGGCGGCGCCGTCGCTGTTGCAGGCCACTGCGCTGAACACCCCCAAGGACCTGGCCCGGCATACGTTGCTGAACAGCCGCACCCGCGCCAGCGACTGGCAGAAATGGCTGGAGCATTGCGCCCTGAAGCCGCTGCGCCATCCACCGATGCTGCATTTCGACCACATGCACTTCGTGCTCCAGGCCTGTGTCGATGGGTTGGGGTTGGCGCTGTGCCCCGCCTCGCTACTGGCCAAGGACCTGGCCAGCGGCCGCCTGGTCTGCCCCTTGCCCGAGTTGCGCCAACCCCTGACCCGCTATTACTACGGGGTGGCCGGTGATGCCACGCCCGAGGCCCAAGTGTTTATCCGCTGGATGCTGGCGCAGATCGAGAAAGATGCGCAAGACAACCGACCCCAGGCGCATCGCAGAGGATGACCAGCCCCCACAAATAATCCGATACAAATGTGCCGATTCAGGGCCTTTAACCAACATTTCTTCGACATTGGCTGGAGTAATATCGCCGCCTCTCTTTGCCGTAAAAGCCCGACTGCGATGCCCTTGACCACACCTGCCTGCCACGACCTGCCTCCCGTTCTCGCCGGCCCGCTGTTGCGGCGCCTGGAGCCGACGCGATTGGTGCTCTGGCTGGTGGGCTCCGAGCCACTGCAACTGACCCTGCGCTTGCGCCTGGCCGACCATGGGGCCGACCTTGATATCGCCCTGGATGCCCGCCAGTGCCAGGTGGTCGCGGTCGGCCGGCATGCCTTTATCCATCTGATCGATGTGGCCCTGGACTGCGCCCTGCCCCAGGACGTGGCGATTGCCTATGACGTGCTTATCCAGCAAAGCAATGGCACCACGGCCGGCATCGCGCAGTGGGCGCCCCACCTGTTGTACGGCGATGCGCAATGCCCGACGTTCGTGCTGCACAGCCGTATCGAGCAACTGGTCCACGGCTCCTGCCGCAAGCCACACCACCCGGCGGCGGATGGCCTGCTGTGTGTCGATCGCCTGCTGGCCGAAGCGCCCGAGCCAGGGCAACGCCCGGCGCTGCTGATGATGAGCGGCGACCAAGTGTATGCCGACGATGTCGCCGGGCCGATGCTGCGGGCCATTCACGAACTGATCGAGCGCCTGGGCTTGTTCAACGAATGCCTGGACGGCGCCGTGGTGGCCGACAGCGCCGCGCTCTATCAGCACCGCGCCAGCTATTACCATCGCGCCGAATTGCTGCCCGCCCTGAAGAGCAACGAAACCCTGCGCGAGCGTTTTTTCGGCGGGGTGAAAAAACCCATTTTCACCAGCAGCAGCGCCGACAATCACTTGGTCACCCTGGCTGAAGTGTTGGCCATGTATTTGCTGGTGTGGTCGCCGCTGCCCTGGACCCTGATCGCCCCGCAGCCGCCGCAACTGGCACCCGAAGAACAACAGCGCTACGCCCGCGAACAACAGCAGATCGACGTCTTCGTCTCTGGGCTGGGCAAGGTGGCCCGGGTCTTCGCCCATGTCTCGTGCCTGATGATCTTCGACGACCACGACATCACCGATGACTGGAACCTCAGCGCCCAGTGGGAAGAAACCGCCTACGGCCACCCCTTCTCCAAGCGCATCATCGGCAACGCTTTGCTGGCTTACCTGCTCTGCCAGGGCTGGGGCAACAACCCGGATGTGTTCACCCAGGTGCTGGAGCGCACCCAGGCCCTGAGCGCGGCCGCGCCGGGTCGCGACGGCTACCTGGACAGCCCGGCGCTGGACGGGTTGATCGACGAACTGCTGCGCTTCCAGAACTGGCAATACGTGCTGCCCAGCACCCCGGCGCTGGTGGTGCTGGACACCCGCACCCGGCGCTGGCGCAGCGAGTCCAACCTGGGCCAACCCTCGGGCCTGCTGGACTGGGAGGCCCTGTGCGAACTGCAACATGAACTGCTGGATCACCCCTCAGCGATCATCGTGTCACCGGCGCCGATCTTCGGCGTCAAGCTGATCGAGACCATACAAAAGGTCTTCAGTTGGTGCGGCTACCCGCTGTTGGTGGACGCGGAAAACTGGATGGCCCATCGCGGTTCGGCCCAGGTGATCCTGAACATCTTCCGCCACTCGCGAACCCCGGGCAGCTACGTGATTCTGTCCGGCGACGTGCATTATTCCTTTGTCTACGAAGTGCTGATCCGTCACCGCCAGGGCGGCCCGCGCATCTGGCAGATCACCAGCAGCGGCATCAAGAACGAATTCCCCGACACCCTGCTGGAATGGTTCGACCGCCTCAACCGCTGGCTCTATTCGCCACGCTCGCCTTTGAACTGGTTCACCAAACGCCGCTTGATGCGGGTCATCCCCCATGTGCCGGAGCATGCCGAGGCCGGTGAGCGGCTGTGGAACTCGGCGGGCATCGGCCAGGTGTTTTTCAACGACCAGGGCCAGCCGCGGGCGATCTACCAACTCAACGCCGATGGCTCGCCAGCCACCCGCATGCAAGCCCCGGACTGAGCCATGGAACGCCGACACACGCCGATCAGCCCAGCACAGCGCGAGGATATTTACTGTGCCCTCTCGGAGGCTTTCGTCGATAGCCAGGTGGATTACGCGCTGATTGCGCGGCAGACCCAGGCGTACGACCGGCACGAAATCAAACGCATGCTCTACGAAGAGGTGGCGCCGGTGTGCTACCCCAACCTGGCAGCGGCGGTCCCGCCGATCTGGACCGGTTTTGCCCGGGCGCCACTGCTGGAAGACATCCAGCAGTGGCTCGAAGGCCTGCGCCGCAGCCGCCTGCTACGGGCCTGGGCCCTTGTGTACGTGAGCTGGATCCGCTGGCGTTGCGCCTATATCTGGGCGGAAATCACCCAGCACTACCCGGACTGATCAGCGTCCCCACTCCACCCCCAACCCCGCCGCTTGCCATTCTTCAAAGCCGTCGGCCAGGCGCTGCACCTGAAAACCCTTGGCCCGCAGCAGCGCTGCTGCCTGCTGCGAGAGCACGCAATAGGGCCCACGACAGTAAGCCACCAGTTCCTGATCGGCCGGCAACTCGGCCAGGCGCTGCTCCAGTTCATCCCCAGGAATATTGATCGCCCCCGGTAAATGGCCCTTGGCGAACTCCTCGGGCGAACGCACGTCGAGCAAGGTCATGCCGCCTTCCACCAGGCGTCGGCTGAGTTCCTCGCGGGAGATGCCTTCCAGGCGCGTCGGCTGCTGGTCGCTGTCCGTCAACAGCTCGCGGATCTGCCCCAGGTTGTATTCGGCGTATTGCCGCAGGGCCTGGAGCAACGGCGCTAGCGGCCCCTGGGCCAGGCTGTAGAGCACTCGCTTGCCGTCGCGCCGGGTCTGCACATAACCGCCCCGACGCAGGGTTTGCAGGTGCTGGGAGGTGTTGGCCACGGACAGGCCGGACAGCTCCACCAGACGTTCTACCGCTTGCTCACCCTGGGCAATGTGTTCCAGCAGAATCAGCCGGTGGGCGTGGCCGAGGATGCGCGCCAAGTCGGCCATCTCGGCGATGGGCGACTGGGCGGTGGGCAAATCAGTCGTTGACATGAAGCACTGCCTTCTCGATCATTCAATTATTCAATTGAATGAAAGCCTAACACAGAAACCGAGGGTTCGGCCTGCATCGCCACTCTCATTCACTGTCCCAGCACACCAAGGAGTTGTTATGCACCCGACCCTGGATTTTGCCTTGCACGCCCTGTTGATCGGCGTGGGGGCCACCGCCATCCTCGACCTTTGGGCACTGTTGCAACACGCCGCCTGGGGCGTGCCCAAAGCCAACTGGGCGCTGGTTGGGCGCTGGGTCGGGTATTTTCCACGGGGGCAGTTTATCCACAAGAGCATTGCCCAGGCAGCACCGGTGCCCGGCGAACACCTGATCGGCTGGACCGCCCATTACCTGGTGGGCGTTGTCTTCGCCGGGGTGCTCCTGGCGCTGTTCGGCCTGCAATGGGCCGAGCACCCAACCTTGCTCCCGGCCCTGATAGTGGGCGTGCTGAGCGTGGCGGCGCCGTACTTCATTCTGCAACCGGGGATGGGCGCGGGCATCGCCGCCAGCAAGACGCCCAAGCCGAACCTGGCGCGCATGCGCAGCCTGATCTCCCACTCGGTGTTTGGTCTGGGGCTGTATGGCGCGGGATTGTTTTGGGCGGTGCTGCGGGCCCTGGGCTGAGCAAAAAACGGCGGCACTTCCACGGGCCGATACACTCAGAGTTCTTGCCGCCCCACCGCGGCAGGCGCTTCACGGCTCGTTGAACAAGGACCTTCCCTGCATGCTCGAACACCTGGACCTCAATGCCCTCCTCGCCACCTACGGTTACTGGGTGGTGTTTATAGGCTGCCTGCTGGAAGGCGAGACGGTGCTGATCCTCGGGGGCATGGCCGCCCATCAGCAGGCGCTGCAATTCTGGACGGTGCTGGCGTTGGCCATCCTCGGCGGTGTGCTGGGGGATCAGTTGCTGTTCTGGAGTGGGCGTTATTTTGGCGCTCGTCTGCTGCCCAGGCTCAAACGCCATCAGGGCGCGATTGACCGGGTCAGCGGGCTGATCGAGCGCTACCCCTCGACCTCGGTGTTCGCCGTGCGCTTTCTCTATGGCATGCGTTTGGTGGGACCACTGGTGATCGGCGCCAGCGGCCTGTCGCCGTGGCGCTTCGCACTGTTGAATCTATTAGGGGCGACGGTCTGGGCCACGCTGTTTGTCAGCGCCGGCTACTGGGCCGGGGAAGCCTTGCAGCACCTGTTCGGTGACTTGAAGCCTTACCGCCTGCCGATCGTGATCGGCGTGGTGCTGCTGGTGGCGACCGCGGCGCTGGTCCGCCACCTGCGGGCCAGGCGCAAGGCGCGCCGCTTGCCCACTCAAGATCAGAACAGGTAGCCGAGGAAAATCCCCACTCCCGCACCGGCCTGCGCGCCGGCGTTCATGCCGACCATGACCACCGCGCCTTTGGCCGATTGCAGCAATTGGCGATTGACCAATTGCGCGGCAATCACTGACGTCGCCGGGTTGCTGTTGAGCGCCAGGTACATAGCCAGCAACTTGGGGTCCAGGCCGAACAGCAGGGCCGTGGCCGAACCGCCGACCACCAGGCCAGCTGCCACTTCGGTGTAGACACAAGGGCCAGTGATGTCATCGCTGGTCAGGTCGCTGGCCTTCAACGCATCGCTGACAAAGACCTTACCGGTGCTGGGAAAGGCTTCCGCAGCGCCCGCTGCAGCCACCCCTGTGCCCTTGACCTTGATGTTGATCTTGCCGATACGCGGCAGGCGAGCACCGACGCCCACACCCACGCCCACACCGCCGTAACGGAAGCTGACGTCCTGGCCCTGGGGCGAACGCAAGATGATCGAGCCGCCGCTGCCAGCGACCAGAGCCACCGTCAGGCCGCCGCCGCTCGCAGTCGAGTACTGCCATTTGCTTTCATTGACCGGAATCGGGATGGAGATGCTCATGCTTTCAAAGTCCTTTCAGAGAGCGCGCAGGGCGTTGGCCCTTACGCTTGAAGATGCCCAACAGGCCAGCGCCGAGGAAAATCAACCCCATGCCGCCCACCACCCCGGGCGTCGCCCAGAGCGCCATTCGATCATCGACCACGGCGCTGTTGGCCGGGCGCTCCGCCAGGTAATGCACCTTGACCGGCTGGCCTGTCTGGTAACCGAAGATAAAGCCGCCCTGGGGGTAGGAAATCTGTTCGCCCTGGGCGCTGGTGAACGCGATCTCGGGGTGCGAACCACCGGCGTTCAAACCGCTGACCACGCCGTCGGCGGTGAGGGCGTTGTCGAGGAATTCCAGGCGATTGCTGAGGAGGTAGCCGGCGATCACCAGCAGCACAATACCGACCAGGCTGATGAACAGGCTGCGCAGAATGTCGAGCCAGCGTGACTGAGAGGAGTGAGCCATGGGGCGGCCTCGTTATTCTTCCGTGAAATAAGGGAGGCCACGTTAACAGCAACGTCACCGAGGAAAAAACGCCTGCCGCGACTCTGTGACCCACTGCTCAGAAATGCGGCAAGGGGTGGGCCAAACGTGGGCTGGTCTTTCCCGGGAGTGACCCGAGCTGAAGAGCCCGCGCGCGGAGCTACGGAAAACTTTGTCTGCAATCGGCGCCGGAAGTTCCGCCCCTGCGCGCAACAATCTCAGCGCCCTCAGGCGATGCGCCAGGGCGCGCGATGCAGTAGGCTCGCCCACCACCCTCCCCCTTGCAAGGATGCCCCCATGTCCGACCTCGAGCACACCGACGACACCTGGCCACCGGCCGACTGCCCGCCCCTGGCCTGGCCGCATCTGCCCGATCAGGCGGCGCGTTTTGATTGGTACCGGGCGGTGATCAACGCCTACGGCGCCTTGTGGTCGGGCCACGCCAGCGCGCCGCAACTCAAGCCCGCCAGCCCCGCCGAACTGGAGCAATGCGAAGGCCTGATCGGCTGCCCCTTGCCCCCGGCGTTGCGTCGCTATCACACCCAGTTGGGCGCCCTGTCCCTGGCAGAAACCCTGTGCAGCGTGCACCCCGGCAGCGAGCCGATCCAACCGCTGTTGCAGGCCTATCCGGGCATTGTCGACATGGATGAACGTGAATTGGACCGGGCGCTGGTGGACAAGCTGGTTGCCTTTGGCGACTACCTGGGCAACGGCAACCTGTTCTGTTTTCACCGGGACACGGACGCGGTCTATTACTTTGACCACGACACCGACCCGGCGCTGACGCGGTTTTTCGACGCCCCCGAAGACTACCTCGACGCCCTGATGCTGCTGTGCCTGGCCGAGGTCTACGACGACGATGAAAGCGGCGAAGCACTGATCAGCCAGCGCCACGGCCAGGCGCTGATTCACAAGTGGCGCTACTGAGGGGGCTCAGTCACGGGCCTTGTCCACGCCCCAGCCGATCAGGGCGAAGGGCAGCATCACAATGGCGAACAACCCCACCAACACGCCACCGGCTGTTTGCTCGACCACGTTCGGCTGCCGGGTTTTGCTCGGTGCCGACACCGGCCCCTGGCTGGCCCAGGCTTCATAGCGATAGCTCTGGCTGTCGGCGCCACGCCCGCCGCGCTGCCAACACTCACGCACGGAAAAACTGGCGACCGGCTCCCCGACCTGGGGCGCGACACCTGGGCCTTTGGCGTGCCGGGCATTGAACGCATCCACCGGGCCTTGCAAGCTCGCCCGGTCCTGATCCAGCGCGGCCTGACAATCAGCCCGGCTGTCGAAGGCCCGACTGCGCTTGAGGATCCGGGTCAGGGTCCGGTCTCGCTGCAGGTCCAAGGCCAATACCGCACCATCCGCCTGATAACTCAGGTAATCGGGCTCGGCATACGCCGGGTCGAGACGAGCGTAGGTCAAGGCCTTGAACGCCTCGGCGGACAACGGCTGCTGCAGTTCGTAGCCAAACACCTGTGGCCCGCTGACCCGCTCCCTGGGCGGCGGGCTGGTGCAACCACCCAGGGATGAAACGATGATTGTCAGGCTCAAGGTGCCGCAGACTGTGCGTTGCATGACCCATCCTTAGGACGTCGAAAAACCAGACCGGAGGGTACGCCAGTTGCCAGGGGCTGTCTCAACCCTAGCGCGGTGCCAAGGGCCTCGCCGTGTGCGCCAGGCACTCGGCCCAGAGCCCTCGGGCCAGTTCCTTGAGCTGCAACGCCTCGGCCCAACGGTCGCTGATGTCGCGGCCATCGGCGCCGGTGATGGCATAGGGCGGCGGGCCCAGCTCACAGGTGAACGACAGGCTGCCCGGGACGTCCGGGCGCGCCAACCAGTCCTCGATGCCGTAGCGCCAAAGCCGCAGAAAACGCTGCACCCAAGGCTGATGCTGGGGAAACCCCAGGGGCACCTGGACCTGTTCGCTACTGGCCACACGTCCATGGAAGCCCCAACTGTGGCGCAAGATACGCTGCAACTGGGCCTCGTCCTCAGCGTCCGCCGGCTCGGGTAACTCCCGTCCCACCACGTAGTGGGACAGGTCGGCCAACAGTTTGAGGTCCGGCACTTGATCCAGCAGGTCGAGGGTGAACAGCAGGTCGCTGGTCAGCCGGTAGCGATGGGTTTCCAGAAGGATCGGAAAGTCCGCCTGCTCGGCCAGGCGCTGCCAGCCCTCCACCAGCAGCACCGCCTCTTTCAAGGTCCGGGGCCGCACATCGGCCTGCAGGGTCAGGTGATGGCAGCCATGGCGGCTGGCAACCTCAATGGCCTCGGCCACATCCGCCACGCTGCGGGGGAACAACTGACCCTCGATGTGCAGGCCCAGGCTTTTAGCCGCCGCGGACAGGCGCGCCGCATGCTCGGGCACCCAGAAATGATCGGTGACGCCATCGAAGCCGGCGGCGGCAATCTGCTCCAGTTGCGCCTCAAGGGGCCGCTCGGATTGGCCGCGGTGATCGAGCATGGCCCACAGGGATTGGAACACCAGGAATTGGCGCATCATCAGCTCCGCAACACAGATTTGAGGGACACAGCGGCATCGGCCAACTGCTGGAAGTCGAGCGGGGTCTGCTGGACAATCAGGCGCTCGCAGAGTTTGATGTCCTTGGCCGCGCTGTTGCCCAGTCCCCAACCGCACGCGCCTTGCAGACGCTGGTGGGCATCCAGGTAAAACAGCAGGCAACCGCCACCGGCCGTGTCCCGGCTGACTGTGGGCTCGGTGCTGCCGACCTGGCCCACGGTCTGCACGCTCCAGTCGTACTGATCGGACCAGAAGCCGGGAATGCCACTGAAAGCCAGCCCGTGGCCGAGCAGATTGAGGGCCGCGTGGCGCCCCTGGGTTTCTGCGTTGCGCCAGGTTTCCTGGCGTTGATAGGCGCCCTCGGGGTGCAGGCGAAACTCGCAGACATCGCCAGCGGCAAAAATGTCCGGGGCACTGGTGCGCAGGCAGTCGTCCACCCGAATGCCCTGCCCCACGTCCAGGCCCGCGGCAGCCGCCAGTTCCATGTTGGGCTGCATGCCGATGCCCACCAGCATCAGGTCGCAGGGCAGGCATCGGCCATCCACCAGTTGCACCGCCTCCACCCGCGCAGCGCCCACCACCCGCTCGATGCCCACGCCCAGGTGGACCTCAACCCCCTGTTGCCGATGCAGCGCCTGCAAGGCGTCGGACACCCGCGCCGGCAGCACCCGCCCAGCCAGCCGGAGCCCGGCTTCCAACAGGGTCACCGCGCACCCCATGGCGCGAGCGCTGGCGGCCACTTCCAGGCCGATAAAACCGCCACCGACGATCACCAGGCGACAGCCCGGCACCAGAGCCTCGCGCAAGGCCTGGGCCTCATCGTGGGTGCGCAGGTACAGCAGGTTCTCCAGGTGCTCCGGTACCTGGGGCAAACGCCGCGCCCGGCCACCGGTGGCCAGCAGCAGGCGGCCGTAGTCCAGCCAGCGACCGTCAGCCAATTGCAGGCGATGGCGCTCGGGTTCCAAGCGGCTGACCGGGTTGCCGCTCAAGTGCTCGATACCCAGTTCGGCGAACTGCTCCGCCGCCCCCAGGCTGCAACCGAGCAAGTCGACCTGGCCTTGCAACAGGCCCTTGGACAGCGGCGGCCGCTCATAGGGCAGATGGGGCTCATCGCCGATCAGCACCAGGCGCCCGGCATAGCCCTCGGCGCGCAGGGCCAGGGCCGCGCGGCCGCCGGCGTGGCCGGCACCGACGATCACCAGTGGAGCGTTGGTAGATTGCATGGGTTCACTCCTTATCAACCGGCAATCGCCAGCCACACACGACCGGCCTCGACCCGCACCGGATAGGTTTTCAGGTTGACGCACACCGGCGCCCCCAGTGCCTTGCCCGAGCGGTAGTCGAAACGCCCGTTGTGCTTGGGGCACTCGATGACGTGCTCCATCACCAGGCCGTCGGCGAGGTGGATGGACTCGTGGGTGCAGAGCCCGGCGGTGGCGAAAAACTCGCTGTCAGCGGAGCGGTACAGGGCATAAGTGTGGGGGCCGTGGTCGAAGCGGATCACATCCTCTTCGTCAATATCGTCCACGGCGCATACGTCGATCCAATGCTCGGTCATGGCGGCTTCTCTTGTTGTTGGGCGGGAAGAACAGCGACAGCGGGAGTCAGGCTGCGCTCGATACCGGCGTCTGCGACTCGGCGGCCTGGGGAATGGGGCGCCGCACGAAGTAAGTGGGGTCTTGGCGCTGGCGCCACAGGGCCGGGAAGATCTCGCCAAAGGCAGCAAAGATATTCGGGTACGGCGGCGGGCAATCGGCGGCCATGGCCTCATGCAGTTGCGGCAGTGCGTGGTACGGCACCATGGGGAACATGTGGTGCTCCACGTGGTAGTTCATGTTCAGGTAGAAAAAGCGCAGCACCGGGTTCATCAGGATGGTCCGGCAGTTGCTGCGGTGATCGAGGCTGTCCTCGGCCAGACCGACGTGCTGGGTCAGGCCGAACAGGTAGGACAGCCAGCCGCCATACAGGCTCGGCAAGCCGATAAACATCAGCGGCAGCCAGCTCTGCAGGTACAGCGCAGCGCCCAGGGTCGCCCCATAGACCAGCAGCCAGATCCGCGCCGTGCGCACCACCTTGGGCCACTCGGATTCGGGGATGAAATCCCGCTCTTGCTCATCGATCCGCCCCAGGGCGTGAAGACAGGAAGAACGGAGCACGCCATAGGCTCGCGGCAGGTTGAGGAAGTTCAGGAACATCCGCAGGAAGCTCGGCGGACGCGGTTCGACGATCTCCGGGTCGCGGCCCACGATGATGGTGTCGGTGTGGTGCCGGGCGTGGCTCCAGCGCCACACATCAGGCTCGAACAGGCACATGAAACTCGAGACCTGATAGACCGCGTCGTTCATCCAGCGGGTCTTGAAAGCAGTGCCGTGGCCGGTTTCGTGCCAGCGGGCGTTGGACGCGGTGCCGTACAACAGGCCATAGACGAAGAAGAACGGGATGCACGCGTAAGAGCCCCAGAACCAGTAGCCGCCCAGGCCGCTGACCAGCAGCGCGGTGAACCACAAGGCGGTGTCCCGCAGGGCCGGGCCGTCGCGGCGTTGCATCAGTTCTTTCATGCGTTTGCGCGGTACCGGCGATTGGTACCAGTGGGCCGAGACCAGGCCGCGTTCGGCAGCACGGGCCGCTTCGGGGCCGGTCAATCGGTAGTCTCGGCGCCCAGGCTTGGCGCGATGGTCAAAGGTGGCGCTTGATTCAGGCATGGTGATTTTCTCCGCAAGCATGATTGTTGTTAGTCACTTGCCGGGATGTCGGGGGGACATCGCTGGAGAAAATACTAGGGAGCGCACAAATCCCGCTCAAGGCCTTGCCGGCATTCACTATCAAGCTATCATCCAGCCCCAGCCGAGCATGATGGTTTTCTATCAAGGGCTTTCCGGGACCCCACATGAGCAATGCCAAGCGCCCCACCATTGCCACCGTCGCCGCCCAGGCCGGGCTGAGTGTCGCCACCGTCGACCGGGTGCTCAACGCCCGGGCGCCGGTCAACCCGGAGACCTGCGAACGAGTATTCGAGGCCGCCGAAGCCGTGGGCTATTTCGCCGCCCGGCTGATTGGCCAGCGGATCCGCGAACGGCGCCCCAGCTACCGCTTCGGCATTCTCCTGCTGGGCACCGCACAGGCCTTCTACCGCAATGTCGCCCAGGCCATCGAGCACGCCGCCCAGCACCGCGCCGAGTGCAACCTGAGCTGCCAGTTCGAGACCATCGTCGACCGCAGCCCGGCCGCCATCGTCGCTCAGATCGAGCAACTGGCCGTGCAATGCGATGGCCTGGCGGTGGTGAGTTTCGCCCACCCACTGATCAACGCCGCCATCGCCCAGATCCGGGCCGCCGGGGTGCCGGTGGTGGCGCTGCTGTCGGACATCGACGAGACCGCCGCCGAGCCCTATGTCGGCCAGGACAACCACGAAGTCGGGCGCACCATGGGCTGGCTGCTGGCCCACATGGGCGGTGCGGGCAAGGGCAGCATCGGCGTGTTGCAGGGCGGCCATCGCTTCCTCGGGCACCAGGCGCGAGTCGAAGGCTTGCGCAGTTACCTGGCACAAAAGGCCCCGCGCCTGCGGGTGCTGGAGCCGGTGATCACCCTGGACAACAGCGACGTCAGCGAAGAGGCGACCCTGGAACTGCTGGCCCGACATGACGACTTACGCGGCCTGTGCGTGGTCGGCGGCGGTGGCGATGGCATCATCAACGCCCTGGCCCAACTGCCCAAGCCGCCGACGTTGTGCAGCATTCTGCTGGAGTCCACCGAGCTGTCGCGCCAGGCCTTGAGCCAGGGCCTGATCAGCCTGGTGATCGACACCCAGCCCACGCTGCTGGCGGCGCAGTTGATCGAGTTGATGGTGCGCCTGCAGACCGAACCGGCGTTCTGCGCCGCAACTCAACGGATTTACGTACCGTTGCAGATTGTCACGGCGGAAAACGCTCGGGCCTGAGCGCCTTGGGCAACTGACGGCGGGGGCACCCACAGCCGTGCGCGACACCCCGGATCACGCCTCGGCAACCCGCCCATACAACGCCTGCACGTGGGACAAATGCAAACCACAGCGTTCCAGGTTGCGCCGGCTTTTCGAGGTCGGCAGCGCCGTGGCCGCCGCCCACAGGCAACCCCGCTCCCGGGCCTGGGCCAGGCGATGGCCAATCAGGGCCTGGTGAAACCCCTGGCCCCGAGCGGCCCGGCTGGTGAACGCGGTGCCCAGGTAGGCCACGCCATTGCTGGCGCAGAACAAGGCGGCACCGGCCACGGGCTGGCCTTCGGCGTAGAGCAGAGAGAGCCGCGCGCGCGGGTCCTCTAGCAGCCCACTGAACGACGCCTCATTCACCGCGCGCACAGCCGGGTCGCGATGAAACCCCTCCGCGTGCAAGGCGGCAAAAGCAGCGAGCGTCGCCGCCGTCACCGGCTGGATCTCCACGTCTGGCGGTGCCTGGTGAACGGCCTCCAGGGAGCAGGCCAATTGCAAATGGGTCCAGCCCCTGAGCTTGGCCAGTGTCAGCCCCGCCAGGTTCAGGGTGGCCGGCATCTGCCGCGAGCGGCCCACCACAGCCAGCGCCGGGTTGTAGCGCTCGAAGGCCTGCAACTGTCGGGCAAGCCCTTGCGGGTCCGCCGTACTGTCGCCGCAGACACGGTTCAACATCGGGCTGCCACTGGCCGCGACGGCAAAGGCCAAAGCGTCGTCGCCGCTACTCAGCACGGCCTGGTAAGGGTTGCCCGGCAACGCGGCCAGCCCCGCCACCCGGGCACGCAAGTATTGGCTTTCAGCCGCTTCGATCTGTAAGGCGCTGGGCCGCTCCATGCCTGGGAATCCTCTGTCGGGTGAACAACACGTGGCGCTGGAACATACAGCAATCTGCACGGGCCCAGGCCTCAACCCGGCCAAATCACCCCGATGTGCTGGGCGATGCGTGTCGCCTGCTGTTGCAGCATTTCAGGTTTTTTCCGCCGTCCGAACAGCCCGCTGATGTGCAGCACCATGCCTAGGGCAAACCTCAGCCCATCGCCAGCGCGACGAGGCACCAGGTGTAAATGGGCATGGGCGATGTGCTGGTTGGTGGCCTTGCCATCGTTGACGATCAGGTGGGTGCCCTCCACGCCAAAACCGGCACGGCGCTGAGCCGCCAGCAGGCCGTCGAAGACTTGGTACAGGTGTTGACGCACAAAGGTCGGCAACTGTTCGAGCTTCTCCACATGCAACAGCGGGATCAGCAACAGGTGGCCTTCGCCCAGGGGGTGCACGTCCATGAAGGCCATGCAGTGTTCATCGCGGTACACCAGGGCCGCCGGCAAGGTGCCGGCGACAATCTGGCAAAAAATACAGGTCATCCATGAATCCTCGACGGCAAGAAGGGTTGCCTTGGGGCGAGGACAATGTAGCTCACCTGGCCCGTCGAGGACGCCCGGGGTTCATGCATCCGCCAGATAGGCCTCGGCATTCACCTCGATCATCACCGGCTGACGGGTATCGCCCAGGGCCTGCAACAGCTCCTGAAGTTGCCCCGGGTTGCGGGCGCTGTAGTAAGGCACATGGAAGCTGGCGGCCATGGCCTTGAAGTCCGGAGTGAGGATTTCCACGCCCAGCGGCACAATGTCCCGCGCCTGCATGTAGTCACGGATTTCGCCGTAGCACTGGTTGTTCCACACCAGCAGGATCACGCCGATCTCGGCTTCCCGGGCGGCGATCAACTCGGCGCAGGTGAACTGCAGGCCACCGTCCCCGACCAGGGCCACCACTGGGCTGTCCGGCCGCGCCAGCTTGGCCCCCATGGCCGCAGGCAAGCCGTAGCCCAGGGTGCCGTAGCCGCTGCCGGCATTGAACCAACTGGCCGGCGTCGGCGCCTGGTAACCGCTGGCGCCCTGGTACACCGGCTGGGTCGAGTCCCCCACCAGAATCGGCGCCCCCAGGCTGTCGCGCAGCAGGTCGAGCAAGCCTTGCAGGCCCTGTTGCCTGGCGCTCCAGCCGCTGCGTTCCGCCTGGTTGACCCGCTGCACGCTGTCCACCGCCCAGCGCCCCCGCGCGTTCGGCGTCGCCACTTGGGCCAATAGCGCCTGCAAGCCTTCCCGGGCATCGCCCACCAGGCCGACATGGGCCCGTTGCAGGCCCATGACCTGCATCGGGTCGATGTCCAGGCGGATCAGCGACGCCTTGAACTGCAACGGGCCCAAGCCAAAGAAGTCGTAGTCGGTTTCCCCCAGCTCGGTGCCCACGGCGAGCACCACATCGGCCTCGTCGAACAGCGCCCGGCCATGGGCCGACGACTGCACCCCGTCCAGCAGCAACGGGTGATCCACCGGCAACAGGCCTCGGGCGTTGGTGGTCAGGGCCACCGGTGCCTGCAAGCGCTCGGCCAGTTGCCGCAACGCCTTGGCGCAACCCCGGGCGCGCCGCCGGCAAGAATCAATGGCCGATGGGCGCCATTGAGCAACTCCACTGCCGCCTGGATCGAAGCCGCCGCCGGGGCCGGGGCTCCGGGCAGGCTGCGGGGCATCAGGTTGAGTTGGTCGGCGGGCATGTCCAGCACGTCCAGGGGGATTTCAATGTGCACCGGGCGTGGCCGCGCGCACTTGAACACGGCAAAGGCCCGGGCCAGTAACTCGGGCAGTTGCGCCGGGCTTTGCAGGGTATGGCTGAAGGCGCAGACCCCGGCGACCATGGCCCGCTGGTCCGGCAGTTCATGCAGGTGGCCGTGACCCAGGTGCAATTGCTCGCGGCGGTTGGTGGTGGAGATCACCAGCATCGGCACCGAGTCGGCGTACGCCTGGCCCATGGCCGTGAGGATGTTGCTCATCCCTGGGCCGGTGATGATGAAACACACCCCGGGCTTGCCGCTGGCCCGGGCATAACCGTCGGCCATAAAACCCGCGCCCTGCTCGTGCCGCGGGCTCACATGGCGCAAACGGCTGCCGTGCAGGCCGCGATACAACTCGACGGTGTGCACCCCGGGAATCCCGAACACGGTGTCTACGCCATAACCTTCGAGCAAACGAACCAGGGACTGGGCACAGCTGATCATCGACGAATCCTCTTGTTCTTGTGGGTCGAACGCCAGCCTGGGTTCGACGACTTTCAAGGGACCTTAGTCGTTAGACGCAGCACCGAACAATCGAAAAAAATCCGCACGACTGCGCAATAAAATTCACGCTTTGCCGCCACGCCGAGGTTCCGGGTACAAGCGGGTGATGCCATGCAACTGGGATTTGACCCACTCACTGAAGGCCTGCACCACCGGGCGCTCGGCCTTGAGCTGATCGGCCACCAGGTAGTAGCCGCGATTGGATTCGATGGCGGTTTCAAAGGGCTGCACCAGCAGCCCCTTGGCCAGGGCGTCGCCACTGATCAGGTTGTCGCCCATGGCGATGCCCTGGCCGGCAATGCAGGCCGACTGCACGAAGTGCGCATCGGCGAACACGATGCCGCGACGGACCTCGACATTGGGCGCCCCGGCCGCCGCCAGCCAGACCCGCCAATCGGAATAGTCGAGCATGTGCAGGAGCAACGCGCTGTCCAGGGCTTCCAGGCTGTTAAGGCCGCCCATGGCGTTCACCAGCCGCGGGCTGCACACCGGGAAATAGCGCAGGGAAACGATCTTCTGCACGTGCTGGTTGGGCCAGTCGCCCATGCCGTAGGCAACGAACAGGTCGGCGCTGCTGTCGCTGGTGTCTCCGGGGGTACGCGGCGATATCAGTTGCAACTCGATCTGCGGGTACAGCGCCTGGAACTCGGCAATGTGGGTGCACAACCAATAGGTGGCGAAGCCCGCCGGGCTGCTGATGCACAGCCGGCCGCTGACTTGCTGGCCATCGGAGCGCTGGCCGGCTTCGAGGATATTGGCCAGCAACAGGTGAATGTCCCGGGCGTAGCGCTCGCCCTGGTAGGTGATGCGGATGCTCCGGCCCTGGCGTTCGGTCAGGGCGAACCCCAGGGTCTGCTCCAGGCTCTTGATCTGGTGGCTGATGGCGCTGGGGGTGAGGTTCAGCTCGTCGGCGGCCTCGGCCACGCTGCCCAGGCGCGCCACTGCATCCAGTGCACGCAACGCTGTCATGGAGGGATAACGCATCACCGATCAAACCTCGAATAGCCGGAAACCAGGCCCGCACGATAGCCGCAATCGGCCCCCGGACAAAGCCTGGGGATTTTTTGATCACGGGCCTGATTGCTGAAAAAAATTACCGGGTCCGGCTAAAAAACCTCGATTGACCCCTCGCCCGCCATGGCTAATTCTCAAGCCCTGTCCCCGGCCAGCTCCCCCCGGCCATCGCACAATAACAAGAGGGTCGAGCCTTGCAATCGCAGCCCAATTCCGTCAATCCCGTGGTGGCGATCGACGCTCTGCACAAGAGCTACGCCGATCACCATGTGCTCAAGGGCATCGACCTGCGCGCCAATGAAGGTGAAGTGGTGTCGCTGATCGGCTCCAGCGGCTCGGGCAAAAGCACCCTGCTGCGCTGCATCAACCTGTTGGAAATTCCCTGCAGCGGCAGCTTGCGCATCAATGGCGAAGAGGTCCGCCTCAAGCACGACCGCGCCGGTAACCCACGGGTGGCCGACCCGGCCCAGGTCGCACGCCTGCGCACCCAATTGAGCATGGTGTTCCAGAGCTTCAACCTGTGGCCCCATCGCAGCGTCCTGGAAAACGTCATCGAGGCCCCGGTCTACGTGCTTGGGGAAGACCGCAAGGACGCCATCGCCCACGCCGAACACCTGCTGGAAAAAGTCGGCCTGGCCGACAAGCGCCACGCCTTTCCATCCTTCCTCTCTGGCGGCCAGCAACAACGCGTGGCCATTGCCCGGGCCCTGGCCATGCGCCCGCAAGTCTTGCTGATGGACGAGCCGACTTCGGCCCTGGACCCGGAACTGGTGGGCGAAGTGCTCAAGGTCATCCAGGGCATTGCCGAGGAGGGCCGCACCATGATCCTGGTGACCCACGAAATGGCCTTTGCCCGGGACGTCTCCAGCAAAGTGATGTTCCTCCACCAGGGCCTGGTGGAAGAAGAAGGCCCGCCGCAACAGGTGTTTCTCAACCCCAACAGCGAACGCTGCCGGCAATTTGTCATGGCCCAGGACAACCGGGTCTGAAACGCCGCCGTACGCCTTGATAACAACAACTTCGATAAAGGGTAAAAACCATGAAAAACCTGCTCAAGGTCCTCGCCACCGGTTGCCTGTTCAGCGCCCTGGCCAGCCACGCCATGGCCGCCGACAAGATTGTCTTCGGCATTGCCCTGGAACCCTACCCGCCGTTTTCCATGAAGAGCGGCAACGGTGACTGGAGCGGCTTCGAGCCGGAACTGATTAAAGCCCTGTGCGAGCGTATGCAGGCCCAGTGCCCACTCAAGGAAGTGGCGTGGGACGGTTTGATCCCGGCCCTGCAATCGAGCCAGATCGACGTCATCCTCAACTCCCTGAGCATCACCGAGGAGCGGCAGAAGGTCATCGATTTCTCCGAGCCTTACTACCAGACCCCGGCCATGTGGGTCGCCGATAAAAGCCTGGAACTGGTCACCACCCCCGAAGGGCTCAAGGGCAAGCTGATCGGCGTGCAGGGTTCTACCTCCAACGCCACCTTCGCCAAGGCCTACTACGCCAAGGGCTCGACCCTGCGCTACTACGCCACCCAGGACGACATGATCGCCGACCTGCAAAGCGGCCGGATCGACGTGATGCTCGCCGACGCCCTGACCATCGAACCCATCCTCAAGTCAGCCGCCGGTGCGGGCCTGGCAGACAAGGGCCTGGCGCCCAAGGACCCGCTGTTCGGCTCGGGCATCGGCGCGGCCATGCGCAAGGGTGACAGCGCCCTGCAACAGCGGATCAACACGGCCCTGGCCGCCCTCAAGGCCGACGGCACCTACGACCAGATCCGCAGCCGCTATTTCAGCGTCGACATCTCCGCCAACTGAGGCACCCGGCGAGCCCGCTGCGGCGGGCTCCTGGCCGTGACTGGATAGCTCATGATCGCTTTGTCCGACCTTTCCCAACTGTTTATCGCCGATGGCTGGCTCGGTGCCCTGGCCCAGGGCGCCCTGGTGTCGCTGCAGATTTCCGCCGGCGCCTTCGTCCTCGGCCTGGGCATCGGCCTGCTGGTGGCGATGATCAAGCTCAAGGGCCCGCGTTGGCTGGTGAACCTGGCCAACGTCTACACCACCCTGTACCGGGCGATGCCGGAGCTGCTGCTGATCCTGCTGCTCTACTACGCCGGCACCGACCTGTTGAACCTGGCGATGGCCGCCATGGGCCAGCCCAGCGTCACGGTCAACGGTTTTATCGCCGCGGTGCTGGTGCTGGGCATTGTCCAGGGCGCCTATTCGGCGGAGATCATCCGGGGCGCGATCCTGGCCATTCCCTACGGCCAGATCGAGGCCGCCCGCGCCTACGGCATCGAACGCTGGTTGCTGCTGCGGCGCATCCTGCTGCCGAGCATGCTGCCCTACGCCATGGCCGGCCTGACCAACCTGTGGCTGGTGCTGGTCAAGGACAGCGCGCTGATCAGCATCGTCGGTTACAGCGAACTGCTCTCGGTGGGCAAGCAGGCTGCCGGCTCCACCAAGCATTACCTGGTGTTCTACCTGGCGGTGGCGGCCTTCTACTTCGTCATCACCCTGGTCTCCGGCGGCGTGTTTCGTCTCCTCGAGCGTCGCACCAATCGCTGGCTGCCCCAGCACTAGGAGGCTGTGATGGATTTTTCCTGGATTCACGGTTTTGCCGGCGAGCTGGTCCACGGCCTGGGCATCACCCTCAAGCTCCTGGCCCTGAGTGGCCTTTGCGGGTTTGCCCTGGCGGTGCTGGTGGGGCTTGGGCGCATGTCCCACAACCCGTTGATCAGCGCGCCGTTGCGCTTCTACATCAGCGTGTTTCGCGGCACCCCGTTGCTGGTGCAGATCTACATCCTTTACTACGGGGTGGGCAGCCTGTTCGCCGCCTACCCGCCGATTCGCGGCAGCATGCTCTGGCCTTACCTGCGCGAAGGCTTCTGGTACGTGGCCCTGGCGCTGACCCTGAGCGTCGGCGCCTACGTTGGCGAAGTGCTGCGCGGCGGCCTGCGGGCGGTGCCCCGAGGCGAGCTGGAAGCCGCCCGCGCCTACGGCATGGGCCGCTGGCTGGTGCTGCGCCGAGTCTGGCTGCCCCGCGCCCTGGAGCTGGTGCGCCCGACCCTGGTGGGCGAATGCGTGCTGCTGCTCAAGGCCACCGCCCTGGCGTCCACCGTGGCCGTGACCGACCTGCTGGGCGCCGCCAACCTGGTGCGGGCGCAAACCTTGAACGTCTATGAACCCTTGCTGGCCGTGGCCCTGATCTACATCGTCCTGGCCTTTGTCATCGAAAAACTTTGTGCACGCCTGGGCCAGGTTCCACAGCGCCAGGCCTGACTTTACTTAGCGACGCGGGCCCTGACGCCCGTGAGGAGCACACATGCGTTACTCACCTTTTGTCCAGCGCATCAGCGGCGAATCCGTCAGCGCCTGGGATATCCACTACGCCGCCATCGACGCCCGCGGGCGCGGCGAGGATGTGATCGTCCTCAGTGTCGGTGACCCGGACTTCGCCACCGACAGCCGCATCAGCGCTGCGGCCACCGCGGCCCTGGAGCAAGGCGACACCCACTACACCCACGTGCTGGGCCGGCCGTTGCTGCGTGAAGCCATCGCCGCCAAGCAGAGCGCGCTGCTGGGGCTGCCCGTCACGGCCGACAACGTGGCCCTGGTGGCCGGTGCGCAAAACGGTCTGTTCGCCACCTCGTTGTGCCTGTTCGACCAGGGCGATGAAGTGCTGGTGCCAGAGCCGATGTACCTGACCTACGAGGCCTGCATCCATGCGTCAGGGGCGCGTATCGCCTGTGTCGAACAACCCGCCGCCGGGGGCTTTCGCCTGACCGCCGACGCCCTGGAAGCGGCCTTGAGCGACAAGACCCGGGGCATCGCCCTGGCCACGCCGTGCAACCCCACCGGCAACGTCTACAGCCGTGAAGAGCTGGAAGCGGTGGCGGCAGTCGCACTCAAGCACGACCTGTGGGTGATCTCCGATGAAGTCTATGGCCAGCTGACCTACGACCGGCCGCACCTGAGCATCGCCTCGTTGCCGGGCATGGCCGAGCGCACCGTGGTCCTCAACAGCCTGTCGAAAACCCACGCCATGACCGGCTGGCGCGTCGGCTGGGTCGTTGCGCCGCCAGCCCTGGTCGGGCACCTGGACAACCTACTGTTGTGCATGCTCTACGGCCTGCCGGGGTTTGTTCAGGAAGCCGCGCTCAAGGCCCTGGAACTGGATGAAGAGGTGGTCAGCGAGGCTCGCCGGATCTACCGCCGGCGCCGCGACCTGGTGGTGGCAGGCCTGAAACAGGTGGCGCTGCTGGACTGCCGGGAGCCTGAAGCCGGGATGTTCATGCTGGTGGACGTACGCCGTACCGGCTTGTCGAGCATGGACTTCGCCTGGCAACTGTTCCGCGCCACCGGAGTTTCGGTGCTCGACGCCCAGGCGTTTGGCAGCAGCGCCCAGGGTTTTGTGCGGATCTCCTTCACCGTCGCCGACGAAGTGCTCAAGGACGCCTGCCAGCGCATCGCCGCCTTTGTCGAGGGCCTCGGCGCCCCACGCTGATTCAATCGCGAGGGAGCCCGCTCCCTCCACGGTCGCACCCCGACCCCTTATAAAAATACTGTTGCGCCTGACTTTTTCGCCCCCTTTTGAAGGGCACCCCTGCTTGAGAGGTTGACCCCAGTGACTGCTTCCGACCAATTCACCTCCACCCACAGTGCCCTGGATCAGTACGCTGAACGGGTGCTGCACAACGGCCGCTTCTACACCCTGGACCCGGCGCAACCCTGGGCCGAGGCCGTGGCGATCCGCAATGGCCGTTTGCTGGCCGTGGGCAGCCGCCAATCCCTCGCCTCGCTGATCGGCCCCAACACCCACGAACTGGATTTGCACGGGGCCTTTTGCATGCCCGGGCTGCACGACATGCACACCCACCCGGACCTGGCCCTGGCACCGCGCTACGCCGACGACCTGGACGTGGGCATCGAAGACCCGACCCCGGAACAGCTGGCGGCGGCGATCCACGCCTACGCCGACAGCCACCCGGGGGACGGCTGGATTTATGGTCAGTACTGGGTGCGCTACACCTTCCGCGAAGCCGGCCTGACCCCAGGCCGCGACTGGCTCGACAGCGTCATGCCGGACCGTCCGGTGGCCCTGCTGGACCGCATGTGGGGGACCATGATGGTCAACTCCAAGGCCCTGGAACTGGCGGGCATCGACCGCCACACCAGTGACCCGCGCAACGGTTACCTGGAGCGTGACGAACTGACCGGCGAGCCCAACGGCCTGATGATTGACGGCGCCTACGCGCTGATCCATGCCGCCATGCCGCCGACGCCTGTGGCGGTGCTGCGCCGTGCCTACCGCGATGGCGTGCACTTCCAGACGTCCCGCGGGGTGACTGCCACCAAGTACGTGCACGTCTGTGAAAACCGCCTGCAAGCTCTCAAGGAACTGGACGATGCCGGCGAACTGACCTTGCGGGTCGAGGCGGCCATCAGTTGGCAGGACGACATCTTCCCGGTGCGCCGACGCTGGGAACTGCTGAGTGGCGAGCGACATTTCTATCGCAGTTCGCGCTTGAACGCCAACGCGGTGAAATTCCACTTCGACGGCACCGTGGAACCCAAGTCCTCGTACCTGTTGACGCCCTGGCCACAAGAATCGAGCTGGCGCGGCAAGCTCAACCTGACCCCGGAGCACATCACCGACATGGTGGTGGACATGGACAAGCGCGGCCTGCGGGTGATTGCCCACTGCACCGGCGACGGCGCCTCCGATGTGTTCCTCGACGCCGTGGCCGAGGCCCGGCGGCGCAACGGCTACAGCGGCATCCGCCATCAGTGCGCCCACAGCACCCTGCTGCACCCGGGCAACCTCAAGCGTTTCCAGGAACTCAACGTCATCGCCGAGTTTTCCCCGGCGGCCTGGTACCCGACGCCCTTCGCCAGCGGCGCACGCTCCGGCTACGGCCAGGAACGCCTGAAACGCATCTACGACTTCAAGGGTGTGCTGGCCGCCGGTGGCATTGCGGTGATGGGCACCGACTGGCCGGTGGCGTCCATCGACCCCTGGCTGGCCCTGGAAACCATGGTCACCCGGCAGAACCCGTGGAACCAGGAACCCGAGACCTTCGGCGAGCCCATCAGCCTGGAGCAGGCCCTGCAAGTGGCGACCCTCAACGGTGCCCACGCCATGGGCCTGGAGCACCTGACCGGCAGCCTGCAAGCCGGTAAGTCGGCGGATCTGATCGTCCTCGACCGTGACCTGTTCGCCCAAGAGCCGCGCAACTTTATCCACCGCACCCAGGTGGAGCTGACCTTTATCGAAGGGCAACTGGTCTATGACCGCCAGGGCAGCTTTGCCGACACACCGTTGCAAGCGGTGTGGCAAGGCGAACCGCCAGTGATCGAGAGCACGCCATCATGAGCAGCCCGAACAGCATTCCGGTCACCGTGGTCGCCGGCTTTCTCGGCGCCGGCAAGACCACCCTGCTCAACCGCATGGTGCAACGCGCCGATGCCGGGCGCATGGCGGTGATCGTCAACGATTTCGGCGAGCTGAACATCGATGCGGCGATCATCGCCGAGGTCACCGACGCGGTGTACAGCCTGCAGAACGGCTGCATCTGCTGCACTGTGCAGGAAGACTTGCTGGCGCAACTGGTGAGCCTGTCGAAACTGCGTCCGGCCCTGGAACGCATCGTCATCGAGTGCAGCGGCGTGTCCGACCCGCAGCGCATCGTGCAAACCATCGGCTACCCGCAACTGCGCGGTCGCCTGCACCTGGACGCCGTGGTGACCCTGGTGGACGCCAGCGGCTACAGCCAGCTGGAAGGCGAATTCGCTCGCTTGTCCCGGGCCCAGGTGGCGTGCGCCGATTGGGTCCTGCTGAACAAGGCCGACCTGGTCAGCCCGGAACAGTTGCAGAGCATCCGTGGCGGCATGGGGCGCGGCGCCCAGGTGTTCGAGACCGTGCAAGCGCAATGGCCCGACGACGTGTTGCTGTCGGCACCGGAGCGCTCCAGCGAGGTCTTGTTCCGGGCCCTGCCCCAGACCCACGACCAGTTGTTCGAAAGCTGGGTCTGGACCGGCAACCGGCCGCTGCCGGCCAAGGCCCTGCGCGACTGGCTGGCGCAATTGCCACCGGAGCTGCTGCGCCTCAAAGGCCTGGTACGCCTGGAAGGCAACGAACAACCCTACTGGCTGCAACACGTGGGCAGCCGCAGCCAGTTCAGCCTGGCCACCGGCCAACCCATGGAACAGGCCGCGCAATTGGTGTTCATCGCCCGGCACGGCAGTGAGCTGCGGGCCGATCTGGAGGCCGGGCTCAGGGATCTCCAGGCGCTGTAACTCGGAGCGTTGGCAGCGCCCCCGTCTCAGCCAGCGCCTGGCGCTGGCGGGGCCGAGGGCTTCCAACCGAGCAGGGCCAGCAGCAGCGAGAGCAACTGGAAGCCGATGATCAGCGCCACGCAACCTGGCCAGCCCCAGTGGTTCCAGAGCACGGCCGGCAGCACCGCACCGACACTGCCCCCCAGGTAATAGCAGGTCAGGTAAACCCCCACGGCGCCGGCCTTGTTGTGGCGGGCGGTGGCGGTGGTGAACGCGCTGGCGGCGGCTTGGGCAAGGAAGACCCCGGTGGAACTCAAGGCCAGGCCGAGCACAATCAACCACAACGAGGGCAGCAAGGTCAGCAGCGAACCGCTGACCCCGAGCAAGGCCGCCAGCCGCAATAACTGCGACTGCGGCCGGGCCTTGCTCAAGCGCCCGGCGATGGGGATCACCACCAGGGCCAGGAGGAACACGGTGTAGATCGATCCCAGCGCTGCCGTGCCCAGCTCAAAGGGCGCCTGGCTGAGGTACAGGCCCGCGTAGGTGAAGGTCGCGACTTGCGAGAACAGCACGCAGAAACCTACGCCATAGGCCGCCAGCAAGGGTGGGCTGCGCAGTTCTCGGGCAGCGGCTCGCGGCGCCACTGGCGCTGGCAGCGCTCGGGGTGGATTGGCCGGCAGCAGCCCGTAAATTCCCAGGCTCAGGAGCAGACTCAGGCCGGCCAACAGCTCAAAGGCCATGTGCCAGTCGGCGTACTCGGTCATCACCCCGGTGATCAAGCGCCCGGCAAACCCACCCAACACCGTCCCGGCCACATAGAGGCTGGTGACTTCGGTCACGCTGCCACCGCTCCAGCGTTCGCCGATGTAGGCCACGCTGGTGGCAAACACCACGGGGATCAGCAAGCCAATTACGAAACGCCACCACAACAGCTCGCCAAAACTGCCGGCATGGGCCGCCAGCAGAGCCGGCAGGGCCAGGGCCAAGGCGGCACCGGCAATCACCTGTCTCTGCGGCAGATGCCCAAACACTCGGCTGACAAAGGGCGCGCCCAACGCCACCCCGAGCGTGGTGGCCGTGATGCTCCAGCCGGCCTCACGGATGCTCACCTGAAAGCCGCTGACAAATTCCTGGAGGATGCTCTGGGTCGAGTACAGATTGAGAAACGCCGCACAGCCGCAGAGAAACAGGGCGATGCGGGCAGAGCCGGCACGGGGACGCATAAAACCACTCGTTGAAAGACCAAGCGCCTTTATAGAATGCAGCGGTTGTGGATCACCAATACCGAATTCGGACCGATCAATACCACAGGGATCAGCATGCTCGACTTACGCCGCTTGCGTTACTTTCTGATGGTGGCCCAGGAGCTGCATTTTGGCCGCGCGGCCCAGCGGCTGCACCTCGCGCAACCGCCCCTGACCCGGCAGATCTCGGCCCTGGAACACGACCTGGGGTTTCGCCTGTTCGACCGCAGCAGCCGTGCCGTGACCCTCACCGCCCAGGGGCGCTGCTTCCTGCCCTACGCCCGGGCGGTGCTGGAACAGGTCGAGCAGGCCAGCCACATGGCCCACAAGCTGGCCGCCGGAACCGCCGGCCAGCTGACCCTGGGCTACGCCAGCTCGATCGCCCTGGCGGACGGTTTCAGCCAGGCATTGCAGGTGTTCGGCCAGCGCTTTCCGGACGTGCAATTGCGCCTGGTGGAAGGCGCCTCGGCAGGCCAATGGTCACAGATTCTCGATGGCCGCATCGACATCGGCCTCAGCCGCCTGCTGCCCCCTGGCGAGCAGAACGAGGTCCAGGTACTGACCCTGGAAGCAGAACCCCTGTTGGCGGCGCTGCCTGCCGATGACCCCTTGGTCGGGCACGGCCCACTGACCCTGGCCCAGCTCAGCGAACGGCCCTTGATCCTCTACCCTGCCGACTACGGCTCGGGCTTGAACCAGTCCATCGAAACACTCTTCCAGCGCGCGGGCCTGACGCTGAAGACTGGCCCCCGTGGCTTGCAGATCACCTCGATCATCGCCCTGGTCGCCGCCGGCCAGGGCGTGGCGCTGGTGCCGGCATGCACCCAGGCCCTGGCGAAGGCCGGCGTGGTCTACCGCCCCGTGGCCGATCAGGCCGCCGTCGCGCCCTTGTTGGTGCTAACCCGAGCCCGGGAACGCAGCGTGCTGGTGGAGGCGTTCCTGGCGGTGATCGAGCAGTGCCTGGGCGCCCACTGAAGCCTTGCGCCATGGGGGCTGTCGGGCATGCTGGCCCCTTGACCCGGCGCGGCCCTCCATCATCCATTTCCCCGGTTGTCCTGTTGCTCCGTGACAACACCGTCCCCGTCCAATAGATTAGGCGGCCCGAAAATGCCCCCGGGCTTTTCGTGCCTTACACCTGGTTAAACGAAGCAGTGGATTTTCAATGCCTGACTCCAACATCGATGCATCCGTAAGCGCCCTGTCGAACAAGGCCGAGTACGAAAACGCAATCAACCTTTCCCAGCACGTGCCTCAGGCCAAGACCATCAGCGAGATGGTCCTCGACGCCTTTCACAGCACCAAGGAAAGCGAGCAGATTCGCGAGCTGCGCGCCGCGATTCGCCAGGCCCACGACAGTTTTGACGACGACACCGCCTATGACCTCATGGGCCAGCTGAAACAACTCAAGGACGCCGAAGCCTCGGACATCGCCGCCCTGGAGAGCCTCAGCAGCCAGTTCCCCATCAGCCGCATCCTGTCCAGCTACAAGGACGACCCGGCCTTCCAGGAACTGGTGTACGGCCTGGCGCTGAAAGTGCTGAACCAGACCCACCAGGCCATCAGCAACCCAAGCGGCGGCAAGGGCAAGGCCGCACGGCCGAAGAAAGAAATGGAAGTGTTTGCCATCAGCAAGGACGGCATCAGCATCACCCTGCCGATGCGCCCGCGCTCCAAGGCCAACGTGGACCGTGAAGCCTACGAGTTCCTCGGCTTTGCCTTTGTCGGCGAAGGCGACGAAGCGGAACTGGAAAGCGAAGTGTTCTTCGACAAGGACGGCAATGAACAGCCGGCCACCCGCAAGGCCATCGTCACCGCGATCCAGCAGCAGACTGCCTTCGAAGGCTACAGCGCCGCCCAGCAGTAAGCCCCGCGAGCAGCAACCGACCCCGAACTTCCTTGCGAAGTCGGGGCTCGGCCTCGCACCTCAACGCTCCCCGTAATCCGCGATGGGGTACATCGCACACAAGGCCTCGGTCTTTCGGCGGAACTGCGCCTGCAAGGCGGGCTCCAGGCCGTGCTTTGGCTCGTTCTGGGACATCACCTGGTCCAGGATCCGCGCAATCAGCTCGACGACCTGGCGGCAGCCCTGGGAATCGATACGACGCTGGGCCAGGGAGCCCGTGCCGATGCACAAGCCATTGGCGGCAAACGACGATCGGTTTTCCCCGAGTGCGCGCTTTTTTTCCACGATGATGCCGCACCCTTCCAATGCCGCCTGCGCAACGGAACCGGTAATGCCGCCACGCAAGCGCAGCACAATCGTGTGGTTCTCCGTGCCCCCTCCCACCACCTCGTAGTCCTGCGCCATGAACGCGCGGGCCATTTCATCCGCGATGGTCCGCACCCGCTCCATGTCGGCATCGAACGCCGGAGACAGGGCGTACCCAAAGGCAGCGGCCTTGGCAGCAATCATGTTGACTGCCGGCGCCCCCTGCATTCCGGGAAATACCGCTTGATCGAGGATGCGACTGAAGGTCGACCGCAAGCCGGGCACCTTGGTGTGGGCGTCCCGCCCCGAAAGAATCAGGCCACCGCGAGGCCCGGCGAGTTGCTTGTGGGTGCAGGTGATCGTGACGTGCGCCAGATCGATAGGGCTCGGATGCCGCCCCGTGGCCACCAGCCCCGCGATGTGGGAGATGTCCGCGAGCAGGATCGCCCCTGCCTCATCGGCAATCCCACGCAAGCGCTGGAAATCCACGGCCCGCGAATAGGCCGTCGCACCGCACATGATGATGCGCGGACGATGGGCAAGCGCCAGTTCGCGCACTTCGTCGTAGTCGATGACGCCCTGAGAGGTGGTGCCGTAGCGGATCGCCTTGTAGTTGGCTCCCGTAAACGCAAGAGTGCTGCCATGGCTAAGGTGCCCGCCATGATCGAGGGCCATGCCCAGAACCGTATCCCCAGGCTCTAGCAGGGCGCCCAGCACCTGGTAATTGGCGCTTGAGGCCGAGTGTGATTGCACGCCCGCGTATTGCGCAGCAAACAACTCTCGCGCCCGGCGGACAGCCAGGGCCTCGACCCGATCAACGTTCTCGCAACCGGCGTGATTGCGCCTGCCGGGAGTGCCCTGCGCGGTGACATTGACCAGCGCCGAGGCGGCGGCGGCCAGGGTTCGGGGGCTGGCCGCGCAGGAAGATGAAACCAGTGACAGCGTGCCGTGTTGACGCGTCACTTCAGCGTCCAGGATCGTTGCCAGTTCGGGGTCTTCTGCTTGCAGATCGGCCAAGCCACGCCGCAGCAGGTTGGCCTGGTTCCTGAGTGGTTCAGTAGGGGGGGTCATTATTCTGTGTTCCGTCCTTGTGTCTTGCGTGCCACGAACGACAGCACGCTTCCTGGGTTTCACGTTCGTTGATGCAAATCAGGCTGAGCCGAGCCTTGGCTCAGCCTGTATGAGGCGCAACAGAATTAATCAAAAAATTAAACACAACACAAATTAAATGATGCTTTTCTTTGAAGCGGAGCAACATTTACCCTGTGTTGTCGCTGAACCTTCACCAGCGAAACCATGAAGACCAGTGCCTGGGGCTTTATTGTCATGGCTGGCGCATGCAACACTTATCCGCCTCGGCGCCCCCCCGGATCGGCCTCCCCACGATTTGAGTGCCCAACATACCGACAGCGACATATCCCAGGACGGATATCGGCTGGCTAAAGGAGTAGCAGCGAGTGGCTAAACACAACGAAAACGCCTGACAAACTCTTGTCGCAATGTTTGAGCTATCGGCCCTGAGTAGCTGAATGCCATGCACGGCACCCTCGTGATGAACGACTGAATGCGTAATGACTATAAGGAAGTGGTGAGCATTTTATGCACAGAAGAGAAAGGACAGCGTATTTAAAGAGCAATATTAAATACCTGATAAAAAGTCGCGGTGAAACGCAACTGTCTTTATGCAACGCCAGTGGCCTGACCAGAACCACCATCTACAACATTCTGGAAGGCAAAGTTACCAATGTGCAGCAATCCACTATTCGCAAAATCTCTGACTTCTTCGGTGTGTCCTACGGAGAAATAGAAACCGTCGACTTTGAAGAGAAAGAGATTATCGAGAGCAGTATTTCTCCTCAAGGCAACATGAACCCCGCGGCCGTCCCGATTATCAAGGAAAGCCTGTTGATGGCCAACATGGACAGGCGGATTGGTGAACTGGCCACGCTGTACCCATTGACCTATTACTTCGGCACCTGCTGCAACTTGATAGCAGTACTGCTGGAGAACGACATCAGCGATATGAATGAGCCTGGTGATCTGTTGATCGTTCAAAAAGGTTCGTCGACGGATGACAGAGAAAAACTGGCTTACGACAGACTGACGAAGAAACTGATCATCATGAATACGCCGTGCTCCGACTCTGATCGCATGTGTGTAGTGGGCGATATCATCGAGGAGCGATTCAATGACAGCGTATGAAGGCGAGTTCGAGAACAGCAAATACAAACTGCTGGGTTTTGAAAACAATAAAAACCTGGCGGTGATCATGGTCATCGCCACGGGCAAGGTCATCAAAATCAAGCTACGCGAAGTACTGAACAGCGAAATAATGGACAATTTGAATAAAGCGGAAATCAAGAATCTGTATAAAAAGTTTTATTCCCAGGGAGGCGCTCTGACCGCTTACGACCTGAACGACCGCCACGAAAACTCATGGATGATTTACATCATCCTGAACCTGCTGCTATTTACGTTTTATATTTTCACCAGCATTGCTGCGACCAAACCGATTTACCTGGAGTCGCTTGATATCATTATCACTCCGGGCACCTTTCTGTATCCCTTGACCTTTCTGATCGTTGACTTATTGAACGAGAACTTTGGACTCAGGCTTGCAAGAAAGGCCATTTTATTTGCATTTGCAAGTAACGCCATGATTATCATCTTGCTCTACGGCTCGACGTTTCTTCCCGGTTTGCCGGGCTGGAAACTCGATACGCCTTATAACGACGTGATCCTCCATGTGTCTTCTGTCTTGGTCGCCTCTTCGGTCTCTTTTCTTGTTTCTGAAAATATAAACTCATACCTGCTGTGCAAGATAAAAGAGCTGACCAACTCCAGATTCCTTTTCCTCCGCATATTCTTGAGCACTTTGTTTGCGGTCATCATCGACAGTTTCCTGTTTTGCTACATCGCTTTTTATGGCGCCATGCAAAACAGCGATATCCTGAACATGATTTATGTGCAGATCGCCATCAAAGTGTGTTTCGCGTTTTTCAATATCTTGCCAGCCTACGGTGCAAGGTCGTTGTTCAGACGCTACATCACAGACGGCCAGACAAAGTAATACGACGTAATCACCCTCCTCAACACTCGCCTGCCAGGCAGGCGCAGTGTTGAACTGCCATCAAAGCGCCATAAACCCTTACTTCAGCGCCAGCTTGTCTTTCAAGCTGTTCAGGGTCTCGGATCGGCTTTCAAGATACTGATTCAAGCCTTTCATTCGAAGGTTGCACGCATCGCAGTTGCCGCAGCCGCTGCCCATGATGCCGTTGTAGCACGTCAGCGTCTGCTCACGAATCAAGTCCAACTGGCCGTGGTAATCCGCGAGCGCCCATGTCTCTGCCTTGTTCAGCCACATCAGCGGCGTCTCAAGGCGCAGTTTGTATTCCATGCCCAGTTCAAGGGCCTTGTTCAAGGCTTTTACAAACTCATCCCGGCAATCCGGATAACCCGAGAAGTCGGTCTCGCATACACCGGTAATGACGCTTTCAGCCTTTACCTGATAGGCATAAATAGACGCCAGCGTCAGAAACAGAATATTTCTTCCTGGCACAAACGTACTGGGCAAGCTTTCGCCGGAGCTGTTCACCGTTGGAACCGGAATATTGTCCCGGGTGAGGCTGCTGATCGCCAATTCGTTCAGCAACGAAGCATCCAGTACCTTATGGACGGTCGCCCCCAGGTGTTTTGCAAGCCGCTGGGCTGTTTCTATTTCCGCGTGGTGACGCTGACCATAGTCAAACGTAATGCAGTGCACCTCGTCGTAGAGGGGCAATGCGTGAATCAGGCAGGTGGTCGAGTCCTGTCCGCCGCTGAAAACGATTACGGCTTTTTTCTTCATCATTGTGCTTCCTGCATCTCTAGAGCCATTTGAATAACGTAAACAGCCCACGGAGGGGCTGCTCATAAAATACCCCGCACCTCTCTCAAAGGCGGGGCTTTCTTGTCCTCGGGCGACAGGCTCAGGCCTTCGAAGCCTGGCCGGCCATGCGCAGGAGGATCTGCCGATCACCCTTGACGCAGTGCAGGACCACCGCGCCGATATGGCCGACGATCAGCACCAGCAGGGTCCAGCCCAGCAGGCTGTGGAAGTTGCTGCCCAGGTCGATCATCCACTGCACTTTCTCCCCCTCGAAACCCGCCATCACCGGCAGGCCGAACGCCGAAAACGCCCGGCCCGAGCCGTACTGGCGCAACAGCCCGAGAAACGGGATGGCGAACATAAAGCCGTACAGCACCAGGTGCCCCAGGTGGGCGCCGAGGTTGATGCTCGGTGGCCGGCGGTGCCGGTTCAGCAGGCTCCAGACCACGCGCAGCACCAGCAGGCCCATCAACAGCAGGCCCACTTGTTTGTGGGTCGGCCAGAGGAACTTGTCCAGCGCCGAATCGGAGAGCAGGTAATGGGCGCAGGTGGTGCAGTAGATCCAGGTAAAGGCCAAGGCCATGGCCCAGTGCAAGCTGCGACTGACGACACCGTAGCGGGCCTTCGAGTCGGTCATTTCAACGCTGTTGTCCATTGCATCCACTCGGCTTCAAACTCAAGGCCACAATTTTACGGGAGCCGGGTGGGCGCTTGGGAGCTAAAAGATTTAAATGATGTGACCCCCTGCACGCTCACGGCCCAACCAAAGGGCTGGCAAGGGGACAAAAAACGCGCAAAAAAAACCCCGCGCTTCTGTCGAAGGCGGGGCTTTCATCGGCCGGTGCAGCTTAAGGCGCGTAGGTCAGCAGCAGTTCAGTCGGTACCTTGAAATCCAGGGACATCATCACGCTCAGCGCGGTGATGGTGAAAATCGAGAAGACGAAGAGCTTGCGGGCCCAGACGGTGTCATCCACCGCCTTGTAGCCGGTCCAGGCCATGTACAACCAGTACATGCCCATGGCGGCTGCCACAGCCAGGTAACTCATGCCAGCGTAACCACTGAAGGTCAGCATCAGCGTCGCAATCAGGAACGCCAGGATGTAGAGCAGGATGTGCTTCTTGGCCACCAGGATGCCGCGCTTCACCGGCAGCACCGGAATCGATGCGGCCAGGTAATCGTTGAAGCGGAAGATCGCGATGGCGTAGGAATGCGGCATCTGCCACAGGCTGAACATCACCAGCAGGGTCAATGCAGCCATGTCGAAGCTGTTGCTCACGGCCACATAACCGATCACCGGCGGCATCGCCCCCGACAGACTGCCCACCAGCGTGCCGTGAACCGACTTGCGCTTGAGGTACAGGCTGTAGAAGCCGACGTAGATGACAAAACCGATGACCGCGAACAGTGCGGCCAACGGATTGGCCACGCGGTACAGCAACACCACGCCAGCGATGCCCAGGATGGTCGCGTAGACCAGGGCCAGTTTCAGGGAGATCAAGCCCTGGACCAGCACCCGGTTCTTGGTGCGTTCCATCTTCAGATCAATGTCGCGGTCGATGCAGTTGTTGAACACGCAACCGGAAGCGACCACCAGGGACGTGCCGATCATCGCAGCCAGGAAAATGGCCAGATCGACATGCCCCTTGGAGGCCAGGAAGAAACCGCCTGCCACAGAAAGCACGTTACCGAAAATGATCCCCGGTTTGGTGATTTGGATAAAGTGCTTGAGCGACATCGGTTCTTACCTCACTTCGCCATCATGTAGGTGTGGATGCTGAACATGATCCACAACGACAGGCCAACCAGCAGGACGATCACAATGGCCGTGAAGACAAACGCAATCACGTTGTTACGCTGAGCCTGGGAACGGTCCAGGTGCAGGAAGTAGTACAGGTGAACAACCACCTGGATCACTGCAAACAACAACACGATGGCCAGAGTGGTGGCCTTCGGCAGGGTCGGGTACATCACCAGGCCGAACGGGATGATCGTCAGGATCACCGACAAGATGAAGCCGATAGCGTAAGACTTTACGCTGCCGTGGCTCGCATCATGGCTGTCATGGGAGTGTGCATTAGCCATTACAGAGTCCCCATCAAGTAGACAACGGTGAAGACGCAGATCCAGACCACGTCCAGGAAGTGCCAGAACAGGCTCAGGCAGCTCAGGCGGGTCTTGTTGGTCGAGGTCAGGCCATGCTTGTTGACCTGGTACATCATGATCGCCATCCAGATCAGACCTGCAGTCACGTGCAGACCGTGGGTACCGACCAGGGTGAAGAACGCCGACAGGAAGCCGGAACGGCTAGGGCCGTAGCCTTCGGAGATCAGCAGGTGGAACTCGTTGATCTCCATGGCGATAAAGCCAAGGCCGAGCACGAAGGTCAGGCCCAACCAGGTCAGGACGCCCTTCTTGTTACCCCGGTAGAACGCCAGCATGGCGAAGCCGTAGGTGATCGAACTGAACAGCAGCAAGGCGGTTTCGCCCAGTACGTAAGGCAGTTCGAAGATGTCGTGGCCCGACGGGCCACCCGCTACGTTGTTTACCAGTACCGCGTACACCGCGAAGATCGACGCAAACAGGATGCAGTCGGTCATCAGGTAGAGCCAGAAACCGTAGACGGTCATCTCGCCCGAGTCGTGGTGATGGTCATCGTGCCCATGGTCATCGACATGGGCGTGTCCAGCATTGGTCACTAAGTTCGACATGGTTTAAGCCTGTTCCAACGAGGTTTCAACACGGTTGGCCGGAATCTTCTTCTCGGCTACCAGGCGAGCGTGCTGCTCGGCTTCGATGCGTTCGATCACGTCGACCGGCACCATGTAGCCTTGATCATCACGAGCCGCGTGGATCACGAAATAGATCACGGTGCCTGCCAGGCTTGCGATGGCCAGCCACCAGATGTGCCAGATCATGGCGAAACCGAAGACCGTCAACAGAGCGCCCATGACCACACCGGTAGCGGTGTTATTTGGCATGTGGATCGGCGAGTAGCGAGCCGGTTTCTGGTACGCGGTACCGTCTTCCTTGGCTTCGGTGAACGGGTCGATCGTGGTGGCTTTCGGCAGCACGGCGAAGTTGTAGAACGGCGGTGGCGACGAGGTCGACCATTCCAGGGTGTGAGCATTCCATGGGTCGCCCGACACACATTCGTTCTGCTTGCGGTCACGGATACTGACGTACAGCTGGATCAGCTGGCAGGCGATACCGATAGCGATCATCACCGCACCGAACATGGCGACGTACAGGTACGGCACCCACTCAGGGTTGGTGGTGGCGTTCAGACGACGGGTCATGCCCATGAAGCCCAGTGCATAGAGCGGCATGAACGCGACGAAGAAGCCCGAGATCCAGAACCAGAATGCAGCCTTGCCCCAACCCTCGTGCAGCTTGAAGCCGAACGCTTTCGGGAAGTAGAAGCTGAAACCTGCGATGTAGCCGAATACCGCGCCGCCGATGATCACGTTGTGGAAGTGAGCGATCACGAACAGGCTGTTGTGCAGTACGAAGTCAGCACCCGGGATGGCCAGCAGTACGCCGGTCATGCCGCCGATAGCGAAGGTCACCATGAAGCCCAGGGTCCACAGAACCTGGCTGGTGATGCGCAGACGGCCGTGGTAGATGGTGAACAGCCAGTTGAATAGCTTCACCCCCGTCGGGATCGAAATCAGCATCGTCGCCAGGCCGAAGAAGGCGTTGACGCTAGCCCCAGAACCCATGGTGAAGAAGTGGTGCAGCCAAACCATGAAGCCCAGTACCGAGATCGCGCCGGAAGCGTAGATCATCGAGTGGTGGCCAAACAGACGCTTGCCGGAGAAGGTCGAGATGACTTCGGAGAAGATCCCGAACGCCGGCAGAATCAGAATGTAAACCTCAGGGTGACCCCAAGCCCAGAACAGGTTGACGTACATCATTGGATTGCCACCAAGTTCATTGGTGAAAATGTGGAAATCCATGTAACGGTCAAGCGTCAGCAGTGCCAGGGTAGCGGTGAGGATCGGGAACGAAGCCACGATCAGCACGTTGGCCCAGGTGCAGGTCCAGGTGAAGATCGGCATGTCCATCAGCTTCATGCCAGGGGTACGCATTTTCAGCACGGTGGCCAGGAAGTTGACCCCCGTCAGCGTTGTCCCTAGACCCGATAGCTGCAGCGCCCAGATGTAGTAATCCATCCCCACGCCCGGGCTGTATTGCAGCCCCGACAACGGCGGATAGGCAACCCAACCGGTCTTGGCGAATTCGCCGACGCCCAGGGACAGGTTGATCAGCACGACGCCGGAAACCAGCAGCCAGAAGCTCAGGGAGTTGAGGAACGGGAACGCAACGTCACGCGCGCCGATCTGCAGCGGCACTGCCAGGTTCATCAGGCCGGTGAAGAAAGGCATCGCCATGAAGATGATCATGATCACACCGTGGGCGGTGAAGATCTGGTCATAGTGTTCAGGCGGCAAGTAGCCCGGCGAACCCTCGGTGGCCATGGCCAACTGGGTACGCATCATGATGGCATCGGCAAAACCACGCAGCAGCATGATCATGGCGACGATGATGTACATCACACCGATTTTCTTGTGGTCGACCGAAGTCAGCCACTCGGTCCACAGGTAGGTCCACTTCTTGAAGTAGGTGATTGCCGCAAACAGCGCCAGACCACCCAGCGCGATCATGGCGATGGTCACCATCACGATCGGCTCGTGGAACGGGACCGCTTCCCAACTTAATTTACCAAACATCGTTTACTCCTCTGCCCCGGCAGCTGAATGCGAATTTGCGTCCGTCCCTTCCACAGCAGCCACTTCTTTCTTCTCGTGCTTGACCGGCGTGCCTGGTTTCATCCCTTCATACTTATCGATGATTTTCTGAAACAGGTCCGGCGCGTACGAGGAGTACAGCTCTACAGGGTTGTTCTGGCTTGGCTTGGCAAGGGCTTCGTATTCAGCTTTTTCAAGCTGTTTTGGTGAGCTCTTGGCTTCTTTTACCCAGGCGTCAAACTCTTCCTGGGTGGTGGCGATTGCTTTGAATTTCATGCCGGTAAAGCCCGCGCCACTGTAGTTGGCGGAGATACCATCAAGCTCGGCGTTCTGGTTGGCAATCAGGTGCAGCTTGGTCTGCATGCCCGCCATCGCGTAGATCTGGCCACCCAGGCCCGGGATGAAGAACGAGTTCATCACGGCGTCGGAAGTGACTTTGAAATTGATTGGCGTGTTGGCCGGGAACACGATCTTGTTGACCGTGGCGATCCCTTGCTCGGGATAGATGAACAGCCACTTCCAGTCCAGCGCGACCACTTCAATGGTGACCGGCTTGACGTCGGAATCCAGCGGACGGTAAGGGTCCAGAGCGTGGGTCGACTTGTAGGTGATGTAACCCAGGGCAATGATGATCAGCACCGGAACCAGCCAGACCGCAATTTCGATCTTGGTGGAGTGCGACCACTTAGGCGCGTAGGTGGCGTTGGTGTTGGACGCACGATACTTCCAGGCGAACGCGAAGGTCATCACGATCACCGGAACCACAACCAACAGCATCAGCAAGGTGGCAGTGATGATCAGGTTGCGTTGATCCAGACCGACCTGGCCCTTTGGATCGAGCAAGGTCCACTTGCAACCTCCCAGCAGCAACAGCATGCCGGCCAGAGGCAATAAGCCTAGTAATCGGGTGTACCTGTTTTTACTCATCTCACGACCTCTAAAGCAGCTTGCGCAATGCAGTTGGGTTTTGATCGCCAACACTTCACCCTGCCAAGGGTTGGCATTTCTCTTCGATTGAATAAGGGCCTGCCCATCGCGTTAATCGCTCAACGACAAATCCTGGGCCAGCAGTGAGTTCTTATTCGAATTCGTGGTCAAAGGCCTTGTTACAGACCAATTCCATTTGGTGCGGAAGTTTGGAAGGTGCCGACACCTGGGGCCTCAATCGAGCATTCTTCGCCCCGAGACCACCCTCGTATGCTCACGGGATGAGCAGCGCCGGGATTTAGTGCGGGCGATTGTAGATATGTCGCGTTTCATAAACCATGTCTCATCCCGAAATAAATCTTATCGAATGGCGCAACAATGCCTGACGACTGTTACGAAAGGCTCGGATAATAGCGATTTTCATTCGCAACAAAAAGCCCTAAAACGACCTTCAAAGCATTTATCCGAGCCGCCCCGAGAATACTCTGAGCAACCCCATGGCATGGCGCCATCCCTTGTAAAACGAGGGTTTAAGCCGGTTACTTCGATAGCAGGCTACGCTTATTGCCCCCCTCACCCGGCTGCACAAACTGACAGGCACCCGTGGTTCACATCGTCTCGAAACGCGCCCTGAAGCCTCACTTGAGCCACCCACTGCGACACCCTGCGTGTGACAACATGTCGCACTTTTTAGCCGCCTTTGTTTGCCCTGAATCACGACCCCTTGACCTGCGCGCTGAAGGCAAAAAAAAGCCTCGGCGCCCACTGTGGGGGCCAAGGCTTTTACGGAACGCTCAAGCGGTTTTCTTGCGATTGCGGACAACCCCCAGCGGTACCAGTACCACCGTCAGGACAAAGGCCACCAGCGCCCACTGCGCCAGGGACAAACCAAGCACCGGCGGGTAAGGCGTGGAGCAGAAGCCGTCGACCTGAAAGCCCAGGGGGAAGATCGTGGCCAGGGGCAGGCTGTCGACAATCGGCTGCAGCACATCGATGCCGCAACTCACCGCCGGGTAGAACTGGGTGTACACGTGATGCCCCGCCACCGCAGCCCCGGCGATGGCACTGAGGACCACCAGGGTTTCGAGGATCGTGAGGCTACGTCGGGTTCTCATGGCCGCCCCGATAAAAGCGAACAGGGCGATCAGCAGCAATGCATAACGCTGCAGAATGCACAGCGGGCAAGGCGCCTCGCCCAACACCACCTGCATGTACAGTGCGCCGCCGATCAGCGCCAGGCAGATCACGCCCAGCAGCACCAGGAAACGCCGCTCGCGTCCCAAACGCAGTGTGTCGTCACTCATCCCAATTCCTTTCTTGTCTATGGTTCGGCCGCAGCGCGCCGCCGCCGAGAGGGTCTTCGATAGGCCTGTTTGCCGGGAAGTCTACACGCTGGCCAGGGGCTTTGAGCACCTGCCCGCAAACAGCATCGGAGGAATTAACGCTAGGCAGGTTAAGGAGGGATTAATGCTGGCCGCCTATCAGGCCAGCCCGCGCCCTGGCAGGAGCGGGCTGGCCAGCGCTGGTCGCCCCGTGCGCAAGCGACACGGCAGCGCCAGGCGCTCGGTTACTCCAGGGCAGCGGCCGGGCCGAAGAACTCGTAACGGCTCTGCCGCTCCGGCACGCCCAGGGCTTTGAGATGCCCCTTGATCGCCGCCATAAAGCCTTTAGGGCCCAGGAAGTAGGCGTCCAGGTCACGCTGCTGGGGCAGCCATTGCGCCAGTCGCTCCTGGCTCAGCAGGCCCAGTTGGTCGGCCGCCGGGCTGACGCCGTCGTCCTCGGCGTAACAGTAGAAGCGCTTGAGCTGGGGATGACGGGCGGCAAGCCCATCCACCCACTCACGAAACGCATGCACCCCGCCGTTGCGCGCGCAGTGGATAAAGTGCACCGGGCGCTGGCTGGCCAGGGCCGCTTCGAGCATCGGCAGGGTCGGGGTGATACCCACGCCACCGCTGATCAGCACCAGCGGCTTGTCGCCAGCAGCCAGGGTGAATTCCCCTGCTGGCGGGAACAGCTGGATCTCGGCGCCGACCTGTAGCTGGTCATGCAGATAATTGGAGGCGCGGCCACCGGCTTCGCGCTTGACGCTGATACGGTACTGGCCGGCGTCGGAGAGGGCCGAGAGCGAGTAGTTGCGACGGATTTCCTCACCGCCCAGGAACAGCTGCAAGCCGATGTATTGCCCCGGCTCTGCCACCAGGATCGGGCCTTTGTCCGCAGGTTCGAAGTAGAACGACGTGATTTCCGCGCTTTCTTCCACCCGTTTGACCAGGGTGAAGGGCCGAGACCCGCGCCATCCACCGGGGGCACTGGCCTTCTGCTCGTAAATGGCCGACTCGGCACCGATCAGGATATCCGCCAACTGCTGATAGGCCGCGCCCCAGGCCTGCATCACCTCGGGGGTGGCAATCTCGTCGCCCAGCACTTCAGAGATCGCCCGAAGCAGGCAGTGGCCGACAATCGGGTAGTGTTCCGGCAGGATCTGCAGGGCCACATGCTTGTTGATGATTTTCGCCACCAGGTCGCCCAGTTGATCCAACTGGTCGATGTGCCGGGCGTACATCAGCACCCCATTGGCCAGCGCCCGGGGCTGGTCGCCGCTGGCCTGGTGCGCCTGGTTGAACAGGGGCCGCACCTGCGGGTACTCGCTGAGCATCATCCGGTAGAAGTGGGTGATCAAGGCTTCACCGCCGCTTTCCAGCAGGGGAACCGTGGATTTGATAATGGCGCGATCTTGGACGCTAAGCATAAGGACAACTCCTGGGCTTTTAGGTATCTAGCAGGTTGCCTTGGTCTAATCAGATTTCATGCCACTTAAAAAAACCATACAAATCAAATACTTATAAAATACATAGTCATTAAGACCACAGACGCTTTATAGTCAAAACGACCAATAGGAGTCTTTATGACTGCAAAATCGTTGCTCACGACCCTGCTGCCCCTGGTGGCCGACCTGTCCCGCGAGCTGCCGGAAGGCGAACGCTACCGGCGCCTACTGGAAGCCATGCGCGCCCTACTGCCCTGCGACGCCGCCGCGCTGCTGCGACTGGACAGCGACTGCCTGGTGCCCCTGGCCGTGGACGGCTTGAGCACCGATACCCTGGGCCGACGCTTCAAGGTCAACGAGCACCCGCGCTTTGCCGCACTGCTAAGCAGCCCAGGCCCTATCCGTTTTGCCAGCGACAGCCCCCTGCCCGACCCCTATGACGGCTTAGTGGAAGGGCTCACCGAGCACCTGGAAGTCCACGACTGCATGGGCTGCCCGCTGTTTATCGACGAGCGCCCCTGGGGCCTGCTGACCCTAGATGCCCTGGACCCGCAGCGCTTCGAACCCATTGAACTGGACGCCCTGCAAGCCTTCGCCAGCCTGGCCGCGGCGACGGTCAACGTCGCCGAACGCATTGAACGCCTGGCCCTGCGTGCCGAAGATGAACACCAGCGGGCCGAAGTCTATCGCCAGGCCAGCGGCCAGAACCGCGAGATGATCGGCCAGAGCAAGGCCCACAAACGCTTGCTGGAAGAAATCCAACTGGTGGGCGGCAGCGAGCTGACGGTGTTGATCACCGGTGAAACCGGGGTCGGCAAGGAGCTGGTGGCCCAAGCCATTCACGCCGCGTCGAACCGTGCCAGCCGCCCCATCATCAGCCTCAACTGCGCGGCCCTGCCCGACACCCTGGTGGAAAGCGAACTCTTCGGCCATGTCCGCGGTGCCTTTACCGGCGCCACCGCCGACCGTCGCGGCAAATTCGAACTGGCCAATGGCGGCACCCTGTTTCTCGATGAGGTGGGCGAGCTGTCGCTGACGGTCCAGGCCAAGTTGCTGCGGGTCCTGCAAAGCGGCCAGCTACAGCGCCTGGGCTCAGACAAGGAACATCAAGTGGACGTGCGCCTGATTGCCGCCACCAACCGCGACCTGGCCGAAGAAGTGCGCAGCGGCCGTTACCGCGCCGACTTCTACCACCGCCTCAGCGTCTACCCGCTGCGGGTCCCGGCCCTGCGCGAACGCGGGCGCGATGTGTTGCTGCTCAGCGGCTATTTCCTCGAACAGAACCGCTCGCGCATGGGCCTGGGCAGCCTGCGCCTGAGCGCGGACGCGCAAGCGGCACTGCTGGCCTATGACTGGCCGGGGAACGTACGCGAACTGGAACACCTGATTGGCCGCAGCGCCCTCAAAGCCCTGGGCAATTGCCGAGAGCGACCGAAGATCCTCAGCCTGGATGCCAAGGACCTGGACCTGCCCCACATCAGCGAGCAAGACTCCGCGACACCGGCCCTCCAGTTTGAAGCCGCCAGCACAGCCCCCTTCCCTGGTGACCTGCGCCAGGCCACTGACGACTATCAACGCCACCTGATCAATGCCTGTCTTGAACGGCACCAACACAACTGGGCCAGCACGGCCCGTGAGCTAGGCTTGGACAGGGCCAACCTCAGCCGCCTGGCCAAGCGCCTGGGCCTGCGCCGGTAAACAGGCACTGCAAGACGACAGAAAGCCGGCTCGGCGCTAAAGCCAGCCCTGAATACGTCGATAACCCGTTATCAATGGTTGTCCGTGGGTCGAGCCACACGCCAATTTTTCCCAAGAAGGTTTTTATGTCCTCCAACAAAGCCCGCGCAGACTCTCTATCGCTTCTGCTGTTTACCTTGCGCAGCGGCAAGCTGATGGCGATCAACCTGCTGAAAGTCAGTGAAATCATCCCCTGCCCGCCGCTGACCAAGCTGCCGGAGTCCCACCCCCATGTAAAAGGCATCGCCACGCTGCGTGGTGCCTCACTGTCGGTCATCGACCTGAGCCGAGCGATTGGCGAACGCCCTCTGGAAGACCCGGACGGTGGCTGCCTGATCGTCACCGACGTCAGCCGTTCCAAGCAGGGTTTGCATGTGCAGGCGGTGAGCAAGATCGTCCACTGCCTGACCACCGATATTCGTCCACCGCCGTTCGGTTCCGGCGGCGTCAAGTCCTACATCACCGGCGTGACCCAGGTCGACGGCACCCTGGTGCAGGTACTGGATATCGAGAAAGTGATCCACGTGATCGCCCCCGCACAGATCGAAATGGCCCCCACTGAGCTGAACATGGAAGACGCCGAGGCCCTGGGCAACGCACGCATCCTGGTGGTGGATGACAGCCAGGTGGCGCTGGCGCAATCGGTGCACACCCTGCGCAACCTCGGCCTGCAATGCCACACTGCCCGCAGCGCAAGGGAAGCCATCGAGTGCCTGCTGGAACTGCAAGGCACGGCCAACGAGATCAACCTGATCGTCTCGGACATCGAGATGTCGGAAATGGACGGCTACGCCCTGACCCGCACCCTGCGCGAGACCCCGGATTTCGCCCACCTCTACGTGTTGCTGCACACCTCCCTGGACAGCGCCATGAACAGCGAGAAGGCACGGCTGGCCGGGGCCAACGCGGTACTCACCAAGTTCTCGTCGCCTGAGCTGACCCGCTGCCTGATCGAGGCGGCCAAAACCATCGAGACCCAGAGCGCCTGAACCTTGGCCGAGGACTACTGCCTGCTGCTGCGGCGCGACCTGGCCCCGGTACTGCCCGCCCCAGATTGGCCGGCAGGTATCCAGCTCCAGCCCTACCAGCCGCACCAGGCCGCGGCCGTGCACCAACTGCTGGTACTCGGCCAGGAAGAGGCCGGTGGCGACATGCCCACGCTTGACACCTGGCGCCAACAACTGGAACAGGACGCCGAATACGATCCGGCGCTGTGCTTTGTCGCGGTCGACGCCCAAGGCCCGGTGGCCGTTGCCCAGTGCTGGACCAGCGCCTACCTCAAGGACTTGGTGGTCCACCCGCGAGCCCGCCGCCAGGGCTTGGGGCGAGCCTTGCTGCAGCACGTGTTCCAGGTGTTCCAACAGCGTCGCGAAGGCTGGGTCGACCTCAAGGTGAGGGAAGACAACCAGCCTGCCCGGCACCTGTATGCCAGCGTCGGCATGCGCTTGGTACGGCGTGAACCGATCCCGCGGTAACCTGCGTCGTTGAGGCATACTGCCCGGCATCCAAGGGAACCCCGGGAAGCACCCACATGAAAAACCTCCTCGCCGCCCTCGCCTGCTCCTGTCTTCTGAGCCCGCTGGCACAGGCCTCCAGCAGCGATGCCTGGGCCCAATATGACAAGGCGGTCATCGCCAGTTGCCTCAAGGCCAGCGGCCTGAAAAATCCCCAACCCAGCGGCCGTGCCGCGCAATTCGACGACAAGGTGGGCTACAGCGCCCTGCTACTACAGGGCCAGTACCCGCAAAAACACATGAAGGGCCAGAAAGGCATCGAGCTGTGCCTCTATCACAAAGCCAGCAAGACCGCCCATGTCAGCGAGTGGGACAGCATTGCCCCCACCCTGAAAGCCCGCTGACTGGCGCACAACTTGCTTCGACACTGCTCTTCTCGCGTCGACCGCTGTAATCCCGGCGCGCCTATGGCTTTCCGATCACGGCTTTTCGCTCAATGAATACACAGTTTTCCTGCGTCGGCTGCGGCAAGTGCTGCACCGACCATCACGTTCCCCTGACCCTCACGGAAGCCCGGGACTGGGCGACTGACGGCGGCCAGGTGATCGTCCTGGTGGAAGGGTTCCTGGGCAATGGCCTGGGGCTGCCGGTGGAACAGCGCGAACACGCCCAGCGCCGTTCCTGTATGGTGCCCAGCGGCCAGGCTCAAGCCTATGTGGCCATCACCTTTGCCGCCTTCAACCCGGGGCGCTGCCGGAATCTTGACGAAGAAAACCTGTGCCGCATCTACGAGCGACGGCCCTTGGTGTGCCGCATCTACCCGATGGAAATCAATCCCCACATCCCCCTCAAGCCTGATGCCAAGGAATGCCCGCCCGAATCCTGGGAACAGGGCCCGCTGTTGATCCTCGCCGACCAGTTGGTGGACCAGCCCCTGGCCGAGTTGATCCAACGCTCGCGCCAGGCCGACCGTGACGACATCCCGTTCAAGGAAGCGATCTGCGCCGCACTCGGTATTCGGACCACGGCGCTCAAGGGCGACGGGTTTACCGCCTACCTGCCCAACATGCAGGCGCTGGCGATGGCCATCGACCAGGTCAAGACCCAAGCCTTGCCGGAAAGCCGCCACGCCTGGCGCTTCCATGTTTCCGGTACGGACGTTGCCGAACAGGTCCTGGCGGCCGGGGCCGAGGTGACCCTGGACGCCGCGCTGGACTACACCTTCATATCCCTGCGCGCGGCCTGAGTTCCGGGCAGCCAGTGACGGCCGGCCGATGATCGGCCTAGCCGCGCTTGTGCCAGAACTCCTGGGCCAGTTGCCGCAGGTCTCCCGCCAGCCCAGCCACATCGCCTGAGTTGATGTGGCTCTGCTGCCCGGCACTGACCGTCACGTCGCAGGCCTGGCGAATGCCGATGATGTTGCGGTTGATGTCCTCACTGACCGCACTCTGTTGCTCCACCGCCGAGGCGATTTGCAGGCTCATTTCAGTGATCTGGTTGACCCGCAGGCTGATGCCGTCCAGGGCCGCGGCCGCACGTTGGGCCTGATCCACACTGTTCTGCGCATGCTCGCTGCTCTGCTGCATGACCTGCACCGCGTCCCGCGCGCCGTTTTGCAGGGTGCTGATCATGCGCTGGATTTCCTGGGTCGATTCCTGAGTACGCCGGGCCAGGCCGCGCACTTCATCGGCCACCACCGCGAAACCACGGCCCTGCTCACCAGCCCGGGCTGCCTCGATCGCCGCATTCAGCGCCAGTAAGTTGGTTTGCTCGGCGATGCTGCGAATCACCTCCAGCACCCCGGAAATATCCGCGCTGTGGCTTTCCAGTTGATGGATCACTTCGGTGGCACGGGCCAACTCCCCCGCCAGGTACTGCGCAGCGCTGCGGCTTTCGCCCACCAACTGATGGCCTTCGCGGGTTTCATTTTCAGCCTGGTCGGCGGTGCGCGAGGCTTGCTGGGCGTGGCTGGCGACTTCAGCCACACTGGCGGCCATTTGCTGGATGGCGGCGGCCACCTGGTCGGTTTCTGCCTGTTGCTCCAAGGTGCTGCGGTGGCTGTGCTGCAGGTGCTCGACCAATTGCGCGGCGTGCCCGGCCAGGCGCTGGGACGCATCGCCGATACGGCCGACCACGGCACCGACCTGGGCTTCCAGCATGTGCAGCGCGAATTCGATCTGCCCAACGCTATCCCCACGCCCGGTATAAAGCCTTTGGCTCAAAGGGTTGTCGGCAATGTCCAAGGCCCGCTCAGTCAGGCGCTTGAGGGGCCGTAACAGCAGCCCGACGCCCAAGGCACTGAGCCCGCTGCCGAGCCCCACCGCCAACACCGTCGCCAGGGCCGACCCTGGCAGCAGCGCCGTCGCCAGCCCTTGGGAACCAACGAACGCCAGGCTCACCCAGCCCCAAAGCTTGAGCGACAGGGATACAGATGGCAGCCGGCGCCAACGTGGCCCAGGCTTGAGCAGGCGCGCGTAGGCCTGTTCCGCTGCGGCTATCTGCCGGGTCGTGGGTTTGGTGCGCACCGACTGGTACTCCACCGCCACACCGTCCCGGGTGACCGGGGTGACATAAGCGCTGACCCAATAATGGTCGCCATTCTTGCAGCGGTTTTTCACCAGCCCCATCCATGAGCGCCCACTCTTGAGGGTTCGCCACATGTGGGCAAAAGCCGCAGGCGGCATGTCTGGATGGCGTAACAGATGGTGCGGCGAGCCCAGCAGCTCTTCCCGGCTGTAGCCGCTGATCCTGATGAAATCGGGATTGGCGTAGGTGATCGCGCTGGTCAGATCGGTGGTCGAGAGAATGTTCGCATCAGGGGCAAAATCCACATTTCGCCCCGTTACCGGGAGATTGATCTTCATGGAAAGCGCGCTCGTATTATTGGAAGAGTCTCGGCAGGGCTGCTGACTCTAAGCGCACTGATTCCACAAATACTGATCCAGCTCAGGGTTAAAGCAATTAGCCATCATTGCTGGGAACTTCGGCAAACATGCGCCAATGCTCATCACCTGCAAGCGTTAGCGCTTGCCCATGGAGCGACGGGTGCCGGGTGGTGCAGCCCCTGGTGTCTTGGTATGGCCGTTGGTCGCGCCGTTCTTGTACCAAGGCTGCTGGGCGTTTTTCGCCTGGGCGAACGCCGACGGATTGAACGGAAACTTGAAGGCCGGGATGGCGGCACCGCCCTCAGCCTCGGCTGGGTGTTCGCTGGTCTCGGCAACCGGATCAGCGCTCAGGGCGTCGTCCACTGGCGGTTGTACAGGGGAATTCATGGAAGCTCCGGGGAGATAAAGAAGAACCGGGCCAAGGAACAGGCCACAGAAGGCGGCAGTATACCTGTGCGCTGCGGATCTTTAACCTGCGCCCATGCATTGGCTGCCTTTGCTGACAGCGCTGACAGGTAGCCGTCACGTTGCTGACCGGGTTAACACGCTATAAATGAGCCATTGCTATTGGCCGTTCCCCGACTTCAATTGCCCCCGGCGCTCTACTCCCATGCGAACCTCCTCAAGAACAGTCGTGATCGTCGGCGTGCTCGCCGTGATGCTGGCCGCCGGCCTGTGGCTGCTGAACAAACCGGCCAAGGCCAAACTGGCCGCCCCGACTGCGATCCCCGTGCGGGTGGTGGCTGTGCAGCAGCGCGACGTGCCGCGCTACACCACGGGTATCGGCTCGGTGTTGTCGCTGCACAGCGTGGTGATTCGCCCGCAGGTGGACGGCATCCTCACCAAGGTGCTGGTCAAGGAGGGGCAACGGGTCAAGGTCGGTGATCTGTTGGCAACCATTGATGATCGTTCGATCCGCGCCAACCTGGACCAGACCCGGGCGCAACTGGCGGAAAACCAGGCGCAACTGCAAGTGGCCCTGATCAACCTCAAACGCTACAAGTTGCTGTCCGTGGACGACGGCGTGTCGAAGCAGACCTACGACCAGCAACAAGCGCTGGTCAACCAGCTCAAGGCCACGGCCCAGGGCAACCAGGCCGCCATCGACGCCGCCCAGGTACAGCTTTCCTACACGCAGATTCGCTCGCCCGTCAGCGGCCGGGTGGGCATTCGCACCGTGGATGAAGGAAACTTCCTGCGCACCAGCGATACCCAGGGGCTGTTCTCGGTGACCCAGATCGACCCCATCGCCGTGGAGTTCTCCCTGCCCCAGCAGATGCTGCCGACCCTGCAAGGGCTGATTCGGGCGCCTGAGCCAGCGGCGGTCAAGGCCTACATCGGGGCCGACACCCAGGCCGATACCGGCCAGTTGCTGGGGGATGGCCACCTGACCCTGATCGACAACCAGATCAATACCAGCACCGGCACCATCCGCGCCAAAGCCGAATTCGACAACGCCCAGCAGGCGCTCTGGCCCGGGCAACTGGTGACGGTGAAGATCCAGACCGCCGTGGCCCCGAACGCCCTGACGGTGCCGCCCGGGGTGGTGCAGCGCGGGCTGGAGCAGCCTTTTGTCTACCGTATCAAGGGCGACCAGGTGGAGGCCGTGACGGTGCAGTTGGTGTACCAGGACAGCGAGCTGAACATCATCAAGGGTGTGCAAGCCAATGACGTGCTGGTCAGCGATGGCCAGTCGCGGCTCAAGCCCGGCGCCCAGGTCCAGGTGCTCAGCGAGCCGCCGCAAGCGGTGGCCGTGGAGCCGCAGCCATGAAGGGGCACGGTTCGGTATCGGCCTGGTGCATCGACCATCCGGTCGCCACCGTGCTCTTGACCTTTGCCCTGGTGCTGCTGGGGTTGATTGCCTTTCCGAGGTTGCCGGTCGCGCCCTTGCCGGAAGCCGAATTCCCCACCATCCAAGTGTCTGCCGCCCTGCCCGGCGCCAGCCCGGACACCATGGCGTCATCGGTGGCAACGCCCCTGGAAGTGCAGTTCAGCGCCATCCCCGGCATGACCCAGATGACTTCCAGCAGCGCCTTGGGCACATCCCTGCTGACCCTGCAGTTCACCCTGGACAAAAGCATTGACACTGCGGCCCAGGAGGTTCAGGCAGCGATCAACACTGCCGCCGGCAAACTGCCCAAGGACATGCCGACCCTGCCCACCTGGCGCAAGGTCAACCCGGCGGACAGCCCAGTGCTGATCCTCAGCGTCAGTTCCACGCAAATGCCCGGCACCGAACTCAGCGACTACGCAGAAACCCTACTGGCCCGGCAGATCAGCCAGATCGATGGGGTCGGCCAGATCAACATCACCGGCCAGCAGCGCCCGGCCATCCGGGTCCAGGCTTCGGCTGACCAATTGGCGGCCATCGGCCTGACCCTGGCTGACATCCGCCTGGCCATCCAGCAAACCAGCCTCAACCTGGCCAAGGGCGCGCTGTATGGCGCGTCGAGCATTTCCACCCTGTCGACCAACGATCAGTTGTTCCATCCCGACGAATACGGCCAGTTGATCGTTTCCTACAAGAACGGCGCCCCTGTGCACCTGAGGGACGTGGCGCAGGTGGTCAGCGGCCCGGAAAACGATTACATCCAGGCCTGGTCCGGCGATCAGCCGGGGGTCAACCTGGTGATCTCGCGCCAGCCGGGGGCCAATATCGTCGAGACCGTGGACCGTATCCACGCCGCCCTGCCCGGGTTGGAGGCCATGCTGCCGGCGTCAGTGCAGGTCCAGGTGCTGATCGATCGCACCCAGACCATCCGCGCCTCGCTGCATGAAGTGGAAATCACCCTGTTGATCGCCGTGCTGCTGGTGGTGGCGGTGATGGCGCTGTTCCTGCGCCAGTGGTCGGCGACCCTGATTGTCTCGGCGGTGCTCGGGGTGTCGCTGATCGCCAGCTTTGCCCTGATGTACCTGTTGGGGTTCAGCCTGAACAACCTGACGCTGGTGGCCATCGTGGTCGCGGTGGGGTTTGTGGTGGACGACGCCATCGTGGTGGTGGAAAACATCCACCGTCACCTGGAGGCCGGCGACGGCATGCGCGAGGCGGCCATCAAGGGCGCCAGCGAGATCGGCTTTACCGTGGTCTCCATCAGTTTCTCCCTGGTCGCCGCCTTTATCCCCCTGCTGTTCATGGGCGGCGTGGTCGGGCGGCTATTCAAGGAGTTCGCCCTGACTGCCACCAGCACCATCATGATTTCCGTGGTGGTGTCCCTGACCCTGGCCCCGACCCTGGCGGCGCTGTTCATGCGCGCACCGGTGCACCCGGAACACGCCAAGCCGGGCTTTGGTGAGCGCCTGCTGGCGCTCTACGAGCGCGGTCTGCGTCGGGCCCTGGCCCACCAGAAACTGATGCTGGGGGTGTTCGGCCTGACCCTGGGCATGGCGGTGATTGGGTACATCTTCATTCCCAAGGGCTTCTTCCCGGTGCAAGACACCGGCTTCGTCCTCGGCACCACGGAAGCCGCCGCCGACATTTCCTACCCGGACATGGTGAAAAAGCACAAGGCGCTGGCCGAGATACTCGCCACCGACCCGGCGGTGCAGGCCTTCTCCCATTCGGTCGGGGTGTCGGGCAACAACCAGACCATCGCCAACGGCCGCTTCTGGATTGCCTTGAAACAACGGGGCGACCGCGACGTTTCTGCCGCCGGTTTCATCGACCGCATCCGCCCGAAATTAATGACGATACCCGGCATCGTCCTGTACCTGCGGGCCGGCCAGGACATCAACCTCAGCTCCGGGCCGAGCCGGGCCCAATACCAATATGTGCTCAAGAGCAACGACGGCCCGACCCTCAGCACCTGGACCCAGCGCCTGACGGAAAAGCTGCGCAGCAACCCGGCGTTCCGCGATATTTCCAATGACCTGCAACTGGGCGGCAGCATCACCCACATCGACATCGACCGTGTCGCTGCGGCGCGCTTCGGGCTCACCGCCAGTGATGTCGACGAGGCCCTGTACGACGCCTTCGGCCAACGGCAGATCAACGAATTCCAGACCGAGATCAACCAGTACAACGTCATCCTGGAACTCGACACCCGCCAGCGCGGCAAGGCGGAAAGCCTCAACTACTTCTACCTGCGCTCGCCGCTGACCGGGGAAATGGTGCCGCTGTCGGCCCTGGCGCGCTTCGATGCGCCCACCATCGGCCCACTGTCCATCGCCCATGACGGCATGTTCCCGGCGGCCAACCTGTCCTTCAACCTGGCACCTGGCGTGGCCCTGGGGGACGCGGTGATCCTGCTCAACCAGGCCAAGAACGAGATCGGCATGCCGGCGGCCATCAGCGGCAACTTCCAGGGCGCGGCCCAGGCGTTCCAAAGTTCCCTGGCCAGCCAGCCCTGGCTGATTCTCGCGGCGCTGGTGGCGGTGTACATCATTCTCGGGGTGCTCTATGAGAGCTTCGTGCACCCGCTGACCATTATCTCGACCCTGCCCTCGGCCGGGCTCGGCGCGCTGATGATGCTCTGGCTGCTCGGCCAGGACTTCTCGATCATGGCCCTGATCGGCCTGGTGCTGCTGATCGGCATCGTCAAGAAGAACGGCATCCTGATGATCGACTTCGCCCTGGAAGCCCAGCGCCAGCGCGGTCTGTCGCCACAGGACGCGATCTACCAGGCCTGTATCACGCGCTTTCGCCCGATCATCATGACCACCCTGGCCGCCTTGCTCGGCGCCCTGCCGCTGATGCTCGGCTACGGCGCCGGCGCCGAGCTGCGCCAACCCCTGGGCATTGCGGTGGTCGGCGGCTTGCTGGTGAGCCAGGCCCTGACGCTGTTCACCACGCCGGTCATATACTTGTGGCTTGAGCGACTATTCCACCGGCCCAAACCAGCCCCGGTGCTGGCGACCACTACCTGAGGCGGGTCATGCGCGTTCTGATTATCGAAGACGAAGAAAAAACCGCGGACTACCTGCACCGTGGCCTGACGGAACAGGGCTACACCGTGGACCTGGCCCGGGATGGGCTGGAGGGCCTGCACCTGGCCCTGGAAAACGACTACGGGGTGATCGTGCTCGACGTGATGCTGCCGGGCCTCGACGGCTTTGGTGTATTGCGAGCCCTGCGCGCGCGCAAGCAGACGCCGGTGATCATGCTCACCGCCCGCGAGCGTGTGGAGGACCGCATCAAGGGCTTGCGTGACGGTGCCGACGATTACCTGGGCAAGCCGTTTTCCTTCCTTGAACTGGTGGCCCGGCTGCAAGCCCTGACACGGCGCAGCGGTGGCCACGAGCCGGTGCAAATCAGCATCGCCGACCTGTGGATCGACCTGATCAGCCGCAAGGCCAGCCGCGCCGGCAGCCGCCTCGACCTGACCGCCAAAGAGTTCTCCCTGCTCAGCGTGCTGGCCCGCCGCCAAGGCGAAATCCTCTCCAAGACCGCCATCGCCGAAATGGTCTGGGACATCAATTTCGACAGCGACGCCAATGTCGTCGAAGTCGCGATCAAGCGCCTGCGGGCCAAGCTCGACGGGCCTTTTGAAGAAAAACTGCTGCACACCATCCGTGGCATGGGCTATGTGCTGGAGAGCCGCAGTGCCCAGTAACTCCATCGCCCTGCGCCTGAGCGGCCTGTTCACCCTGGTGGCGCTGCTGATCTTCCTGTTGATCGGCGGTGCGCTCTATCAACAGGTGGACAAGGGCCTGGGCCTGTTGCCCGAAGCCGAACTGGACGCCCGTTACAGCGTGCTGGAGTCGGCGCTGACCCGCTACGGCACGCCCGAGCACTGGGCGAAGATCAACGCCAAGCTCAAGCTGCTCAGCGAAGAAGACAAGCGGATCCGCTTCTGGGCGGTCAGCGGCGACCCCGCCTACGAATACGGCAACCCTGACCGGCAGATCCGCGACCTCGCCGAGGGCCCTGCGGGCATGCACGACCTGACACTGGCCGAGCATCCCTACCCGTTGAAAGTGCTGGTCAGCCAACTGCCGGCCAAGGAACAGCGCCCGGCCCTGCGCTTTTTGATCGCCATCGACACCGAGACCTTCTACCAGACCCAGCATCAGTTGCTGATAGCCCTGATCGGCCTGGCCATCGTCGGCGTGTTGCTGGCCTCGGCCCTGGGCTACTGGGTGGCGCGGATCGGCCTCAAACCCTTGATCAAGCTGTCCCAGGAAGCCCAGCGCCTGGCGCCGCCTCGGCTGTCCGGGCGCTTGCAGCTGTCGCCGCTGCCACCGGAGCTGAGCCAGTTCGTCAACTCGTTCAACTCCACCCTGGAGCGGGTGGAACAGGCCTATTCGCGGCTGGAATCCTTCAATGCCGATGTGGCCCATGAATTGCGCTCGCCCCTGACCAACCTGATCGGCCAGACCCAAGTCGCGCTGACCCGCGGGCGCTCGGCAGAACATTACTTCGAAGTGCTGCAATCCAACCTCGAAGAACTGGAGCGCCTGCGCTCGATCATCAACGACATGCTGTTCCTGGCCAGCGCCGACCAAGGCAGCAAGGCCACCCACCTGACCAGCACCTCCCTGGCCGGGGAAGTGGCGACGACCCTGGACTACCTGGATTTCATTCTGGAAGACGCCCAGGTCCGGGTAGAAGTCGAAGGCGATGCCCAGGTGCCCATCGAGATCGCCCACTTGCGCAGGGCATTGATCAATCTGCTGAGCAACGCGGTGCAACACACCGAACCCGGACAGGTGATCCAAGTGCGTATCCAGCGCCACGAACAACACGTGGCGATTGCCGTGAGCAACCCCGGCCTGGGCATCGCCAGCGAGCACTTGCCGCGGCTGTTCGAGCGTTTCTATCGAGTCGATGCCTCACGTCGCAACAGCGGCGCCAACCATGGCCTGGGCCTGGCCATCGTCAAGGCCATTGCCCTGATGCACGGTGGCGAGGTGTTTGTGCGCAGCGAGCAAGGCATCAACACCTTCGGCCTCCACCTCCCCCTCTGATGCTGGCTCTGACGTTGACTCTGTGGGAGCCGGCTTGCCGACGATCACGCCAGCCCCTCAGCTGCAAACCGCGTTACCGCTATCGCTGACAAGCCAGCGCCCACTTTTGTTTATTTGGTAATAGTCCTTTTACGCTTGAGCTCTTTTTCCTTGAGGCGCGGCGCTATATTTTTGCCACACCGAATTGAACTTGCTTTGCAAGAAGGTCTGCCAACGATGTCAAACAGCATGGGTATCGCCAGCGCTTTTATCCTGTCTTCCCTGTTCCTCAGCCCCCTGGCCATGGCCGAAGAGTCCCAGGCTTTCGTGGCCCGCAATGCGGCACGCGACGCAGCGTTCCAGGACGCTCAGGTGGCCCAGGCAACCCGCCAGAAAACAGGTGAAAGTGCCCAGAAAATCACGGCCGAACACAACCAGGCCGACACCCGGAAAGACAGCTGAGGCAGCCCGTTAGAACGTTTCCCTCGACAAGGCCGCCGCGTTCAACCCGGGCGACCATTGTCTTAAAGCCGCTGCTTGCAGCGGCTTTTTTTTGCCCTGTAGAAAACTGGCGACGGTGCAGAATAAAAAACGCCGCCATTGACCCAAGGAGCCCCGATACGATGAAGGCAGCGATAAAGGCAACACGAACACTCAACCCCCTGTTCATTGCATTGACTGCAACGATGGCGTGTACCGCCCACGCAGCGGACGATAGCACGGCCGAGGGATTCGTCGAGGGTTCGAGCCTCAAGCTCAATGCCCGCAACTACTACATGAATCGCAACCGACAACAGCACAACGACGACAACATCGAATGGGGCCAAGGATTCCTTGGGGTATTCGAATCGGGCTACACCACGGGCAGCGTGGGGTTCGGCCTGGACGCCAATGCCATGCTCGGCCTCAAGCTCGATGGCGGTGGCGGCACCGACAGTTCGAGCATCCTGCCGGTCAGCGACGGCAGCGGCAAAGCACCGGGGTCGTTCTCTACGGCGGGCGCAACCTTGAAAGTCCGGGCCTTCGACACCGAGCTCAAAATCGGCGACTTGTTCCTCAACAACCCGGTGATCGCCGGCGGCCAGACTCGCATGCTGCCCCAGACCTTTCGCGGCGTGAGCCTGAGCAACCACAGCTTCGATGGTTGGCTGCTCGAAGGCGGCCAGGCCAGCTTCACCAAACCCTATAACCAGAGCGACCACGTGCGCATCGGCAGCAGTTACGGAACCCTGGGTGACGGCGACAAAAGCCGACACCTGAACTGGGCCGGCGCGGCCTGGAGCGGCGTTCCCGGGTGGGCCAGCAGCCTGTACGCCTCAGAGCTCAAAGACATCTGGAACCAGTACTACTACGACCTCGACTACCGCTACATGCTGAACGAACTGGTCATCAACCCCGGCCTGCACCTCTACCACACCCAGGACACCGGCCAGGCGTTACTGGGCGACATCGACAACACCACTTACAGCCTGCACCTGACGGTTGGCGTGGGTCACCACAGCGTCACGGCCGCCTATCAGCGGGTCAACGGTGACACGCCCTTCGACTACATCGCCCAGGGCGACAGCGTGTACCTGGACAACTCCCAGCAATACTCGGACTTCAACGGCCCCCATGAACGCTCCTGGAAACTCAAGTACGCGTACGATTTCGTCGGCCTGGGCGTGCCTGGGCTGACGTCGGCCCTGTCCTACTCCCGTGGCGAACTGGACTTGACCCGGGTTGATCCGCAGAGCCGTGGCTACGCCAGCTGGTACAGCGCAGAGGGCAAGCATGCCCGGCATTGGGAGCGCGACCTGGACCTGCAATACGTGGTGCAAGGCGGCGAAGCCAAAGACCTGGCCCTGCGCCTGCAGTGGGCGACCCATCACGGCAGCGGCGGTTATGCCGCCCTGGACAACGACACGGATGAATATCGCCTGATCGTCGATTACCCGCTCAACCTGTTCTAAGCTCAGCGAAGTAAAAGGCCAGCACGTTTTGCTGGCCTTTTTTGTGCCTGGGATTTATACATGCGCCGCAGGGATGGCCGGCCCTTGCCAGCGCGTCGGCGTTATCCAAAAGGATTCTTATCAACTCACCCAACGGCCGTAATCAGAACCGTGGGCGAAGGGAGTGCGATACCTCGCAATATGATGCTTTCAACACGCTCGGAACGGATGCTGATCGCTGGAAGCTCACTGATGGTGATCGCCATCCTGGGCATCGTGACGTTTTTACTGATCCGCGAATACGCCAGCGCCGAGCAGGCAGCGGCCCGTTCGGCCAACAACATTGTGCAACTGATCGACGCCGACGTACTGCGCAACGTCGAACTCTATGACCTGTCCCTCAAAGGCCTGATTGCCGCGGCCGGACGTGAAGACCTGCAAAAAGTCTCGGCTGAGATCCGCCATCTGGCGCTCTTCGACCGCGCCACTGCCGCGCCCTACAAGGGCGACATCCTACTGTTGGACAAACACGGCGACGTCCTCGCTGACTCGGCCTCGGTCACGCCCAGGACGGGCAACTACGCCGATCGCGAGTACTTCCGCTCCCATGTGCAAAACCCCAACCAGGGCATGACAATCAGCCCACCGTTCCGCACCCGCACCGCAGACCATGACTGGCGCATCAGTTTCAGCCGCCGAGTGGTGGACGAGCAGGGACAATTCTTCGGTGTCGCCGAAGCGCCCATGCGCCTGAACTACTTCAACCAGCTGTTCAAAAACCTCGATATCGGACGCAACGGCTCGATCAGCCTGGTCAGCCGCGACGGCATACTGCTGGCCCAACAACCGCCCCTGGCCGACGATCTGATCGGCAAGGACTTCAGCCAGCGGCCGAACTTCGTGCGCATCCTGCGCGAGGGCAACGGCAGCTTCAGCGGCATCTCCAGCGTCGACCGAACGCCGCGCCTGTACACCTTTTCCCAAGTGGGCGACTTGCCGCTGATCGTGGTGGTGGCACTGTCCTCGGCCGAGGTCTACGCCTCCTGGCAGCGCACGGCCTGGCTGGTGAGCGGCGCCACCGGTGCCCTGTGCATTGGCCTGCTGTGGCTGACGTTGCTGCTGTGCCACGAACTCAGGCGGCGCCATCGCGCCGAGCAGGAGTTGGCACAACTGGCGGCCATTGATGCCTTGACCGGCCTGGCCAATCGCCGAACCCTGGACGAAACCCTCGCCCGCGAATGGGCCAGGGCCCAACGCTCGGGCACGCCGCTGTCGTTGCTGATGATCGATGTCGACCACTTCAAGCAATTCAATGACCGCCATGGTCATCAGCTTGGGGACACCGCCTTGCAGGTGGTAGCCCAGTTGATCGCGGCCAATGTGCGCCGCCCTGCCGACCTGGCGGCACGCTACGGCGGTGAGGAGTTCTCGGTGATCCTGCCCGACACCGACGTGATGGGGGCCTTGGCCCTGGCGGAAAAGATTCGTATCGCCATTGAACAACTGGCACCGATCGGCCCCCAAGTGTCGACGTTGACCGCCAGCATCGGTACCAGCACTTGGTCGGGAACAACCGGCGCCACCCTGGAGAACCTGCTCTACAACGCCGACAAAGCGCTTTACCGAGCCAAGCACAATGGCCGCAATCGCGTGGTACCGGGTTAATAAACAGGCATAAAAAAAGGCCACCCTAAGGGCAGCCTTTAAAAACAAAAGGAAAGAGAGAGTAAATTACACGGCCGCAACCGGACGCATGTAAGAGATCGGTGCAGTGCTGGCGTCTTCGAAAGTCACAACTTCCCAGGCATCTTTCTGCTCAATCAACTTGCGCAGTAGCTGGTTGTTCAGGGCATGGCCCGACTTGAAGCCTTTGAACTCACCTATCAGGCTGTTGCCCAGCAGGTAGAGGTCACCAATTGCATCGAGGATCTTGTGCTTCACGAATTCGTCTTCATAGCGAAGGCCGTCTTCGTTCAGTACACCATCCGCGTCGACCACGATGGCGTTTTCCACGCTGCCGCCGAGTGCGAGGTTGTGCTTGCGCAGGTACTCGATATCACTCATGAAACCAAAGGTCCGGGCGCGGCTGACTTCCTTCACGAACGACGTGCTGGAAAAGTCCACGCTGGCACTCTGGGTGCGGTCACGGAAAACCGGGTGATCGAAATCGATCTCAAAGCTCACTTTAAAACCATCGAAAGGCACGAAAGTGGCGCGCTTGTCGCCATCTTCCACAGTCACTTCACGAAGGATGCGGATGAACTTCTTAGCTGCGTCCTGTTCTTCCAGGCCGGCAGATTGAATCAGGAATACGAAGGGTCCAGCGCTACCATCCATGATCGGGACTTCGGACGCGGAGAGCTCGACGTAGGCGTTATCGATGCCCAGGCCAGCCATGGCCGAGAGCAAATGCTCCACCGTGTCCACTTTGGTGTCACCGTTGACCAATGTGGTCGACATCGTGGTTTCACCAACATTTTCCGCGCGAGCAGGAATCTGCACCACAGGGTCCAGGTCGGCACGACAAAACACAATGCCGGTGTCGACAGGCGCAGGCTTGAGAGTCAGGTAAACCTTCTCCCCGGAATGCAGGCCTACACCTGTGGCACGGATAATATTCTTTAGGGTGCGTTGTTTAATCATGGCTTGGGCCGCTTCAGCGCAAATTGCGAACTGGTATCAACAAAGGCTGGCGATAATAGCAGACCATGCCTTTGCTGAACACCAATCACCCTAATACCCCTGATACATTCCATCAATCGGCCTGGCGACGCAGAAAGGCCGGGATGTCCAGGTAATCCAGATCATCTTGCGGATTCAGCTTCGCCGCAGTCGCAGCACTGGCCTGAGCCTGGTTGCGCATAACGGTCGGACGGTCCAGATCACGGTAGTTCACCGACGGCAGTTCCTGGCGCGCAGGCGCTGGAGCGGCAGCCGACTGGCTGGCGTGGCTGGTGTGAACGGTATTGTCGATGACCTTTACAGGCTTCTCGATTTTCGCGCCCAGACCGGTGGCAACCACGGTGACATGCAGCTCATCACGCATGTCCGGATCGATAACGGTACCGACCTTGACCATGGCGTGCTCGGAAGCGAAGGCTTCGATGATGCTACCCACGTCGGAGTACTCACCCAGGGACAGGTCAGGACCGGCGGTGATGTTCACCAGGATGCCGCGTGCGCCTTCCAGGTTCACGTCTTCCAGCAACGGGTTGCGGATGGCCGCTTCAGTGGCTTCACGTGCACGGTTCGGACCGCTGGCGCAGCCAGTGCCCATCATCGCCATGCCCATTTCGCTCATCACGGTACGCACGTCGGCGAAGTCGACGTTGATCATGCCTGGACGCTTGATGATGTCGGAGATACCGCGAACGGCACCCGCCAGCACGTCGTCAGCCTTGGCGAACGCCGACAGCAGGCTGGCGTCTTTACCGAGGATGGTCAGCAGCTTCTCGTTGGGAATGGTGATCAACGAGTCGACGCTTTCGCTCAGCGCGCGGATGCCTTCATCGGCGATCTGCATACGCTTGCGGCCTTCGAACGGGAACGGACGAGTCACCACCGCAACGGTGAGGATCCCCATTTCCTTGGCCACTTCGGCAATGATCGGCGCAGCACCGGTACCGGTACCACCGCCCATGCCTGTGGTGATGAACACCATGTTGGTGCCCTGCAGGACTTCAGCGATGCGCTCGCGGTCTTCCAGAGCGGCCTGACGACCGACCTCAGGATTTGCGCCGGCACCCAGACCCTTGGTAACACCAGTACCCAGTTGCAGGATGGTCCGCGCGCCGATGTTTTTCAGCGCTTGAGCATCAGTGTTGGCGCAGATGAATTCCACGCCTTCGATGTTGCTCTTGACCATGTGATTGACGGCGTTGCCGCCGCCACCGCCGACACCGATAACCTTGATTACCGGGCTTTGCGGGACGTTGTCTACGAGTTCAAACATTTTCCCTCTCCTTTCATTTCTCTAGTTTTTCGCCTACTGCCTACTGCGTTTACTGCCTGTTGCTTGAAACGTGTCGCGTGAAACCGTTGCTTAGAAGTTGCCTTGCACCCAGCTCTTGATGCGATCGAGCAGGGCCGCTTTCGGCTCTTCATTGCTGTAGCTGTCGCGGCTGCCGATCCCGGAGAACGAGATGCCGTCGGACTGTTTCTGCAGCCCGTACAACAGCAAGCCGACGCCGGTGGAATAGATCGGGTTGCGCACCACATCGGCCAGGCCTTTGACGGAGTGCGGAACCCCCAGGCGCACCGGCATGTGGAAAATCTCTTCGGCCAATTCGACCGCGCCTTCCATTTTCGACGTGCCGCCGGTGAGCACGATGCCCGCCGGGATCAGGTCTTCGTAACCGCTGCGACGCAGCTCTGCCTGGATCAGGGTGAACAGCTCGTCGTAACGTGGCTCGACCACCTCGGCCAGGGCCTGACGGGACAGCTCGCGGGGCGGACGGTCGCCGACACTCGGCACCTTGATGGTTTCACCGGCACCGGCCAGCTTGGCCAGGGCGCAGGCGTAGCGAATCTTGATTTCTTCGGCGTACTGGGTCGGCGTACGCAGGGCCATGGCGATGTCGTTGGTCACCTGGTCGCCGGCAATCGGGATCACTGCGGTGTGACGGATCGCGCCTTCGGTGAAGATCGCGATGTCCGTGGTGCCGCCACCGATGTCCACCAGGCACACGCCCAGCTCTTTCTCGTCATCGGTCAGTACCGAGTACGCAGACGCCAGTTGCTCGAGGATGATGTCGTCGATTTCCAGGCCACAGCGACGCACGCACTTCTCGATGTTCTGCGCGGCATTCACCGCGCACGTCACTACGTGCACCTTGGCTTCAAGGCGCACACCGGACATGCCCAGAGGCTCGCGGACGCCTTCCTGGTTATCGATCACGTAGTCCTGCGGCAAGGTGTGCAGCACCCGCTGGTCAGCAGGGATCGCCACGGCCTGGGCGGCGTCCAGCACACGCTCCAGGTCGGCAGAGCTCACTTCGCGGTCGCGAATCGCCACGATGCCATGGGAGTTCAGACTGCGGATGTGATTGCCCGCAACGCCGACGAACGCCGAGTGGATCCGGCAGCCGGCCATCAGTTGCGCTTCTTCTACCGCGCGCTGGATCGACTGCACGGTGGATTCGATGTTCACCACCACGCCCTTCTTCAGGCCGCGGGACGGGTGCGTACCGATACCGACGATTTCCAGCGTGCCATCGGCCGCGACTTCGCCCACCAGCGCCACCACTTTGGAGGTGCCGATATCCAGACCGACGATCATTTTGCCGCTTTGCACGTTTGCCATGGTCCTGCCTCTTCTTAATTCTTCGCGACAGCGGGTTCGGCTGTCGTGGGCGCTACAGGTTCCCGCCAGCCGACGGCCAGGCCGTTGGCGTAGCGCAGGTCGATGCGCGCAATGTTCGTAATCTGTTCTTTCAACGTCTTTTCATAAATGGCAATGAAGCGGCGCATCTTTTCCACCAGATGATCGCGACCCAGCAGCAACTCAATGCCGGGCCCGGCGCTGCCGGCACCGGTGGTCAAGAACCAGCTGCCACGCTCGCGCAGCTCCAAACGGGCAATCGAAAAGCCCATGGGCCGCAGCATCTGGCTCAACACCTGGTACTGCTGCATCACTTGCTGCTGGGCCCGCTGGGGTCCGAACAACTGCGGCAAGTGTTCATAGTTCGCCAGCTCACGCGGAGTGAACGCCTGGCCCTGGTTGTTCAACAGTGCCTCGTCGCCCCAACGGGCCACCGGCAGTTGCTCTTCCAGGCGAATCACCACCTGGTCCGGCCACACCCGACGCACTTCGGCGTGGGCGATCCAGGGCATCTGTTCCAGCTCGGTGCGCATGCTCGCCAGGTCGATGGTGAAGAAGCTCGACGCCACGTAAGGCGCGATTCGCTGCTGCACCGCCTGCTGGCTGATGTAACTCAGGTCACCCTGGACCGCGACCTTGGTGATCGGCCGGTCCGCGTAAGGCAGCAGGCGCTGGGCGCCTTCGTAGGTGCCAAAACCCAGCACCACCAGCAACACGGGCCAGAACAGGCTTTTCAGAAAGCCGAAGTTGGCTTTCGGCAGGCGCACCGACATCGGCTCTTTAGCCACCATCCGGCTGGCACCCCGCGGCACCGGCTTGCGGCCGGGAGCGGGTTGCTGATGACGTAGCGATGCGCCTTGCATGGACTTAACCTCGTGCCTCGACACTGGCGGCCAGAATGGCCAATACCAACTGCTGGAAATCCAGACCCGCAGCACGGGCCGCCATCGGCACCAGGCTGTGATCGGTCATGCCTGGGGCGGTGTTCACTTCCAGGAACCAGAACTGCCCATCGGCGTCCTGCATCACGTCGGCCCGGGCCCAACCGGCGATACCGAGCGCCTCGCAGGCTTTCGCCGTAAGGTCCATGAGCTCTTGTTCTTTGGCGCTATCGAGGCCACAAGGGATCCGGTACTGGGTATCGGAAGCCAGGTACTTGGCGTCGTAGTCGTAAAATGTGTGGGGAGTGCCCAGGGCAATGGGTGGCAACACCTGGTCACGCAGCGTCGCGATGGTGAACTCCGGACCTTGAATCCATTGTTCAACCAAGACTTGCGAATCGTAGGTACTGGCCGCTTTCCATGCGTCGATCAATTCAGACGCGGAAGTCACTTTGGCCATACCGATACTGGAACCTTCATGAGCCGGTTTGACGATCAAAGGCATGCCCAGTTCCGCAGCCGCAGAAATACAATCGGCTTCGGAGCTCAGGACGGCGTGGCGTGGCGTTGGAATCCCCAGGCTGTGCCAGACCTGCTTGGTGCGCAGCTTGTCCATGGCCAGGGCCGACGCAAGGATACCGCTGCCGGTGTAGGGGATGCCCAGGCACTCCAGCAGGCCCTGCATACTGCCGTCTTCACCGCCACGGCCGTGGAGAATGATGAAGGCACGGTCGATCTTCTCGCTCAGCAGGCGCTGCAGGAAATCGTCGCCGACGTCGATGCCGAACGCATCCACACCGCCACTTTGCAGGGCTTGCAACACGGCATTGCCGGACTTCAGCGACACTTCACGCTCGGCGCTCTTGCCGCCGAACAGCACAGCAACACGACCGAAGGCTTTCGGGTCGAGGGTAGAAAACAGGCTGGCGTAAGCAGCGGTCATTTCAACTTCTCCTGTCCAGCCACCACGGCACCGGCGAACAACGGACTTTTCAACAATTTGGGCGCAAGGCCGCCGATATCACCGGCGCCCTGGCACAGCAGGATGTCGCCGGCACGCAGCAGCGGCTTGACCAGAGGAGCCAGGTCGACACCCCGTTCGATGTAGATCGGGTCGAGCTGACCACGCTGGCGAATGCTGTGGCACAGCTGGCGACTGTCGGCACCCGGGATCGGTTCTTCACCGGCCGGGTAGACCTCCATCAAGAGCAGCACGTTGGCGTCGGCCAAGACCTGCACAAAATCGTCGTACAGGTCGCGGGTGCGGCTGAAGCGGTGCGGCTGGTAAACCATCACCAGGCGGCGCTCCGGCCAGCCACCACGAACCGCCTTGATCACTGCGGCCACTTCGGTCGGGTGGTGACCGTAGTCGTCCACCAGCATCACGTTGCCGCCTTCCACCGGCAACTCGCCGTAGACCTGGAAGCGTCGGCCCACGCCCTGGAAGCCTGACAGGCCCTGGACGATGGCTTCATCGCTGATGCCTTCGTCGGTGGCGATGCAGATGGTCGCCAGGGAGTTCAGGACGTTGTGGTTGCCCGGCATGTTCACCGAGACGTCCAGCGGCTCACGGTCGCGACGCAGCACAGTGAAGAACGTCTGCATGCCTTGCTGGCGCACATTGATCGCGCGTACGTCGGCTTCTTCGCTGAAGCCATAAGTCACGGTCGGACGCTTGACCAGCGGCAGAATCTCGCGCACCACCGGATCGTCCAGGCACATCACCGCCAGCCCATAGAACGGCAGGTTGTGCAGGAATTCGACGAAGGTTTTCTTCAGTTTGTTGAAGTCACCGTCGTAGGTCGCCATGTGGTCGGCGTCAATGTTGGTGACCACGGCCACCAGCGGCTGCAGGTGCAGGAAGCTGGCATCACTTTCGTCGGCTTCGGCGATCAGGTAACGGCTGGTACCGAGCTGTGCATTGGTACCGGCTGCATTCAGCCGGCCACCGATGACGAAGGTCGGGTCCAGGCCGCCAGCGGCGAACACCGAGGCCAACAGGCTGGTGGTGGTGGTTTTGCCGTGAGTACCGGCAACGGCCACGCCGTGGCGGTAGCGCATCAGCTCGGCGAGCATCTCCGCACGCGGCACCACGGGTACGCGGCGTTCCAGGGCGGTGGCGACTTCCGGGTTGGACGTATTCACGGCACTGGACACCACTAGCACATCGGCATTGGCGGCGTTTTCGGCACGGTGGCCGATAAAGATCTGCGCACCGAACGACTCCAGGCGCTCGGTAACCGGCGACGCCTTGAGGTCGGAACCCGAGACGTCATAGCCCAGGTTCAACAGCACTTCAGCGATCCCGCACATGCCCACGCCGCCGATACCGACGAAGTGGATACGACGGATGCGGCGCATCTCCGGATGCGGCATGGCTTTCTGATTCTCAACCATGGGCCACCTCCAGGCAGATATCGACCACGCTGCGGGTGGCTTCGGGTTTGGCCAGTCGGCGCGCTGCGTGCGCCATGTTGTCGAGTCGTTCCGGTTGCATCAAAACCTCTGTCAGGCGAGCGGCTAAATCCGCGGCACCAGTCGTTCTTTGCGGCATCAGGAAGGCAGCGCCTTCACGAGCCAAATAGTCGGCGTTGCGGGTCTGGTGATCGTCGATCGCGTGGGGCAAAGGCACCAGCATCGAGGGCAGACCGGCGGCGGCCAGTTCACTGACGGTCAACGCACCTGCGCGACAGACCACCAGGTCGGCCCAGCCATAGGCTTGAGCCATGTCTTTGATAAAGGGCTGCACTTGCGCCTCGACACCAGCGTCGCGATAACGCTGCGCAGTCACTTCATCGTGGTTTTTGCCAGCCTGGTGGAAGACCTCCGGGCGCCACTGGGGATCGACCAGCGCCAGGGCCTCAGGCAGCAACTTGTTCAACGGCTCTGCACCCAGGCTTCCACCGAGGATCAGCAAACGCGCCTTGCGTCCGGCCAGAGCCTCACGCGGTGTTTCGAGGAACAGCTCGCCACGCACCGGGTTGCCCGTGGTGCGGCGGCTGACGGAGGTGGCAAAGGTGTCCGGGAAAGCTTCGCAGACTCGCGCAGCCAACGGCACCAGCAGCCGATTGGCGGTACCGGCCACAGCGTTCTGTTCATGAACGATCACCGGCACACCGGCCAACTTGGCGGCGACTCCGCCAGGGCCCGTGACATAACCACCAAAGCCCAGCACACAGACCGGCTTCAGTTGGCGAATGATCTTGCGCGCCTGCAACACGGCCTTGATCAGCACGAACGGCGCCTTGAGCAGGGACAGCTTGCCCTTGCCCCGCAGGCCGGTGACGTTGATCAGGTGCAGGGGCAACCCGGCACCCGGCACCAATTCATTCTCGATGCCTCGCGGGGTCCCGAGCCAATGCACGCTGTAGCCACGGGCCTGGAATTCCCGCGCACAGGCCAAGGCCGGGAACACGTGGCCCCCGGTACCGCCCGCCATGATCAGCACGTTAGCGCCCATGGATTGGCTCCTCGGCAAAATCACTTTCACTGAACTCCATTTCTTCACTGCCCAAGTGGGTTCGACTCTCCCACTCGATGCGCAGCAACAAGCCCAGACAGGCACAGCAGATCACCAGGGAACTGCCGCCATAACTGAGGAACGGCAAAGTCAGGCCCTTGGTCGGCAACAAGCCTACGTTCACGCCGATGTTGATCAGGAATTGACCAATCCACAGGAACGACAAACCGTAAGCCACATAAGCGGCGAAGTACTGCTTGGCCTTCTCGGCCCACAGACCGATGTACATGCCACGCACGCACACGAATACGAACAGCCCGACGGTGGCCAGGGAACCCACTACGCCCAGCTCTTCAGCCAGTACCGAGAACACGAAGTCGGTGTGGGCTTCAGGCAGGTAGAACTGCTTCTGCACGCTGTTGCCCAGGCCAACGCCGAGCCACTCGCCGCGACCGAAGGCAATCAGCGCCTGGGTCAATTGGTAGCCGGAACCGAACTGATCGGCCCAGGGGTCGGTAAAGGTGATCAAACGCGCCATCCGGTAGGGCTGGGCCTGAACCAGAATGGTGACCGCCGCCACTGCCAACACCACCATCAAGGTAAATCGGAACAGCCCGACACCGCCCAGGAACAGCATGGCCGCCGCCGCGCCCATCATCACCACGGTGGCGCCGAAGTCCGGCTCCATCAGCAACAGGCCCGCCATGGGCAGCAGCACGATGAACGGCTTGAAGAAGCCCATCCAGCTCTCACGCACTTCCTTCTGCCGACGCACGAGGTAGCCGCCCAGGTAGATCACCACAAACACCTTGGCGATCTCGGAGGGCTGCACGTTGAAGAAGCTGAAGCCGATCCAGCGCATCGAACCGTTGACCTCACGACCAATACCCGGCACCAGCACCATCACCAGCAGGCCGAAGGCACCGATCAGCATCAACCAACCCAGGCGCTGCCAGGTGGCGATGGGAATCATCATGGTCACCACACAAGCGCCGAGGCCGATGACCAGGTAAATCAAATGGCGAATCATGTGGTACAGCGGGTTACCCGACTGCACGGCGGCCACTTCTGAAGAGGCCGAGGTGATCATCACCAACCCAAGGCCCAGCAGTGCCAGGCAACCGGCAAGCAATGGGAAGTCGAGGTCGATACCACGACCGGTAATCAGCGGCGACGGATAAGGCTTGATGATATTGCGCAGGTTCATGCCAAGCCCTCCACAGCCTGGGCAAACAGCTGCCCACGCTCTTCGTAGTTCTTGAACATGTCGAAACTGGCGCACGCCGGCGACAGCAACACCGCATCGCCGGGTTGGGCCAGCGCCTTGCACTGGGCGATGGCGTCGTCCAGGGACGTGGCGCGTACTTGCGGCACGGCGTCGCCCAGGGCAGCGGCGATCAAATCGGCATCGCGGCCCATCAGCACCACCGCGCGGCAGTGCGCGGCCACGGGTGCTTTAAGGTCTTTAAAATCGGCGCCCTTGCCGTCGCCACCGGCGATCAACACCAGCTTCCCGTCGATATCAGCCCCCAGGCCTTCGATAGCGGCCAATGCAGCACCGACGTTGGTGGCCTTGGAATCGTTGTAATAGCTGACACCGTCCAGGTCGCGCACCCACTGGCAGCGATGCTCGAGACCGCCGAAGGTGCGCAGGCTCGAGAGCATGGCATCGAACGGGAGGCCCACCGCATGCCCAAGGGCCAAGGCCGCCAGGGCGTTGGACTGGTTATGCGCGCCACGGATCTTCAGTTCACGTACCGGCATCAGGTTCTGGAATTCGAAGGCCAGGTACTTCTCGCCGTTCTCTTCCCGAATACCGAAGGCCTTAAAGTCGGGTTTGCCCAGGCCGAAGGTCCAGCACGGCAGGCCTTCGCCGATCAGCGGACGGGTCAAGGCATCCTGACGGTTGAACACCACTTGCCGCGCCCCGCGGAAGATCCGGTGCTTGGCCAAGTGATAGGCCGGCAGGCCGCTGTAGCGGTCCATATGGTCTTCGCTGATGTTCAACACGGTCGCCACTTCGGCACCCAGGTCGTGGGTGGTCTCCAGCTGAAAGCTGGACAACTCCATGACGTACAGCTCGACGTCGTCGCTGAGCAGGTCGAGGGCCGGGGTCCCCAGGTTCCCGCCCACCGCCACACGCTTGCCCGCCGCAGCGGCCATCTCGCCGACTAGGGTGGTGACGGTGCTTTTGGCGTTGGAGCCGCTGATGGCGACGATCGGCGCCTTGGCGTTACGCGCGAACAGCTCGATGTCACCCGACAGCTTGACGCCACGGGCTGCTGCCGCTTGCAGGGCGGGCGTGGCCAGGGCCAGGCCAGGGCTCACGTAGAGCTCGTCGGCACGGCACAGGAATTCCACGTCCAGTTCGCCACAACGCACTTCCACATGAGGGTAGTCACGACGCAGCGTGGCCAGCTCAGGTGGATTTTCCCGCGTGTCGGCCACTGCAAACGCCACGCCCCGGCTCGCCAGGAAGCGAACCAGGGACATGCCGCTCTTGCCGAGGCCGACAACGATGCGGAAGTGGTCAGAAGCGATCAGAGACACTCGTTCTACCTCAGCTTCAGGGTGGCAAGGCCGACCAACACGAGAATCACAGTGATGATCCAGAAACGGACGATCACGCGCGGCTCGGGCCAGCCCTTGAGTTCAAAGTGGTGGTGAATCGGCGCCATGCGGAACACACGACGACCGGTGAGTTTGAAAGAGGCCACCTGGATCACCACCGACAGGGTCTCCATCACAAAGACACCGCCCATGATGAACAGGACGATTTCCTGGCGAACGATTACCGCGATGGTGCCCAGGGCCGCGCCCAGCGCCAGTGCGCCGACGTCGCCCATGAATACTTGGGCCGGGTAAGTGTTGAACCACAAGAAACCCAGGCCGGCGCCAATCAACGCGCCACAGAACACAATCAGCTCACCAGCGCCCGGTACGTAAGGGATCAGCAGGTACTCGGCAAACTTCACGTTACCCGACAGGTAGCAGAAAATGCCCAGCGCACCGCCCACCATCACGGTCGGCATAATCGCCAGGCCGTCGAGGCCGTCGGTGAGGTTGACCGCGTTGCTCGAACCGACGATGACGAAGTAGGTCAGCACCACGAAGCCCACGCCCAATGGAATGCTGACGTCCTTGAGCATCGGGATCAGCAGGGTGGTTTCCACCGGACTCTGCGCGGTCATATAAAGGAAGATCGCCGCACCCAGGCCGAACACCGACTGCCAGAAATACTTCCAGCGGCTCGGCAAGCCTCGGGAGTTTTTCTCGATCACCTTGCGGTAGTCATCCACCCAACCGATGGCGCCAAACGCCAGGGTCACCAACAGCACAACCCACACATAGTGGTTGCGCAGGTCTGCCCACAGCAGGGTGCTGACACCAATGGCAGAAAGAATCAGCGCACCGCCCATGGTGGGGGTGCCGGATTTGGACAGGTGAGACTGCGGCCCGTCGTTACGGACGGACTGACCGATCTGCCGGCTCTGCAACGTGCGGATCATCCACGGCCCCAGGCACAGCGACAACGACAACGCGGTCAGCACACCGAGAATCCCGCGCAGGGTCAGGTACTGAAAGACCGCGAAGCCTTTGTAGAACTGTTGCAGGTACTCCGCTAGCAGCAGCAGCATTAATGTTTCACTCCGTTCTTTTCTTGAAGAAGGGGACCGCACAACGCCACGACGATGTTTTCCATCACCGCACTGCGCGATCCTTTGATCAAAATGGTGGTATTGGGGTCTTGCTCGACGTCCAGAGCGGCAATCAGGTCAGCCTGGCTGGCGAAATGGCGCGCATGTTCGCCAAAGGCGTCCACGGCATGGGCCATCATCGGACCTACGGCGTACAAGGCCGAAACCTTGCCGGCGGCATATGCACCCACTTCGCGGTGCCCCTGCTCCGCCCACTCGCCCAACTCGCCGATGTCTCCGAGCACCAGGACGGTGCGGCCGGAAAAGCCGGCGAGTATATCAACGGCGGCGCACATGGAGGTGGGGTTTGCGTTGTAAGTGTCATCGATCACGCGAATGCCGTTTTTCGCCAACTGCGCCACCGTGCGCCCCTTCACTGGCTGCACGGCGTTCAAGCCTGTGGCGATGCCAAACAGCGAGACGCCCATGGCGTGGGCGGCTGCAGCCGCCGCCAAGGCGTTGGCCACGTTATGGGTGCCCAGCAAGTTCAGCTGCACCTGCTCCACGCCTTGCGGGCTGTGGAGTTTGAACGAGGGGCAGCCCCGCGCATCGCGGTCTATATCCGACGCATGGAAGTCCGCACGAGGGTCGCTCAAAGCGAAGCTCAAGATCTGCCGGCCAGCAGCCCGGGCTTTCCAGATCGCAAAGGCCTTGTCGTCAAGGTTCAGCACGGCGACGCCAGAAGCGTCCAGCCCTTCAAGAATTTCGCCCTTGGCTTCGACAATCTTCTCCGGGCCACCGAACTCACCGACGTGAGCGGTCCCGGCATTGTTGATGACCGCGACTTGAGGCCGGGTCATGGCAACGGTGTAGGCGATCTCACCGATCCGCGAAGCGCCCAGCTCAATGACCGCGGCTGTATGTTCCGGAGCCAGTTCGAGCAAGGTCAGTGGCGCACCGAGGTCGTTGTTCAGGTTGCCGCGCGTGGCCAGCACCGGGCCGCGAGTACGCAGAATACTGGCGAGCATTTCCTTGACCGTGGTCTTGCCACTGGAGCCGGTAATAGCCGCCACCGGCTGAGTAAACGCCGAACGATTGAGCGCGCCGAGTTGCCCCAGGGCCACACGGGTGTCGCTGACCAGCAGTTGCGGCAGGGTGGAGTCCACGACTTCACGCTCAACCAAGGCTGCGACCGCACCCTTGGCAGCGACTTCATTCAAATAGTCATGACCGTCGAAACGCGGGCCGGCCAAGGCAATAAACAACTGCCCGGGCTGGATGGCGCGACTGTCGATGCTGACGCCATTGAAGGAGGCATCGGCGGCAACCAGGCGCCCGGCCAAGACGCGGGTCAGTTCGCTCAGTTTCAAAGCGTTAAGCATGGGCGACCTCCCAGGCAGTCAGGGCTTTGTCGGCTTCCACCAAGTCGGAAAACCCGTGGCGTTCACCGTTGATTTCCTGATAGTCCTCATGGCCCTTGCCGGCCAGAACGATCACGTCCTCTGCCGAAGCACTGGCAATCAGTTGGGCGATGGCCAAACCACGACCGGCGACAAACTCGACCTTGTCCACTGCAGCAAAACCACTTCGGATGTCGTCGAAAATCAGCGCAGGGTCTTCAGTGCGAGGATTGTCGTCGGTGACCAGCACCGCGTCCGCCAAGCGCTCCACCACTTGCGCCATCAACGGCCGCTTGCCGCGATCACGATCGCCGCCGCAACCGAACAGGCACAGCAAGCGCCCCTTGGCGTGGGGACGCAGGGCCAGCAAAACCTTTTCCAGCGCGTCCGGGGTGTGGGCGTAATCGACCACCACCAGCGGCTGATTGCCGCCACCCAAACGCTGCATGCGCCCGGCCGGGCCTTCGAGCTTGGGCAGCACGGCGAGGATTTCATCCAGCGCGTAATCCAGGCCCAACAAGGCGCCGACCGCCGCCAGAACGTTGCTCAGGTTGAAACGCCCGAGCAAGGTGCTACGCAAGTGATGCTCACCCTGGGGGGTGACCAGCGTGGCGCGCACGCCCTCATCATCGAACCGCGCCTCGCGGCAATACAGGTAGGCGCTGGCATCTTCCAGGCTGTAAGTGATCAGGCGCGAGTCGTGCTTTTCAGCGGCCAACCGACGACCGAAGTCATCGTCAAGATTGATCACCCGGCACGCCAGGTCGGTCCAGTTGAACAGTTTGGCCTTGGCCGCGCCGTACGCTTCCATGGTGCCGTGATAATCCAGGTGGTCCCGGGACAGATTGGTCAGCACCGCCACATCGAAGGCCAGAGCCGCGACACGACCCTGATCCAAGCCGTGGGACGACACTTCCATGGCCACCGCCTTGGCACCGGCCTTTTTTAAGTCGGCCAGGGTGGCTTGCACCGCAATCGGATTCGGCGTGGTGTGCTGGCCGCTTTGCAGTGCGCCATAAAAACCGGTGCCCAAGGTCCCCACCAGGCCGCAATGCTGGCCAAGCAGGTCCAACGCCTGGGCGACCAATTGGGTCACGCTGGTTTTACCATTGGTACCGGTCACACCCACCAGGTTGAGCTGGCGGCTCGGGTCGCCATAAAAGCGCCCAGCGATATCGGACAGTTGGGCGGCCAGGCCTTTGACGGGAATCAAGGGAGCATCGGTGATCGGCAGCACCGTGGCGCCATCGACTTCATAAGCCACGGCGGCCGCACCGCGCTGCAGTGCATCGGCAATGTGCGCACGCCCGTCGAACTTACCGCCAGGCACAGCCAGAAACAAATCACCGGCGCGCACTTGGCGGCTGTCCAGTGTCAGTTCACGAATCAGCAAATCACGGCCGGCATGGGCGAAAATCTTGTTCAGGCTAAGAGACATCAGCCGCGCCCTCCTTTGGCTGGAGCTGCATTGACTTGTTGGGTCGGTGGCAAGTTGTCGGGCGTAATGTTCATCAGACGCAGGGTGCCGGACATGACTTTGCTGAACACCGGGGCCGAGACCAGGCCGCCGAAGTAACCCGCCTTGCTCGGCTCATCGATGACCACCACGATTGCGTAACGCGGATCGCTCATCGGGCCAAAGCCAGCGAACAGGGAACGGTAGGAGTTTTCGGCATACCCCTTGGTGCCGACCGAAGTCTTACGCGCGGTACCACTCTTGCCAGCCACGTGATAAGCCGGAACCTGGGCACGGAACACGCCGCGCGGGGCCTCGATGACCTGTTGCAACATGCCCTGCATGGTCTTGGCGACGTTTTCCGGAATCACCTGAGCGGTGTCCGGAACCTTGTCGGTTTTGATCAGAGTCAGGGGCGCAATACGTCCGTTGTTGGCCAGTGCCGAGAACGCATGAACCAGCTGGATGGCGGTGACCGACAGGCCGTAGCCGTAGGACAGCGTCGCGGTCTCGGCTTTACGCCACTCCCGGTAGTTCGGCAGGTTGCCCACACGCTCGCCCGGGAAACCCAGGCCCGTATCCTGGCCGAGGCCGACCTTCTGCATCAGCCGGAAAATGGCTTCGCCGCCGATATCGAAGGCGACCTTACTCATGCCCACGTTACTGGAATTGATCAGGATGCCGGTCAGATCCAAGACTGGACCTTCGGTCTTGGATACGTCACGAATGGTGTACTTGCCGATCTGCAGGGTCCCCGGATACACCTCGACGGTGTCGCTGGGTTTCCAGCGGCCGGTTTCCAGTGCCGCACTCATGGAGATCGGTTTCATGGTCGAACCGGGCTCGAACACATCGATCATGGCGCGGTTGCGCATCATCGCCGGCTGCAGGTTACGACGGTTGTTCGGGTTGTAGGTCGGCTGGTTGACCATGGCCAGAATCTCGCCGGTCTTCACGTCCATGATGACCAGACTGCCGGCCTTGGCGCCGTTCTCGACGATGGCGTTACGCAATTCACGGTTGGCCAGGTATTGCAGGCGCAGGTCAATGGACAACGCCAAGGGCTTACCGGCCTTGGCGTTTTTGGTGACTTGCACATCCTTGATCAGCCTACCGCGCCGGTCCTTGATGACCTGGCGCTTGCCGGCGACCCCGGCCAACCATTCGTCATAGGCCAGTTCGACCCCTTCCCGCCCTCGATCATCGATGTCGGTAAAACCAACCATATGGGCGGTGACTTCACCGGCAGGGTAGAAACGCCGAAACTCTTCGATGCCATAGACACCGGGTACTTTCAGGTCGAGCACCAGTTGCCCCTGCTCAGGGGTCAGGCCGCGAACCAGGTAAATGAATTCTTTGTTGGCCTGGGCCTCAAGACGCTCGGCCAGGGCTTTAGGGTCTTGGCCAAGAGCGGCAGCCAAGGCGGCCACTTGTCTTTTGCCAGCTGCATTTCCTTGGCATTGGCCCACAGGGTGGTCACTGGGGTGCTCACGGCCAATGGCTCGCCGTTACGGTCGGTGATCAGACCACGGTGAGCCGGGATAGGAATATGTCGAACGCTGCGCGCGTCGCCCTGGCCTTTGAGAAAGTCACGGTCGACAACTTGCAGGTCAATGATGCGCCAGGCAATCGCCGACACCATCACTGCCAGCAGGCCGAGCACCAGGCGGAAGCGCCATGGATAGAGCGCGCCCTCGAGCTTCATGGGGCCACCATTTGCACTTCGGCAGCGCCAGGAATGCGCATCTTCAGCTGCTCGGTCGCCAGGACTTCGATACGGCTATGAGCCGTCCAGGTGCTTTGTTCGAGAATCAGTCGCCCCCACTCAGCCTGGGCTTTGTCGCGCACACTCAACTCGCCGTAAAGCGTGTTGAGCAACTGACGATTCCAGTGGGCGCTGTAAGACACCGCGATCGCGGAAACCAGCACGCCGACAAACAGCAGCAGCATGAAAAAGCTTCCGCCTGGAAGTGGCTTGGCGAAAAGCTTGCTCACCGCAGCTTCTCCGCAACGCGCATGACAGCACTGCGGGAGCGTGGGTTGGCTTTGAGTTCGGCCTCGGAGGCGAACTGCGCTTTGCCATGGACTTTGATTTTCGGCACGAAGGCTTCAAAACGTACCGGCAGGTTGCGCGGCAGGTTATCGGACTCACCCTTCACCAGACGACGCATGAACAGTTTGACGATGCGATCTTCCAGGGAGTGAAAGCTGATCACTACCAGACGGCCGCCCACTTCAAGGGATTCCAGCGCAGCCTCAAGACCGGCTTCCAGATCGCCCAGCTCATTGTTCACATGAATACGCAGTCCCTGGAATGCGCGAGTCGCCGGGTTCTTGCCTTTTTCCCAAGCGGGGTTGGCGACTTTCAGTACTTCGGCCAGATCGGCGGTACGCGTAAAGGGCTGGATCTCGCGACGCTCGACCACGGCACGGGCCATGCGTCCGGAGAAGCGCTCTTCACCGTATTCCTTGAACACACGGGCGATTTCTTCCACGGGAGCCGTGGCAATGAACTCGGCAGCGCTGATACCACGAGTCGGATCCATGCGCATGTCCAGGGGGCCATCGTTGAGGAAACTGAAGCCACGCTCAGGATCGTCCAACTGTGGCGACGACACGCCCAGGTCCAGCAGAACCCCGCTGACTTTGCCATCCAGGCCGCGATCGGAGACCTCCGACCCAAGCTCGGCAAAACTGCGCTGTACAACGACAAAGCGGCCGTCTTCGGCCGCTAGCGCTTGCCCGGTGGCAATCGCTTGGGGATCTTTATCGAACCCGAGGAGCCGACCACCCGGCCCGAGCTTGCTGAGGATCAAGCGACTGTGGCCACCCCGACCGAACGTACCGTCCAGATAGCAGCCATCAGCACGCACGGCGAGAGCCTCAACGGCTTCGTCAAGCAGTACGGTGATGTGGTTAAAGCCGCTATCAATAGTCACAGGATCAAATCACGCAGTTCATCAGGCATCGCGCCCGGTTGTTGAATAGCTGCCAGGTCCGCTGCAGACACAGCGTTCCAGGCATCCTCGTCCCACAATTGGAACTTGTTCAGTTGGCCAACCAGCATTGCGCGCTTATCCAACTTGGCATATTCGCGCAGGCGTGGCGGAACCAGAAAACGACCACTGCCGTCGAGCTCGAGGTCGACGGCATTACCAATCAGCAAACGTTGCAAACGACGGTTCTCTTCGCGAAGCGAAGGCAGTGCGCGCAGTTTGGTTTCAATCAGCTCCCACTCATCAAGGGGGTAAACACACAAGCAAGGATCAACAGCGTCGATCGTGACGATTAACTGCCCGGAACTTCGCGAAACCAGCTCGTCACGATACCGGCTCGGCATGGCGAGACGGCCTTTTGCATCGAGACTGATAGCGTTAGCTCCGCGAAACACGTCAGCGTTTCTCCAAATTTTAGCGTTTTGCGCTCAAAAAACCCACTTCATGCCACTTTCCGCCACTTGCGCACACTATAGGAATGCGCCCACCACACCGTCAAGGCGCGCAGCGACGGAAAAGCCTTATAGATCGGAGATTTAGGAGACGAAAAAGAGGGATAACAAGAATTTGCGGAGGGTTTTGACCCAATAACTTCATCCAGCTCATGAAGCTGCATCACGAAGTTAAAGTAGTTTGTTAAGAGTAAGATTTTTTCGGTATTACAAAAACGCTTCTGCTATTGAATCAAGCAGGGAGGGAAAAGGTGGAGAGTCGATCTGTAAGCCGGGTTCTGTCGAGGACAGTCATTCCTCTACGATGGCCATCACTGGACATCTTTAGCAACCTACCCGGTTCCAGCGCGGGCCACGCCTTGGAACCCTATTTGGTCTTGCTCCGAGTGGGGTTTACCTAGCCACGAACTGTTGCCAGACGTGCGGTGCGCTCTTACCGCACCTTTTCACCCTTACCGGCACCGAAGTGCTTAGGCGGTTATTTTCTGTGGCACTTTCCGTAGGCTCACGCCCCCCAGGCATTACCTGGCACTCCGCCCTATGGAGCCCGGACTTTCCTCCCCCCCCTAATTTTCATAGAGGGCAGCGACTGTCCAATCGACTCTCCGCCGCGCAGGTTAACGGCAGAGAGGCGGAAGAACAAGCGCTAAAAGCCTTTTGCCACTTTGCCGCCACCCTTTACTCGGCTTTCTGTTTATCCAGTGCGACCTGGTAGAGGACATTCTTGCGCTCACCGGTAATTTCCGCTGTCAGCGCCGCCGCCCGCTTGAGCGGCATCTCCTTTAATAACAGATCGAGAATGCGCATCGCCTCGCCACTGACCGCCTCATCGCTCTGTGGAGCTGTCCAACCTGCGACCAGTACAACACACTCACCCCGTTGCTGATTGCTGTCGGACTCGACGAACTCGCGCAGTTGCGAAAGGGGCAAGCCCTTGAGGGTTTCAAACGTCTTGGTCAGCTCCCGGGCCAGCAACGCCGGGCGCTCGCCACCAAACACCCACTCCATATCCTGCAGGCACTCGAGAATACGGTGCGGCGCTTCGTAGAAAATCAGCGTTCGCGGCTCTTCCTTTACAAGCTCCAGACGCGCACGACGCCCCACCGCCTTGGCCGGCAAAAAGCCCTCGAAGATAAAACGGTCCGACGGCAGCCCTGCCGCCGACAACGCAGCAATCAAGGCACAGGCACCGGGCACAGGCACCACATTGATGCCTGCTGCACGCGCCTGGCGAACCAAGTGATAACCGGGATCGGAAATCAGCGGCGTGCCCGCATCCGAGATCAAGGCCACGTTATCGCCAGCCAGCAGCCGCGTGATAAAGCGACTGCCTTCATCTCGCTCGTTATGCTCATGACAGGCTGCAAGCGGCGTGGAAATCCCGAAATGTTGTAACAACCGCTGGGAGTGACGCGTGTCTTCCGCAGCAATCAGGGCGACTTCCCGCAGCAACTTCAGTGCACGAGCACTGATGTCATCCAGGTTGCCGATAGGCGTCGCCACCACATAAAGCGAGCCCGCAGCTGAATTCAAAGGACCTGGAGCAGTCAAAGCGCACACCTCATGAACGACAAAAGCGCCATTGTAACGCGTCAAGGCGCTCAGAATAGTCACCGCTACCAGCCTTTAGATCGGCATAACGCGCCCCGTCCCGACGAGCTGTAACATTTCCACGACCTAAATAAACGGTTTATCGCCACTAACATCGCGCCCCGGTCGACGCTTGGGTACAATCCCGGGCTAATTTGATCGAGTATCAGGAACACTTACATGATCGCTTGCTTGCGGCTGCTCTTTGCCCTTTGCCTGGCTACCCTTTTGGTGGCTTGCGCCAGCTCGCCCTCCTCCAGCCTTGGCGAACTTCCACGGACTCCGGATGCCAGTATCGAGCAGTTGCTTGAACAGGCCGCCAATAGCAAAACCCCTGACCAGGCTGCCCTGCTGCGCCTGAGCGCTGCCGACATGGCTTACCGCCAAGGCAACGCGGGCCGCGCTGGACAAATTCTCCAACAAGTTCCAATGGAGTCCCTCAAGCCAGGCCAACAGGTCTTCGCCAGCACTCTGGCTGCCGAATTGGCCATGGTGCGCAACCAGCCAAAAGCCGCACTGACCGCGCTCAGCCACCCCAGCCTGCAACGGCTGAATGAATTGCCGGCCGACCAGCAGGTACGCACCGGCACCGTGCATGCACGCGCATTTGAAGCCGACGGCCAGACCCTGGCTGCCGCGCGCGAACGCATCTTCATCGCACCAATGCTGACAGGCGATGCTGCGAGTAAGAACCACGAGGCCATCTGGGCCCTGATTGCCGCACTGCCGATCGACCAACTGCAACCTGCCGGCAGCGACGACCTTGCCGGTTGGATGAGCCTGGCCCTGGCGGTCAAATCCGCTGGCACTCTGGAACAACAGCAAGCCGCCATCGACAACTGGCGCACGCAAAACCCAAAACACCCAGCCGCTGTTCAACTGCCACTGCCACTGACCCAGCTCAAGCAACTGGCCAGCCAGCCACTGTCGAAAATCGCCCTGCTGCTACCGCAGGACGGCCCACTGGCGTCGGTATCCAAGGCCCTGCGCGAAGGTTTCATGGCGGCGCATTATCAGGCTCAACAAGCCGGACAAAAGCCACCCAGCATCGAGTTCTATGACAGCTCGCGCCTGACATCCCTGGATGACTTCTACAGCAAGGCCCAGGCCGCCGGCGTACAACTGGTAATCGGCCCACTGGAGAAGAACCAAGTCAAACAACTGGCCGCCCGCCCCCAGCTGCCTATCACCACCCTGGCGCTGAATTACAGCGAAGGTGAACAAGGCCCAGCCCAACTCTTCCAGTTTGGCCTGGCACCCGAGGACGAGGCCCGCGAAGTCTCGCGTCGCGCTCGTGCCGACGGCCTGCATCGTGCAGCGATCATGATCTCCAAAGGGGAGCGAGGCGATCGCATGGTCAAGGCCTTCCGCCAGGATTGGGAAGCCAACGGCGGCAGCATCATCGACATCGTTCGCGTCGACCAGCCCGTAGCCCTGGCCCAGCAAATCGCCGACATGTTCCACCTGCGTCAGAGCGAAGGGCGCGCCAAGAGCCTGCAAAGCACCGTAGGCACACAAGTGGCCGCACAGCCGTCGAGACGCCAGGACATCGAGTTCATCTTCCTCGACGCCACACCGCAACAAGCCCAGCAGATCAAGCCGACACTGAACTTCCAGTACGCAGGCGATGTGCCGGTGTATGCCACTTCCCAGGTGTTCAGCGCCAGCGGCGACCAGAATCAGTACAACGATATGAACGGCGTACGCTTCTGCGAAACCCCGTGGCTGCTGGACGCCAATGACCCACTGCGCAAACAGGTTGCAGCGCAATGGCCGGCAGCCGGTGGCAGCCTGGGCCGCCTGTATGCCCTGGGTATCGACGCCTATCGCCTGGCCCCCCGCATCGGCCAACTCAAGGCCTTGCCGGACAGCCGCGTGGAAGGGGTGACCGGCAGCCTGAGCATGAGCCCAAGCCGTCGCGTTGAGCGCCAATTGCCATGGGCACAGTTCGTCAGCGGCCAGGTGACTCGCCTGCCCGACACGCCGCGCTGATGCTCCAAGGATCACGCTTGCAAAGCGGTCGAGATGCCGAAAGCCAAGCGCTGCGGTATCTCGAGCAACAGGGGCTGCACCTGCTGGCGCAGAACTGGTTGTGCAAAGGCGGCGAGCTTGATCTGGTCATGCTGGACGGCGATACAGTAGTATTCGTCGAAGTCCGCTACAGACAACACACGCAATGGGGTGGCGCGCTCGGCAGCATCGACGGGCGCAAGCGGCAAAAACTGATTTTCGCCGCGCAGTCTTTTCTGCAACGCGAGTCGCGCTGGTCCAACCACCCTTGCCGCTTCGACGTGATCGCCATAGAAAAAGCCCCTGGCGCAGAACCTCACTTGAACTGGCTACGCAATGCCTTTGACAGCTGATCAAGGCGCTCAGGCAGAGCCCATTTTCACTTAACACTTTTGCTCTTTGCTTTGCGGGCTGCACATTTTTGTGCCAAAAAGCCGCGCTACTTAAGGTCACACAGATGGACATGCAATCCCGAATTCGCCAGCTTTTTCAGGCCAGTATCGACACCAAGCAACAGGCGATGGACGTACTTGCACCGCACATCGAGCAAGCCAGCCAGGTGATGGTCAACGCCCTGCTCAACGAAGGCAAAATGCTTTCCTGCGGCAACGGCGGCTCCGCCGGAGACGCTCAGCACTTTTCCTCGGAGCTGCTCAATCGCTTTGAACGTGAGCGCCCGAGCTTGCCAGCCATCGCATTGACGACCGACAGTTCGACGATCACCTCAATCGCCAATGACTACAGCTACAACGAAGTCTTCTCCAAGCAGATCCGCGCCCTGGGCCAACCCGGGGACGTGTTGCTGGCGATTTCAACCAGTGGCAACTCGGCGAACATTATTCAAGCGATCCAGGCCGCACATGATCGCGAAATGGTTGTCGTAGCATTGACCGGACGCGATGGCGGCGGCATGGCCTCGCTGCTGCTACCCGAAGATGTCGAGATTCGCGTACCGGCCAACGTCACCGCACGTATCCAGGAAGTCCACCTGCTGGCGATCCACTGCCTCTGCGACTTGATCGACAGCCAACTGTTCGGGAGTGAAGAATGACCGTTAATCGCCTCAGCCTACTGGCTTTGACCTTGTGCCTTGGTATCAGCGGGTGCAGCTCGGTGATCACTGCGAGCCGTGACACCCCCATCGAGGACGACCGTGGTACACGCACCTTCGGCAGCAAGATCGACGACTCACTGATCAAGACCAAGGTCGAAGTCAATGTCGCCAAAGCCGCCACCGACCTGAGCAACGGCGCGTCGCGCATCGGCGTGACCAGCTTCAACGGCGTGGTACTGCTGGTCGGGCAAACTCCGCGCGAGGATCTCAAGGCCCAGGCCGAGCAAGCGGCGAGCACCGTGCAACGCGTGAAGAAGGTGCATAACGAACTGCAAGTCATGGAGCCCATCACCTTGCTGGCAATCAGCAACGACTCCTTGCTGACCACCAAGATCAAGGCCCAGATGCTGACTGACTCCAACATCCCCGGCTCGCGAATCAAGGTCATCACCGAAAACGGCATCGTTTACCTGATGGGCCTGGTGACCCAGCAGGAAGCCAACCTGGCGAGCAATGCGGTACAGGGTGTTTCCGGGGTCCAGAAGATTGTGAAAGTGTTCGAATACATCGACTGACACGGCACAAACGACAGGCATAAAAAAGGCGATCCATCGGATCGCCTTTTTTTATTACTTCACTACCTTCAGGCTTGGCCGACCGCTGGGGCGCGGTGGCTCGCTATCAGGTGGCGGGGCATCATCGTCCTGATCGATCTCATCATCACCCTCGTCATCCAGGGGCGACTCCAGATCAAAGACCATACCCTGACCATTCTCCCGAGCGTAAATACCCAGGATCGCAGCTATAGGCACGTGCAGGCTATGAGGCACGCCACCAAAGCGCCCCTCAAAGGTCACCGCATCGTTATCCATGTGCAAATGGCGCACAGCGCTCGGCGAGATGTTCAAGACGATCTGCCCATCACTGGCAAACCCCTGAGGCACCTGCACAGCCGGATAGTCGGAATTGACCAGCATGTGCGGCGTACAATCGTTATCCACAATCCACTCATAGAGCGCGCGGACCAAATAAGGTCGACTGGAGTTCATAGCGGCTCCTTAAGCCTTAGCGCATATCACGTTCGACGCCAGACAGACTCGCCTGGAAAGCCTCACGCGCAAATTGGCGCTCCATATAATCAAGCAACGGCTTGGCTGGCCGTGGCAATTCAATACCCAGAATCGGCAATCTCCAGAGTATGGGCAGTAGGCAGCAATCCACCAGGCTTTGTTCCTCACTGAGGAAAAACGGCTTCTCGGCAAACAAGGGAGAAACCCCCGTCAGACTTTCCCGCAGCTCTTTACGAGCCAGCACGCGGGCCGCTTCCTTGGTCCGCGGATCCAGGATCAGATCCACCTGCCCACACCAGTCACGCTGGATGCGATGAATCAACAGGCGGCTATTGGCACGCGCCACAGGATAAACCGGCAGTAAAGGCGGATGCGGGTAACGCTCATCCAGATATTCCATCACCACGGTCGACTCCCACAACGCCAGGTCACGATCGACCAGAGTGGGGAGACTGCCGTAAGGGTTCACTTCGATCAGTTTCGGCGGCTGACGCCCCGCCTCCACACTGATGATCTCGGCGCTGACACCCTTCTCTGCAAGTACGATACGTACTCGGTGGGAATAGTGGTCGGCGGGGTCGGAGTAACAGGCCAACCGATTGGTCACGCCCATGGCGATCCTCCTCGCTTGTTGAAATTATCGGAAGCAGAAAAACGAGCGCGCCCGGAGGGCGCCTCTCGTAACGGCTGGATGATCCAGACTCGCTACACCTTCAGAGACGCCCTGGGGCGCGCGCATTCAACAGCTATTGTTTACAGCTATATCAATGAACGTCTTTCCAGTATTCGCGCTTGAGCAGATAAGCGAACACGAAGAAAAAGGCCAGATACAGTAACACGTAGGTACCAATACGCTGATGCTGCAGTTTCACTGGGTTGGCCGAATAGGCCAGGAACGTCACCAGATTCTTGACCTTCTCATCGAACTGCTGCTCGTTGAGGGTCCCGGTTTTCTCCACGATGGTCAGTTGGTCACAGGCCTCGTGAGTCAGCGGCGTACCGGTCAAGGTGTCGTATTGCTTCTTGCCATCGACCACCGTCTGAATCTGCTTGCAACCCACCACCTGGCGACCTTGCAACCCCACCAATACGTTAGGCATGCCGACGTTCGGGAACACCTTGTTATTCACACCCCAAGGGCGCGCCGGGTCTTCATAGAACGACTTCAGGTAACCGTAGAGCCAGTCGGTACCGCGAACACGAGCCACCAGGGTCAGATCCGGCGGAGCAGCACCGAACCAGGCTTTGGCGTCCGTTGGTTGCATGCCGATATTCATGTGATCGCCAATCTTGGCACCGGTGAAGACCAGCTTGCTCAGCATCAAGTCATGGGGAATGCCCAGATCATCAGCCACGCGCTCATAGCGCTGGAATTTGGCACTGTGGCAACCCATGCAGTAGTTGGCGAACGTGCGCGCGCCATCCTGCATCGCAGCCTTGTCGGACAGATCGATATCAATCTTTTCCAGCTCAGGGCCACCATGCTCAGCCGCAAAGGACAACACAGGCATAGCCGCAAGAATCAGTACAGCAAATAGCTTTTTCATCAGCCAGTCACCCTTTCCGGAACCGGTTTGGTCTTCTCGAGCCTGGTGTAGAACGGCATCAGAATGAAGTAGGCGAAGTACAGGAAGGTGCATACCTGCGACAGCAACGTACGACCCGGAGTCGGCGCCAGAACCCCCAGCACACCCAGGATCACGAACGAGATGCAGAACACCACCAACCAGATCTTGCTCAGCCAGCCTTTGTAGCGCATGGACTTGACCGGACTGCGGTCGAGCCAAGGCAGCACGAACAGGACCGCGATTGCCGCGCCCATGGCAATAACCCCCAGGAGCTTGTCCGGAACCGCCCGCAGGATCGCGTAGAACGGGGTGAAGTACCAAACCGGGGCGATGTGCTCAGGCGTTTTGAACGGGTTGGCCTGCTCGAAGTTTGGCTTCTCGAGGAAATAGCCACCCATCTCTGGGAAGAAGAACACGATCGAGCAGAAGATGAACAGGAACACCACTACGCCGACGATATCTTTCACGGTGTAGTACGGGTGGAAGGCAATGCCGTCCAGCGGGATACCGTTTTCGTCCTTATGCTTCTTGATGTCGACACCATCCGGGTTGTTCGAACCCACTTCGTGCAACGCCAAGATATGCAAGACCACCAGACCGAGGATCACGATGGGCAAAGCGACAACGTGCAAGGCGAAGAAGCGGTTCAAGGTGATGCCCGAAATCAGGTAGTCACCACGGATCCACTGAGTCAGGTCTTGCCGATGACCGGGATCGCACCAAACAGCGAGATAATCACCTGGGCGCCCCAGTAGGACATCTGCCCCCACGGCAACAGATAACCCATGAAGGCCTCAGCCATCAGCGCCAGGTAAATCAGCATGCCGAACAGCCACACCAGCTCACGAGGCTTCTGGTACGAACCGTAGAGCAGGCCACGGAACATGTGCAGGTAAACCACCACAAAGAACGCTGACGCGCCGGTGGAGTGCAGCAGACGCAGGATGGCGCCGTACTCGACGTCACGCATGATGTATTCAACGGAAGCGAAAGCCTCTTCCGCCGAAGGGGTGTAGCTCATGGTCAGCCAGACACCAGTCACGATCTGGTTGACCAGAACCAACAGCGCCAAGGAGCCAAAGAAGTAGAAGAAGTTGAAGTTCTTCGGAGCGTAATACTTGCTGAGATGGTCTTCCCACATTTTGGTTGCGGGGAAGCGCGCATCAACCCAATCCATGAACTTGCTCATCACGCTTTCTCCGTGTCGACGCCAATGACAATGAGGTCATCCGACTCATAGGAATGCGGGGGTACTGGCAGGTTCAAAGGCGCGGGTTGCGACTTGTAGACGCGGCCAGCCAGATCGTAGTGGGAGCCGTGGCAAGGGCAGAAATAGCCACCGACCCAGTCCTTGCCCAGATCCGCGGGCGCCACTTCAGGACGGAAGGTTGGAGAACAGCCCAGGTGGGTGCAGATACCGATCAGCAGCAGAATCTCTGGCTTGATCGAACGCACTTCCGGGTCGACGTAGGTGGGTTGGTCCGAGTTCTTGGAGTTGGGATCAGAGAGCTGGCCCTCGATCTTTTTCAGATTCCCCAGAATCTCCTCAGTGCGGCGGACGATAAATACCGGCTGACCACGCCACTCAGCAATCATCTGCTGACCTGGGTCGATCTTGCTGATATTCACTTTCACCGGAGCACCTGCGGCTTTCGCCTTGGCGCTGGGAAACCATGACCCCACGAACGGGACCGCAGCCCCCACCGCTCCTGCAGCACCCACCACGGATGTGGCTGCTACCAAGAAGCGACGCCGGCCTGCATTCACGCCGTCATTGCTCATTCAGTCCTCTCCCATCAGCTTTGTGGCCTGTTAAATCAGGCGTCTACTAAGTAAAAATCTGAACTTATAAAAATTTTGCCGAATGGTAATGAAAAGCCCCACCTCTGACAAGGTAATTACCAAGTCGTCCAAGCTCCAAGCCTTGTATTATAGGGGCTCTACGGATGTGGCAAGTTGTCACATGAAAAAACATCGCCCATAAAAAACGCCCAGCTCCGCGAGGAGACTGGGCGTTTTTGAACGCGGAAGCGAATTAACGCTTCGAGTACTGCGGACGCTTACGCGCTTTACGCAGACCAACTTTCTTACGTTCAACTTCACGAGCGTCGCGAGTTACGAAGCCAGCTTTACGCAGAGCACCGCGCAGAGTTTCGTCGTAGTCCATCAGGGCACGAGTGATGCCGTGGCGGATTGCGCCAGCTTGGCCACTCACACCACCACCGATAACGGTGACGTAGATGTCGAATTTCTCGACGGTCTCGGTCAGTTCCAGCGGCTGACGAACTACCATGCGGGCAGTTTCGCGGCCGAAGAAGTTATCCAGGGAGCGGTTGTTGATGGAGATATTGCCAGTACCCGGACGCAGGAAAACGCGTGCGGTTGCAGTCTTGCGACGGCCAGTGCCGTAATTTTGAGTCGCCGACATAATGAACTATTCCGTTAAATCTTCAGTTCTTGGGGCTGCTGAGCAGTATGAGGGTGAGCAGCGCCCGCATAGACTTTCAGCTTACGGTACATGTCGCGACCCAGCGGGTTCTTAGGCAGCATGCCTTTAACCGCGGTCTCGATCACGCGCTCAGGGGCTTTAGCGATCAGCTTTTCGAAGTTGATCGACTTGATGCCGCCCGGGAAACCGGAGTGGGAGTAGTACATTTTGTCAGTGGTTTTAGCGCCAGTAACACGTACCTGCTCGGCATTGATCACGACGATGTAGTCGCCGGTGTCAACGTGAGGAGTGTACTCAGGCTTGTGCTTGCCACGCAGACGGCTCGCGATTTCGGTGGCCAGACGACCCAGGGTCTGACCAGCAGCGTCGACGACGAACCAGTCGCGCTTAACTGTTTCCGGTTTAGCAGTAAAAGTTTTCATTCTTTATAGCCTCAGGGGCCGCCCTGATAAATTAGACGGCGGATCTTACTGAATAGTGCGTACTTTGACAAGGTCAAAGGCAGCCGGATACAGACGCTATCGGGGGCTCGGGTCAGCGCGTCCGTGATACGGCAAGATTCTTCGGCAGGCGGCGCATCACTTCCACTGCAGAAAGAGCTGCGGAATTATGCAGATTGCGAAAAAAATTTCAACCTGCTTTTATGATTGTTTTGCCAAGGGAGTACCCGATGGACTATCGCCAGCTAGGCCGAACCGATCTGAATGTGAGTGCCATTTGCCTGGGAACCATGACCTGGGGCGAGCAAAATACTGAAGCCGAAGCCTTTGCCCAGATCGAACGGGCCAAGCACGCCGGGATCAATTTCATCGACACCGCCGAGATGTACCCGGTGCCGCCCAAAGCCGAAACCTACGCCACCACCGAGCGCTACATCGGCAACTGGTTCAAGAGCCGCGGTGACCGCGCCGACTGGATCCTGGCCAGCAAGATTGCCGGCCCCGGCAACACCATCGACTACATCCGCGACAAACAGCTCAAGCACAACCGCAAACACATCGTCGAAGCCGTGGACGCCAGCCTCAAGCGCCTGCAAACCGATTGGATCGACCTGTACCAACTGCACTGGCCCGAGCGCAGCACCAACTTCTTCGGCCAACTCGGCTACAAGCACAAGGCCGATGAAGACTTCACGCCGCTTGAAGAAACCCTTGAAGCCCTGGACGAACAGGTCAAGGCCGGCAAGATCCGTCACATTGGCCTGTCCAACGAAACGCCGTGGGGCACCATGAAGTTCCTGGCCCTGGCCGAAAGCCGCGGCTGGCCACGGGCAGTGTCGATCCAGAACCCTTACAACCTGCTCAACCGCAGCTTTGAAGTCGGCCTGGCGGAAATCGCCCTGCGCGAACAATGCGGCCTGCTGGCCTACTCGCCCCTGGCGTTCGGCTTCCTGTCGGGCAAATACGAAGGCGGCGCCCGCCCGCCGAAAGGTCGCCTGAGCCTATACAACCGCTTCAGCCGCTACTTCAACCCGCAATCGGAAGCGGCCTGCAGCCGTTACGTGACCCTGGCGCGCGAGCACGGCCTGGACCCGGCACAAATGGCCCTGGCATTCGTGAACCAACAGCCGTTCGTGACCAGCAACATCATCGGTGCGACGACCCTGGAACAACTGGACAGCAACATCGCCAGCTTCGAGCTCAAGCTGTCGGATGAAGTGCTGGCCGGGATCGAGGCGATCCACAAGGACCACCCAAACCCTGCGCCATAAACCGCCGCTGTAGCCGCAGCCTTGCCGGCAAATGGCGCGACACGCATTGCGCGTCGCGTTCATTTGCCGGCAAGCCGCCTCCTACAGCGAGCGCGCGATGATCTCCTTCATGATCTCGTTAGTCCCGGCATAAATCCGCTGGACCCTCGCATCCGCCCAAGCCCGAGCAATCGGGTATTCCCACATAAAACCGTAGCCACCATGCAACTGCACGCACTCGTCGAGCACCTTGCATTGCAGGTCCGTGCCCCAATACTTGGCCATCGCTGCGGTCGGCACATCCAGCTTGCCCTGGAGATGCAGCTCCAGGCAGCGGTCGACAAACACCCGGCCAATCTGAATCTCGGTGGCCATTTCCGCGAGTTTGAACCGGGTGTTCTGGAAATCGGCAATGGCTTGCCCGAACGCCTTGCGCTCACGGGTGTAGTCCAGGGTCCATTGCAGCGCCGCCTCGGCAGACGCCAGGCCGCCAATCGCCACCGTCAGGCGCTCTTGGGGCAACTCCTGCATCAGATAGGCAAAGCCCAACCCCGCCTGCCCCAGCAGGTTTTCCTTGGGCACCCGCACATCCTGGAAGAACAGTTCGGAGGTGTCCTGGGCCTTCATGCCCACTTTCTCCAGGCGCTTGCCCTTGGAGAAGCCTGGCGTATCCGCCTCCACCAGAAACAGGCTGGTGCCTTTGGCGCCAGCCTTGGGATCGGTCTTGGCCACCACTATCACCAAGTCAGCCAGGTAACCGTTGGTGATAAAGGTCTTGGAACCATTGATCACGTACTCATCACCGTCCAGCACCGCCGTGGTCTTGACCCCTTGCAGGTCGGACCCCGCCCCCGGCTCGGTCATGGCGATGGCCGTGACCATCTCCCCGGAAATCAGTTTCGGCAGGTAGTGCCGCTTCAAGGCCTCGCTGCCGTAATGCAGGATGTACGGCGCAACGATGTCCGAATGCAGAGAGAAGCCGATCCCTGTCAGGCCGAGCCGCCCCACTTCTTCGATCACCACCGCGCTGTAGAGAAAATCCGCACCCAAGCCGCCGTATTGCTCCGGCAGATGGGAACACAACATCCCCGCCTCCCCCGCCTTGTTCCATAGCTGACGGTCGATGTAGCCCTGCTTTTCCCACTGCCCATGAAACGGCACGGCTTCCTTTTCCAGGAAGGTCCGCACGCTGTCACGGAAAAGCTCGTGCTCGGAACTGAACAAGGTTCTAGGGATCATGCGGCCACCTTAAAGAATTGTCGGAGGGGATCAGCCCACAAAGCCTATGCCCGACCTGCCACACAGGGCACTGGACACATCCGACAAAAAATAAGACGATCCAGCCGTCTGGTGACCACTTTCCCCTATAAGAACAATTGAATTATGTCTAACCAAACCTCCACGCCCTTGCGGCGCGTCAGCATCCTGGCTATCGACCGGGTTTTCGCTTCAACCCTCATGCAGGCCAAGGATTTTTTCCATCTGGCCAGCCTGCGCTACGGCAAACAACTGGGCTTGGGCCTGACCCCGGCCTTTGAAACTCGCCTGGTCAGCCCTGACGGCCAACCCGTGTGCAGTTTTAGCGACGTGATCATGCCGGTCGACGGCGCCCTGGAAAACACCGATGTGATCATCCTCCCGGCCTTCTGGGATGACTTCGAGACGCTGTGCCAGCGTTATCCACAGATCATGCCCTGGCTGCGGGAGCAGCATGCTCGCGGCGCCGTGCTCTGCGGCGAAGCCACCGGTGTCTTCTGGCTGGCCGAAGCGGGCCTGCTCGACGGCAAGGAAGCCACCACCTACTGGCGTTTTTTCAACGCTTTCAGCGAACGCTTCCCCAACGTCCAGCTCAACCAGGACAAACACCTGACCGACGCCGACAACCTCTATTGCGCCGGCGGCACCACCTCGGCCTGCGACCTGTACATCTACCTGATCGAGCGCTTCTGCGGCGCCCACGTGGCCCAGGCGGTGGCCCGGGACATTCTCTATGAGGTGCAGCGCAGCTACTCCCCCGGGCGCATCGGTTTCGGCGGCCAGAAACTGCACCAGGACGTGATCATCCTGCAGATCCAACAGTGGCTCGAGGAACACTTCGCCGACAAGTTCCGCTTCGAAGACGTAGCCCGAGAACACGGCATGAGCATTCGTAACTTCATGCGGCGCTTCCAGACTGCCACCGGCGACAAGCCCCTGCACTACCTGCAACGCCTGCGCATCGAAACTGCCAAAGGCTTGCTTTCGGGTACCCGTAAGAGCATCAAGACCATCAGCTACGAGGTGGGTTATGACGATGCGAGCTTCTTTGCCCGGCTGTTCCGCCAGCACACCGAACTGTCGCCCAACCAGTACCGACAGCAGTTTTTGCAACAAGCCGCGTAAATGAAAAAGGGCCTGCAATGCAGGCCCTTTTTTGCGTCGATCCGAAGCGCCGTTACGGCTTGTGCGCCCGCGACAGGAACTCGTGGGACTGCATCTCCAACAATCGACTGAGGGTGCGCTGGAACTCGAAATTCAAGCGACCGCCGGTGTAGAGGTCCTTGAGCTCGACTTCCGCCGAAATGATCAGCTTGACGTTACGGTCGTAGAACTCGTCGACCATGTTGATAAAACGTCGGGCGATATCGTCGGTGGTCACGCTCATCTGCTCCACGCCACTGAGCAACACCGCATGGAAAATCTTGCCCAGCTCGATGTAGTCGTTCTGGCTCCGCGGGCCATCGCACAGCTCACGAAAATCGAACCAGGCCACATCATCGCAGGTACGCAAGGCACGAATTTCGCGGTTTTCAATCATCAGCACATCGTTTTCCACAGCCTGGGTGCATTCCGGCGTCAGCGCGCGGAAGCTCTTGCGCAGGCTTTCGTGGGCCGCCTCGTCCAAGGGGAAGTGAAACAGCTCGGCCTGTTCCAGGTGACGCAGACGGTAATCCACGCCGCTGTCGACGTTGACGATCTCGGTGTTCTGCTTGATCAAGGCAATGGCCGGCAGGAAACGCGCCCGTTGCAGACCGTCTTTGTACAAGCCATCCGGAACAATGTTCGAGGTCGCCACCAGGGTCACGCCGTTCTTGAACAACTCTTCCATCAAGGTGCCAAGGATCATCGCGTCGGTAATGTCGGACACGAAGAACTCGTCAAAGCAGATCACCCGGGCTTCCTGGGAAAAACGCTTGGCAATGATGGTGAGCGGGTTCTTTTCGCCGCCCAGGGTCTTCATCTCTTCGTGCACACGCTTCATAAAGCGGTGAAAGTGCGTCCGCGACTTTTCCTTGAACGGTAAAGCCTCGTAGAAGGTGTCCACCAGATAGGTCTTGCCACGACCCACGCCGCCCCAGAAATACAGGCCCTTGACCGGCGCCTGGTCTTTCTTGCCGAACAGTTTGCCCAACAGGCCCGGCTTGTTCTGCGAAGCCGCAACCAGGTCGTCATACAGACGCTGCAAATGACGCACCGCCGTTTCCTGCGCAGCGTCGTGGAAGAACTCGGGGCGTTTCAGATCAGCTTGATATCGTTCTAGGGGCGTCATAATTCGTTAGCAAGGCAACAAAAACGGGCCGTCACTGTAGCGACGGCCCTGGGGAATGGCAATCAGCCCTTGGTCGGGATGATTCCGATTAGTCCTGCGCCGGAGTCAAAGCGACACGCAACTGCTCGATGGCCGCATCACGCTCAGCCGCATCGGCAAACGCCGGGCTGTCCGCCACGCATTGGTCTTGCAGCCAGACACTGAAGCTCAGCTCGTCGCTGCGCAGATCCAACGCCTCACCGGCTTGCAACTGCTTGGTCACCGCACCGGCAGCCTTGCCATCGGCAAAGTGACGCGACAGCAACAACTGCTCGCCATCAGCCGACAACAAGCGGAAACGGAAACTGCCGTCGTCTTCGCGAAAACTGACAAAGCGTGCGGCTTTTGCGGCTTTCTTCTTGGTGGCGACCGGCGCTACGGCCTGTTCGACGAACGAGCGCAGGCCAACGGCCTCACGCAGCTCGGCCAGGAACGGAGCCGCTACGGCACGGGCCTTCTTGGCGCCGACCAGCAACAGGTCTTCCATATCCGACGGGCGCGACATCAGTTGGTGATAACGTTCGCGGGCTTCGCCCAGTTGACCATCCAGTAGTTGGAACAGGCGGTTTTTCGCTTCGCCCCAACCCAGGCCTTGCAGCAACTCGGCACGGAACTCTTCTTCCTGGGCCTTGCTGGCAAATGCCTGGAACAAGGTGAACAGGTGCGAGTTGTCCGGGTCTTTGGCTTCGCCAGGCGCGCGGGAGTCGGTGACGATCCGCGAGATGGCGTCTTTCATGTCCTTGGCGCTGGAAAACAACGGAATGGTGTTGTCGTAGCTCTTGGACATCTTCCGGCCGTCGAGGCCCGGCAAAGTGGCAACGCTTTCTTCGATCAACGCCTCCGGCATGGTGAAGAACTCTTTCCCCTTGCCGAACAGGTGATTGAAACGCTGGCCGATGTCCCGGGCCATTTCAACGTGCTGGATCTGGTCACGGCCGACCGGCACTTTGTGCGCATTGAACATCAGGATGTCCGCCGCCATCAGCACCGGGTAGCTGTACAGGCCCATGCTGATGCCCGCATCCGGGTCTTCGCCGGCTTCGACGTTTTTATCCACCGACGCCTTGTAAGCGTGGGCACGGTTGAGCAGGCCCTTGGCGGCAACGCAAGTCAGCAGCCAAGTCAGTTCGGGGATTTCCGGGATGTCCGACTGACGATAGAAAGTCACCCGGTTCACATCCAGGCCACCGGCCAGCCAAGTCGCGGCGATTTCCATACGCGAACGCTGAATGCGCTGCGGGTCATCGCACTTGATCAGGGCGTGGTAGTCGGCCAGGAAGTAGAAAGAGTCGGCATTGGCGTCCTGGCTGGCAAGGATCGCCGGGCGGATCGCACCGGCGTAGTTGCCCAGGTGCGGCGTGCCGGTGGTAGTGATGCCGGTGAGGATACGGGTACGAGTCGTCATGGGTAATCGCTTATCAGACTGCTATCAATTCGAGAGTCGGGGCAGCACCAGATCCTTGAGATCGGTGAGCTTGCCGTGAAAAAAGTGCCCGCATTCTGCCACTTTCAGCAGCTCATGGGGACGAACAAGCGCGGCAGACCAGTCATACACCGCTTGCGGGTCGATGACCTCGTCGGTTTCCGGCTGGATCAGGGTCAGCGGGCAGTTCTCCGGCAGCACGTCGGTATCGCGCAGGCGGGTCACTGCTGCGGCCACCATGAACAGGTGCTTGAGCTGCACGCCCTGGGCTTCCAGGCGACCGCCGAGGCTGGCAGCGACAAAACCGCCGAAGGAGAAACCCAGCAGGGTCAATGGCAGTTCCGGATGCCGGGCCTGCAACCACTCGGCTGCGGCCTGGGCGTCATCCACTTCGCCGCTCCCCATGTCGTGACTGCCTTCGCTGGCACCGACGCCACGGTAGTTGAAACGCAAGGTGGTCAAGCCGGCATCCCGCGCGGTGCGCTGCAAGGTGGAAACCACCTTGTTGAGCATGGTGCCGCCTTGCACCGGGTTGGGGTGGCAGATCAACGCCACACCGCGAGCGTCGGGCACTTCCAGATACAGGGCTTCCAACTGGCCCACCGGGCCGGCAATCACTACAGGGGTTTCACGCATTAGCAAGGAAGGAACTCCGTGACCTCGAATCGGGTCGACTCGTCTAGCAAATTGTCTGTGCCAATCTATTGCGAGTGAATCGCGGTATACAGCGCAGGTTCGAGCCGTTAACGTAAAGCAAAGCCGTTTATAGAGGAAGGACTCGTGGAACACTCGCTCTTAGTTTGGTTGTTGCCGACTCTTGCATTGGTCGCGGGTGTCGCCATCGGATTCCTGATCGCTCGCCTGCTGCCGAACGCCGCGCCTAACCGCACGCAACGTCAGCTGGATGATATCCAGGAACGTTTTGACAGCTATCAGAACGAAGTGGTCACCCACTTCAACAGCACCGCCACCCTGGTGAAAAAACTCACCCAAAGCTATCAGGAAGTGCAGGATCATCTCGCCGAGGGTGCCAACCGCCTGGCCCTGGACGAACTGACCCGCCAACGCCTGCTGGCAGCCCTGCATTCGGACTCGGCCCAAGCGCCGCGCGAACGCCTGACTCCACCACGCGATCAGGAGCCGCCACGGGACTACGCGCCCAAGACGCCAAACGCGCCGGGCATGCTGGACGAACATTACGGTCTTAAGAAGTAACCTTCTTCCGGCATAAAAAAGCCCGCCCGATTCTCAGATCGGGCGGGCTTTTTTGTGCCTGACGTTCAGGCCGGGTACTTACGGATATTGCTGGTACTGCTGCTGACCCTGTTGCTGGTATTGCTGGCCTGGAATGGCCTTGAGGTTGACCTCGACACGACGGTTCTGGGCACGGCCGTTGACGTCGGCGTTGCTGGCAATCGGGTTATCCGGGCCGGCACCGCGTGCCGACAGGTTGGCACCGCTGACACCCTGGGAGGTCAAGTAAGTGGCCACGCTTTGCGCCCGACGCTGAGACAGGTCCATGTTGTGCTGGCGGGCGCCAGTGCTGTCGGTGTAACCGACGATCTCGATCTGGTTCTGGTTGAACTCCTTGAGGGAGTTGGCCAGGTTGTTCAGCGGCTGATAGAAGCTCGGAGCGATGTTCGCCGAGTCGGTGCCGAAGGTGATGTTGCCCGGCATGATCAGTTTGATCTGATCGCCCTGGCGCTGCACTTCAACACCGGTATTGGCCATGCTGGCGCGCAGTTTCTTTTCCTGCTGGTCAGCGTAGTAGCCGTAACCGGCGGCAGATGCCCCGACCACTGCGGCGCCGATCAGCGCGCCCTTGCCACGGTTGTTGTGGTCGATGGCGGCACCGGCCAGCGCACCGGCCAAGGCCCCCAGGCCACCGTATTTTGCAGTTTTGCTCATGCCCGAGGAGCCCTCGGCCTGCCCCTGATTGTCATAAGGGTTAGGCGAAGCACAGCCGGACAACAGGGCCACAGCAGTAGCGACAATAATCAAACGACGCGAGGTGAACATGGAAAGCTCCTACTTTTTGCATTCTGTGATGCAGCGGACATTGGCAACCGACCTCTGCTGGCGTTGGAACGCACGGGGTGGCAAAAATTCCGTGGGCCGCTCAGCAAAAAATCAGGCTCTGACAAAGGGGTTTTCACGCATTTCATCGCCCAGACGCGTGTCGGGACCATGCCCAGCGACCACAATTGCGTCCTCATCGAGGGTGTACAAGCGCTGCTTGATCGAGCGCACGATGGTGGCTTGATCGCCGCCCCATAAATCCGTGCGCCCGACACCACGCTTGAACAGGGTGTCACCGGCAATCAGAAGCTTAGCCTCGGAAAACCAAAAGCTCATGGAACCTGGCGTATGTCCTGGCGTGTGCAAAGCGACGCCGCAGCCACAGGCCAGCTCCTCATCGTCGGTCAGCCAGCGATCAGGGGCTGGCACCGGCGTATAGGGCACGCCGAACATGTTGCATTGCATTTCCAGGTTGTCCCAAAGGAACTGGTCTTCCTTGTGCAGGTGCAAGGTGGCGCCGGTTTTCTCCTTCATCTGCCCCGACGCCAGGAAGTGATCCAGGTGGGCATGAGTGTGGATGATGCTCACCACGTGCAAACCCAGGGCCTCAAGACGCGCCAGGATCAATTCCGGATTGCCGCCCGGATCAACGACGATGGCCTTCTTGGTGATGGGGTCACCGATGATGGTGCAGTTGCACTGCAAAGGGCCGACGGGGAAGGTTTCGCGGATAAGAGCCGGGCGGGCGACGTCCATGGGGCGTTCCTGTGAAAATTTGAGCGGGCATTTTGGCACAGCCCGCCGAGCCGCAGAATCAGAACGCCAATTGCCCGGTCGCACCGCCCTCCAGGGCCAGGAGAAACTGCTTGGCCGGCAGGCCACCCGCGAACCCGGTCAGGCTGCCGGAAGCGCCAATCACTCGATGACAGGGGGCGATGATCGAGATGGGGTTTCGACCGTTGGCCGCACCGACCGCGCGTACCGCCTTGGGCCGGCCAATTTGCCGGGCAATGTCGCTGTAGCTGCGGGTCTCTCCGAAAGGAATGGTCAGCAGCGCCTGCCACACCTGGCGCTGGAATTCGGTCCCCGTAAAATCCAGCTCAAGCTCGAAGCCGCTTCGGCCACCGGCAAAGTACTCGCCCAATTGCCGCTGGGTTTCCTGCAGCACCGGCGTGTCGGGGGCTTCCCGCATCGGCCCCAGGCGGACCCGTTGGGGAGCGTCGTTCTCCCACAAAATGGCCGCCAGCCTGGAGCCCCTGGCCACCAGCGTCAGTTGACCAACAGGGGAGTTCATCAAGGTGTAGGTACAGGGCATGGGCCGGCTCCTTGGGTCGCGGGCATCGATGAGGCGATCATAAAGCTGCAGGTTCAGGCCCTCACAATACCGTTGTCCCGGCTGGGAAAGTGCTCACTTTACGTTCAAGGCCATCGCCATGAACTGTGTTTCTTGCGGTTGAACTTCAGGCATTTTCGCAACGGTCATCCCCCTAGCGACAGACCGACAGTCGGAGAAAGATGGCTATTAGCCATATTCTTAAGTTTCTGACACATTCGTCCGATAAAGCTCGATAGAATGCGCGCTTTTCTGGCGTCAATTTTTTCTAAAAGCCCCTTTAAACGCGATACGTTCTCACGATGAATCGCACCATGTAGCGGTCACATCGGGAAGGCCGCCGTCATTTCAGGAAGTTAGAATGCCCAGTCCACTCAGTTACTCCCCAAGTTGGTCGGTGACCTTGACCAATAACCCTCTGCTCGACAGTCTGGTGTTCGGCACCTCCTGGGGCGATGGGGTCAACACTGCATGGCTGAGCTACAGCTTCATCACGCCGGGCTCATCACTGTTCGCCCGCAATTACAGCAGCGACAACGAGTATCAGAACAGCTACGCCCTGACCTCAGCGCAAAAAACGGCAATCACCAGCAGCCTTGGCACTTGGGCGGCAGTGGCCAATATCAAGTTCACTCAGGTCAGTGAAAGCAGGAGCAACGTCGGTGACCTGCGTTTTGGCGGCTACGCCGGGATGGACAGCAACACCGCGGCGTGGGGCTACTTCCCAGGCGACGCACCGGTGGCTGGAGACGTCTGGATCGGCTACGCGACCAACAACAAGAGCCCGATCAAAGGCACGTACGACTACATGACCTTCATGCATGAAATCGGTCATGCCTTGGGCTTGAAACACCCCTTCAGCACCAGCCCCCAGAACAGCACGGTACTGGCGGATGAATATGATGATGTGCACTACACCATCATGAGCTACACCAACGCCTACTCTTACGAGCCAACCACGCCAATGCTTCTGGATATTCTGGCCATCCAGAAACTCTACGGGGCCAACAATCTGTGGCAAACCGGTAACAACACCTACAAATGGGCCACCAACCAGTCGGTCTTCGAGACCCTCTGGGACAGCGGTGGCACCGACACCATCGATGCCAGCAACCAGGCCGCTGCGGTCACCCTGAACCTTAATGAAGGGCAGTTCAGCAACATCGGCAAGGCCTTCATCGACTATCAGCGTGGCGTCGAAATCAACAACGGCCTGGCAATCGCCTTCGGTACCAAGATAGAGAACGCCATCGGCTCGATCTACAACGACAACCTGATCGGCAACGACCTGGATAACGTTCTGGATGGACGAGCCGGCGCCGACATCATGACCGGTGGCCTGGGCAATGACACCTACATCGTCGACAACGTCAGCGACATCGTGGTGGAAACCAGCACCCTGGCCAGCGAGATCGATACCGTCCTGGCGTCGGTGAGCTACGTCCTGAGTGCCAACGTTGAAGTGCTGACCCTCACCGGCCGCGGCAATATCAACGGCGCGGGCAACGAACTGGACAATATTCTGACCGGCAACGCCGGCAATAACCTCCTTGAGGGCGGAGCCGGCAACGACGTGCTCGACGGCGGCGCAGGCGCTGACACACTGATCGGCGGCACCGGCGACGACACCTACATCGTCGACAACATCCGCGACGAAATCATCGAGCTCGAAGATGAAGGCCATGACCTGGTCAAGACCAGCATCAGCTACACCCTGGGCGCCAACATCGAAGACGGCCAACTGCTTGGCAGTGCCGCCCTCAAGCTCACCGGCAACAGCCTGAACAACACCCTGATCGGCAACAGTGGCGCCAACATTCTTGACGGCGGCCTTGGGGCGGACATTCTCGATGGCGGCGCCGGCAACGACACCTACTACGTCGACGACATCAATGACGTGATCATCGAACTGGGCACGTCGCTGAAAGAAATCGACAACGTGTTCGCCTCGGTGAACTGGACCCTGGGCGACAACCTGGAGAACCTCACCCTCACCGGCAGCGACCACCTCAACGGCACCGGCAACGCCCTGAACAACCGTATCACCGGCAACGCGGGCAACAACATCCTCGATGGCGGTGTCGGTATCGACACCTTGGTCGGTGGCCTGGGCAACGACACTTACATCGTCGACAACATCCGCGACGTGATCATTGAAACCAGCAGACTGGCCGAAGAGATCGACACCGTAATGTCCTCGGTCAATTGGACACTGGGCGCCAACCTCGAAAACCTGACCCTTACCGGCAGCGACCACCTCAACGGCACCGGCAACGCCCTGAACAACCTGCTGATCGGCAATGCCGGCGATAACCTGCTGGACGGCAAGACCGGCCTGGACACCATGCGTGGCGGTGACGGGAACGACACCTACGTGCTGGATCAATTCGGCGAACTGGCGTTGATCGAAGAACTGGCCAACCAGGGCAATGACACCCTGAACATCGCCTACAAAGCCACCACCGCGACCAGCATTGTCGACCTCAGCGCCAGCAATCTGCGTAACGTCGAAAACGTCACACTGCTGGGCGCCGGGCTGTTTCAAGTGGTCGGTAACGACCTGGACAACACCTTGATCGGCAACGCCCAGGCCAACACCCTGGAAGGCGGTGCCGGCAACGATCTGCTCAATGGCGGCGCGGGTGCTGACATCATGAAGGGCGGCACCGGCGACGACACCTACATCGTCGACAACATCCGCGACGAAGTCATCGAGCTCGAAAACCAAGGCCATGACCTGGTCAAGACCAGCATCAGCTACACCCTCGCCGACCACATCGAAGACGGCCAATTGCTCGGCAGTGCCGCCCTCAAGCTCACCGGTAACAGCCTGAACAACACCCTGATCGGCAACAGTGGCGCCAACATTCTTGACGGCGGCCTGGGTGCGGACATTCTCGACGGTGGCGCCGGCAACGACACCTACTATGTCGACGACGTCAATGACGTGATCATCGAACTGGGCACGTCGCTGAAAGAAATCGACAACGTGTTTGCCTCGGTGAACTGGACCCTGGGCGACAACCTGGAGAACCTCACCCTCACTGGCACCGACCACCTCAACGGCACCGGCAACGCCCTGAACAATCGCATCACCGGCAACGCGGGCAACAACATCCTCGACGGCGGTGCCGGCATCGACACCTTGGTCGGTGGCCTGGGCAACGACACTTACATCGTCGACAACATCCGCGACGTGATCGTGGAAACCAGCAAACTGGCCACCGAGATCGACACCGTGATTTCGTCGGTGAACTGGAGCCTGGGCGCCAACCTGGAAAACCTCACTCTCAGCGGCAACGACAACCTCAACGGCACCGGCAATACCCTGAATAACGTGCTGATCGGCAATGCCGGCGACAACCTGCTGGACGGCAAGGCCGGCCTGGACACCATGGAAGGCGGTGACGGCAACGACACCTACGTGCTGGACCAATTCGGCGAACTGGGGTTGATCAAGGAGTTGGCCAACGAGGGCAACGACACCCTCAACATCACCTACAAAGCCACCGCCACCACCGATGTCGTCGACCTGAGCGCCCTCAACCTGCTCAATGTGGAGAACGTCAACCTGATAGGCAGCGGGCTATTCCGGGTCGTCGGCAACGATCAGGACAACACCCTGATCGGCAACGCCCAGGCCAATATCCTGGAGGGCGGTGCCGGCAATGACGTGCTCAATGGCGGCGCGGGCAACGACACGCTGGATGGCGGCGCAGGCGACGATATCCTGATCGGCGGCCTCGGCACCGACACCCTCACCGGAGGCACCGGCGCCGACCGCTTTGTCTTCAACCTGTTGAAGGAATTGGGCCTGGGCACCTTACGGGACGTGATCACCGATTTCAGCAGCGCCGAAGGCGACAAGATCGACCTGACCAAGATCGACGCCAACCTGCTCAAAACCGGTCTCGACGCCTTCACCTTTATCGGCTCCGAAAGCTTCACCGGCGCCGGGCAGTTGCGCTTCGACAACGAGATACTCTCGGGCAATATCAACGGCAACCTGGCCGCGGATTTCGAGATCCATCTGGTGGGTGTCACCAGCTTCACCGCCAACGACCTAGCGGCGTAACCCCAAGCCCCAATGAAAACGCCCCGACATCCGGGGCGTTTTTTTTATCCTGTAGGAGCCGGCTTGCAGGCGATAGGCGATCGCCACGCCCAATCAAGCCCGACAGACGCCTCCTCAACCCAGCAACCCCAAATCCTGAGCTCGGGCCACCGCCTGGGTCCGTCGCTCCACGCCCAGCTTGCTGTTGATATGGCTGGCGTGAGTTTTCACCGTGTGCAGGGAAATGAACAACCGCTCGCTGATTTCCTGATTGGAGCAGCCGTGAGCAATCAACTGCAGCACCGCCAGCTCCCGGGAGCTCAGGGTCTCACTGTGATGCGCAGCCTCGCTGACCTCTCGTGCAGCGGCCTGCGGCAGCCGCGCCAACAAGGCCTCGGCCAAGGGGCTTTGCTGAGCCTGCTGCAACTGCTCGCGCAACCACTGGGGGTGCTCGCGAATCAACCCGTCGAACGGCTGCAACGCCCCTCCCTGGGCCGACTCCAGGGCCTGGATAAACGCCTGGCGAGCCTGAGGGGCACGGCCGCTGGCCAGCAGCAAACTGACCTTCTGACTCAGGGCCATCAGGCTCAGCAACTGCCGACCACTTTGCTGGCCGTGTTCAAGCAAGCGCTCCAGGCGCTCCTCGGCAAGCTCCGGCTGGCCCTGGATACGCTCCAGCAGCGCCTGTTGCAACTCAATGTGCAGCGGCAGTTGCGGGTGGAATTCCGGTGGTGCCGCGGCCTGGCCGCCGGTGTAGGTCTGGCCCAGGCGGGTGAGCCAGGCCTGGGCCAGGTCAGTACGGCCCTGAGCTAGCCACAGCTCGCACTTCACCAGGGTAATCATCGCCAGGTAGTAGATCGGCGGCACATCCCAGATGTGCATCAGGCGCTCAGCCTCGGCCAACTCGGCAAAGGCCCTGGCGAACTGCCCGGCCTGGCCTTCCAGCTTGGCAATCACGCAATGCCCGATCAGCACGCTGATATCCCGGCAGGCACGGGCCTCCACCAGCCCGGCCTGCAAACGCGCCAACCCCGCCTCGGGCTGCAAACGCAGGGTCAGCAGATAACCTTCGTACAAAGTCAGCCGGGCACGCACCGCATACAAGCGTTGCGCCGATAAGCCCAGCAGGCGCTCCTGGCCCAGGCGCACCTCTTCCTGGGCCCTCAACACTTCGCCACGGGCCTGCAGCACCCGCGCCCGATCGTAATGGGACAGCGCCTCGAACAACGGATTGCCGACCCGCTGCGCCAGCTCCAGCGACTCGCGGTTCAGGCTCCGGGCACGCCACAGGTCGGCGTCGGCAATGGCCAGGTTGGACAGGGTCGACAGGCACATCAGGCGTTGCCCATAACGCTTGTGGGGCAAGCTGGCGAGCGCCTCGCTGCAATAGCTCAGGGTCAACTCACGGTGGCCTCGGCCCCGGGCGATAATGCCGCTCAAGGCCAGCCATTGCGCGAGCATGGACTTTTGCGCCGTGGCCGAAGGCGCCGGCAGGAAGCGACTCAAATGGGCCGCCAGCTCCTCGGCAGCATCCAACTGACACGCCAGCCCCAAGGCCCAGCTGTACAGCACAATCAGGCGCGGCGTGCTGATCAGCAGGCTGTCGGGCAGGTCCATTTTCCAGCGCAGCAACATGCCGACGTTCTGTTCCGCCAGCAGTTGTTCTTCAGACAGGTTCTGCACCAGGTTGGCCGCCACATCCAGGTGACCGGCGCGCAAGGCCTGCTCCACCGCCTCGTCCAGCAGCCCCTGGGCGTTGAACCAGCGACAGGCCCGCAGGTGCAGGCTGGCCGCGGGCACGACCGCATCGGCCGTTGGGCGGGTGCGCAACAGGTCGGAAAACAGGTGGTGATAACGGTACCAATGGCCGTGTTCGTCCAGCGGCACCAGGAATACTTGATGGGCCTGGAGAAACCGCAGGATCTCGGCACTGTCATGGGCTTCGCGAATGGCGTCGCACAGTTCGCTGCAAAAACGCTCTTGGGATGCGGTGTCGTACAGAAAAGCTTGCACCTCGGCGGGCAGGCAATCGATGACCTCTTCCAGCAAATAATCGCGAATCAGCCCCTCACCGCCGTGCAGGACCTGGGGCAAACCATCACTCCCGGCCTCGGACGCGGCCAACAGCCAGAAACGCAACCCGGCCACCCAGCCTTCACTGCGCCGGATCAGGTTTTCCAGGGCCTCGCCGCGCAGTGAACTGCTGTGGCGATCAAGCAATCTCAAGGATTCGTCATGGGTCAGGCGCAGATCCTGCTCATGCAATTCGAGCAACTGCCGCGACAAGCGCAAGCGAGCCAGGTGCCAGTCCGGGCGTTGCCGGCTGGTGACCAGCACCAGCAAGCCATCGGGCAGGTGGTTGAGGAAAAACTGCAGGCAACGGTCCAGCACCGGGCCCTGGGCCAAGTGATAGTCGTCGAGGACCAGTAACAAGGGCGAAGCGCTGGATAAATGCACCGCCAACTCATCCAGCAGCCCGTCCAGCCACTCTTCGAAGGCGAACGGTTGATGGCGTTGGCGCATTTTCAGCAGCCCGAGGGATTGGCCACCCAGCAGGGGGAAATATTGCTGCAGGCCCTCCATCAGCCGTTCGAGAAACCGTCCCGGATCGTTGTCCCGTCGGCTCAACCCCAGCCACAGGCTGTGCCAATGACTCGGCAGGCCCTGGCAAAACTCCACGGCCAGGGAGCTTTTACCGAACCCGGCGGGCGCGCACACCAGCAACAGGCGCCCGCTCAAGCCGGCACTCAAGCGCTCGCACAAACGGCCTCGTGGAACATGGCCATCGGGCAAGGGAGGTCGATAAAAGCGCCCTTCCAACGCGGGAATTGCCGCACTGGCAGGTCCTGGAATTCGGGACAGCTCAGTCATAGCCAACTCTTATTGATGTGCGGGTGTCGGCGTCGCAGATGCCCGCAGACTAGCCGTAAAAACCGGCCATTTGGAGATTTTTGCTACAGATGGATAGAAAACGCCTACAAAGAAAATGTAACGATCTGTAGTCGAGCCAGATTTATCCCAATGAACATTAGACCAAGCCACAAAAAGTCCAAAAAAAACGCCCCCGAACCAGTCGGGGCGTTTAGCGAGGATGCGGCCTCTATAGGTACAACCGATTAACGCACGCCGTCTTGGCGCAGAGCGGCGGGGGTGAAATCGCTGGTGGTGGCGGTGAAGCCAAAGTCGTAGGCCTGTTTCTCTTCGTTCTTCATGCCCAGCGCCAGGTAGCGGCCGGACTGCAGGTCGTAGAGGGTTTCCAGGGCGTACCACGGCACTTGCTTGTCGTAGTAGTTCTCGGCATGGGCCTCGGCCACGCGCCACAGTTGGCCGCGACCGTCGTAATGATCGATCACTGCCGCCTGCCAGGTGTCCTCGTCGATGTAGAAGTCACGCTTGGCGTAGATGTGACGCTGGCCTTCCTTCAAGGTGGCGACCACGTGCCAGACACGGCGCAACTCATAGCGCGCCAGGTCCTGGTTGATGTGGCCGGCCTTGATGATGTCGGCGTACTTCAGGGTCGGCGAGTCGAGCTTGTAGCTGTCGGAGGCGATGTACATCTCCTTCTTGCCTTCCAGCTTCCAGTCGTAGCGATCCGGGGCGCCGTTGTACATGTCCAGGTTGTCGGAGGTACGCAGGCCATCGGCGGCAGTACCCGGGCCGTCATAGGACACTTGCGGCGCACGACGCACACGGCGTTGGCCGGCGTTGTAGACCCACGCCGAACGCGGTTCCTTCACTTGGTCCAGGGTTTCGTGAACCAGCAGCACGCCACCGGCCAGGCGCGCCGGGGCGGTCACTTTCTGCTTGAAGTAGAACAGGATGTTGCCCGGGTTTTTCGGGTCGTAATCCTTCATCTTGTCGCGGAACACGAACTGGTCCTGGAAGTACACCAGGCTGTAGGAGCCGTTGGCTTGCGGTGTGGCCTGGGTCACCAGGCGGGTCACGCTGCCACCGCGATAACGGGTGATGTGGTTCCAGATGACTTCCACACCGCTCTTCGGAATCGGGAACGGTACGGCAGTTTCGAAGTTCTCCAGGCCGTTGCCGCCAGACACCAGGTTGGTGTTGGTGGCGTTGCGCTTGATAGCGGCGAACACATCCGCGGGCACTGTAGCGCCACGATGGGACGGGTAGACCGGCATCTTGAAGGTTTCCGGGTAGCGCTTGAACATCGCGTACTGGCCGGGTGCCAACTTGTCTTTGTATTGATCGACGTTCTGCGCCGTGATGGTGAATTGCGGCTGCTCACTGGCGTAAGGGTTGGACAGGAACCCCTTGCTGTCCACAGTCCCGGCATTGGTCGCCAACGGCTTCCAGGCGGGAATGGTACCGGCGGCGTTGCCGGCCATTTCCGCGCCCATCGGCGTCAGGCTGGTGCCGAGCTTGGCCGCTTCGTCGGCCGACACCGCGGCCATGACGCTGGTCGCCAACAGCGACAGGCCTAGCACACCGATATGCAACAGACTCTTGGTGGTTTTCATCATGTTGTTCTTCCTGAAAAGACAGTGTGCTTAGAAGTTCGCGCCAACGCTGAAGGCCACGAAGTCCCGGTCGTCCACGGTGCTGTAATCGCCGCCAAAGAAGTTGGTGTAGGCCAGGCTCGCGGTGTAGGTGTTCTGGTACTCGGCGTCCAGCCCGAGGCTGATGGCCTTGCGACCTTCCTCGAAGTTGCCGCCAGGGCCTGGCGAGTAACCTTTGACGTCATGGGACCAGGCCACGTTGGGCTTGAAGTTGACGCCTGCGAACACATCCGGGTATTCCCAGATCGCCCGACCGCGGTAGCCCCAGGACGTGGCGGTGGTGAAGCCGTCATTGTTGCAGTTGCTGTTGACGTTGCTGGCAGTGGTACCCGCACCCGCTGCGGTCCCGGCGTTAAGGGTGGTGCAGAAGCCATTGGGCAACTCGCCTGGACCGAATACCGGGTCACGGCCATAACGCACATCGGATTTGCTTTCCAGGCCGCCCACATGGGTCACGCCAATCTCGCCCACCAGGGTCAGGCGGCTGGCGCCCATGACCTGATCGAGGAAGTGGGTAAAGGTGGTCTGGAACTGGGTGACTTCCTTACGCCGATAGCCATGCAGGTCCTGGCCTGGACTCCCCTTCAGCAGCGACGCATCTTGAAAGCCGCCAATGGGGGTCACACCCGCATACAGGATGTCGGTGGAGTTCAACTGCACCGGTGCGTTAGGCCGGTAGCTCAACTCGCCGCTCCAGGCGGTGCCGGTGGGCAAGGTGGTCGAGAAGCTCAAACCGTACAGGCGAATGTCTTCCGGGTACTCGACGAAGTAGTTGGAGTTGCCGGCGACGATCAACGGCCGTGCGCCCGCGAGAGGCCCCAGCGGCACGTTGTAGTAGAACTGCGAGGCGCCCTGGGCGCTGAAGATTGGCGCACGGCTGTGATAGTTCATGAAATAGGCGCCGAACTCGGTGTCCAGCGGCTCAAAGTTGTAGTGGAAGGCCACCCCGAACTGACCACTGTCACGGGCATCACGATCTGGGCCACGGCGAACCAGGGCACCTTCTTCGTTAACGTCCACGCCCAAGGCATCGATGGTCGGAAGCGCCAATGGGTTGATGGTCGAACGCTTGTTCAAGACGCGCAGGTTGTTGTCACAGCCGTCGGAAATGATGTCCGGCTGGGAGAAGAAGGTGCCGCAGTTGTCGGTCACCGTCTGGTCCCATTCCAGTTGGTAGAACGCCTCGGCCGAGAGGTTGTCGGTCAGGGTCTGGGACACGTAGAACATGTTGACCGGGATCAGGCCTTCCTTGATCTCTGCGCCTGGACGACGGAACGCCGAGACGTCGATCGGGTTGATCGAGTTGATGCCGCCACCGATAAAGGTGCTCTCGCCCCAGCTCACCACCTGCTTGCCGAAACGCACGGAACCCGGCTGATCGGCAATCGCATAGTTGTGGTAGATAAAGGCGTCGAGGATCTGCCCGCCGGAGGACTTGGCGCCTTCCTTGCGGTTGTTGTCGCTGATGTCCTTGAACAGGCGACTTTCGTCCTTCAGCTCAAAGTCATACCAGTACTTGCCACGCACAAAGACGCCGGTGTCACCGTACTTCAGCTCCAGGTCATGAATGCCCTTGAAGATCTTCGAGAAGGTTTCCCCACGCTTGAAGTTCAGGTGACCGTCGTCGGAAGTTTGCGACAACCCCTTGCCGCCATTGTTGGCGCCGATCAGGTCGCGATTGGCTTTTGACGTAGACCAACTGGCCCCCAGCGACAGGGACGAGTCGAAGCTGCCTTCGATTTCACCGACGTTGAAGGTGACACCGAATGCCGGGCCGGCGAGCGTTGAAGCGAGGCTGACGGCCAGAGGCAGTTTCGCCCGGCGCCAGAACTGGTTTGCAGAGGTCATCGACGCTACTCCATGTGCATTATTGTTATGGCAGTGAGTTCTTCTAAAAACACTTCGAAAGAAGGGCAAACAAACCTTGCGTCCCCCTCCAAAGTTGCATGGCGCAGCGCACTGCGCGGTGCATCGTTCTTAAGAATTCCTTGAACGGACTATATCCAGCAGGGGGTAGTGCTTGATCCCTCTAAAGTGTGATTTGCAGACCCCGCGCGCGCTGGAGCGCCCCTTTGCCATACCAGCAGAAACTGGCGATGGGAGAATGGCTGAAAATTCGGATTTCACAAGCCAAGCGCTTGCTTGGTGGGCATGTCGTGCCCTTTCGGGCACGACAACGGACGCTCAGAGCGTGGAGAGGAAGGTGCTATTACTGGCTTGCCATTCGCTGATATCGACGCGGATGCGCTTCTTGTCGAGCTTACCGACGCTGGTCTTGGGAATTTCAGTAACAAGGGCGATCTGACTGGGGATGGCCCACTTGCTCAAGTGCCCCAGTTCGACAAAGGGCTTGAGGTGTTCCTTGAGTTCCTTGGCCCCGATCACATGGCCTTCACGGATCACCAGCAGGGCAAACGGCCGCTCGCCCCACTGCGGGTCGGCAATCCCCACCACTGCTACTTCACGTACCGCCACATGGCGGCTGATGAGGTCTTCCAGGTCCAGGGAGGAGATCCATTCGCCGCCGGTCTTGATCACATCCTTGATACGGTCGCGAATATCGATCACGCCCATGCTGTCCAGGGTCGCCACGTCACCGGTGTGCAGCCAGCCGCCGTGCCACAGTTCGGCGCCTTTTTGCGGCTCGTTGAAATACCCTTCGGTCAGCCACGGCGCACGCAACACCAATTCGCCCTGGGATTCGCCATCCGCCGGGAGGAAGTTGCCTTCAGCGTCAATGATCGCCGCCTCCACCAAGGGGCCTGGCACCCCGGCCTTGATCCGGTAGGTGGTGCGTTCGTCTTCGCTGCCTGCCATCAGTTCGTCATTGAGGTGGGCGCAGGACACCAGAGGACCGGTTTCCGACATGCCATAGGCGGCCGTCAACTGGATCCCCTTGGCCTTGGCGGCGTCGTACAGAGCGCGGTTCAGGGCGCTGCCGCCAATGACAATCTTCCAGCCGCCGAAGTCGGTGCCTTGGGCGGCCTTGGCATTGAGCAGCATCTGCAGGATGGTGGGCACGCAGTGGGAGAAGGTGACCTTTTCCTTGCGCCACAACTCCACCAGGAACTCGGGGTCGTAGCGGCCGGGGTAGACCTGCTTCAGGCCCAACATGGTGGCCACGTACGGCAAGCCCCAGGCATGCACATGGAACATAGGGGTAATGGGCATGTACACATCGTTGCTGCCCAGCAGGCGTACGCTGTCGATGGAGCCCATGATGGTCGACACGCCCATGGTGTGCAGGACCAACTGCCGATGGGTGAAGTACACGCCCTTAGGGTTGCCGGTAGTACCGGTGGTGTAGAAGGTGGTGGCAACGGAGTTTTCGTCGAAATCCTCGAACGTGTACTGGGTACTGGCAGCGGCCAGCAAGGTTTCGTACTCGCCCACCAGGTTCGGCAGTTCCGCGGTTTTTTCCGGGCCGTCGGTGAGCAGCAGGGTCTTGTCCACTGTGGTCAGGTGCCCGGCGATCGCCTGGTAGAGCCCTACAAACTCACTGTTGACCAGCACGAAGCGGTCTTCGGCATGGTTCATGGTGTAGAGGATCTGCTCCGGCGACAGGCGCACGTTGATGGTGTGGATCACCGCGCCGATCATCGGGATGGCAAACATGCATTCTAGGTAGCGATGGCTGTCCCAGTCCATCACCGCCACGGTATCCCCGGCCTTGACCCCGGCCTCGGTCAGTACGTTGGCCAACCGCGCCACACGCTCGATCAGGGTCGGGTAGGTGTAACGCAGCTTGTCCCGATAAATGATTTCGCGGGTTTTCTCATAGCGGGCGCCCGACATCAGCAGCCGTTTGATCAGTAGTGGGTATTGGTAAGCACCGTCGGCGGGCGGAATCACACGAGTCTGCAACATAAGAATCCCTTTTCTGACTGCTCGGTCGTAGCTGAAGAATGCTCACTCTAGAGCTCCTGCGCCACCGCTAAATCAGCCAAAGGGATGATTTGCAGGGCCCCCAAATACTAGCTTTAAGCCAGTATTTGTGGGGCAATCCAGGGCTCCAGGCCCTTGAATCAGCCGAATCGGCGCCCTGCCCCGCTCAATGCATCTCGGTAAAAGCCAATTTCACACCGATGGCGATCAGCACCGCGCCCATGGTCCGATCAAACCAGTGCCCCATGCGGGCAAACCCGGCGCGCACCCGCTGCTGGCTGAACAGCATCGCCACCAGGCAGAACCAGACCGCCGTGGCGGCCGCCAGGTAGACGCCGTAACCGGCCTGGATCGCCAAAGGCGTATGCGGGTTGATGACCACGGTGAACAGCGACAGGAAGAACAGTGTGGCCTTGGGGTTCAGGCCATTGGTGACAAAACCGGAAGTGAAGGCACCGCGGGCCGTGCGCTCGCCAGCCTCCTGCTGCAGGTCATCCGCTGCCGGCTTGGCCGGCTGCGCGCGCAGGGCCTTGAAGCCGATGTACAGCAGGTAAGCCGCCGCCAGCCATTTCAGGGCGTTGAACAGCACGATCGACTGGGACACGATCAGGCCGATGCCCAGCAGCGAATACCCCACATGCAGAAAGATGGCCGAGCCCACACCCAGGGCGGTCCAGGTGCCAGCACGGCGGCCATGGGTCACGCTTTCGCGCACCACCACGGCGAAGTCAGGCCCGGGGCTGGCCACGGCCAGCAGGTGAATCAAGGCAACGGTCAGAAACTCGGTGAGGTACATGGACGCTCCTGCATGTGTCTAATTATTTCATCTGTTAGGCTCGGCAGATTACGCCTTCGAACCCTTGTGCAAAAGGTACAGTTGATGACCAACAATCACCGCGCGGTCTTCCTTGATCACCCTTCCCTGGACCTCGGGGACCTTGATATGACCCCGCTGCGCGAGACCTTCAGCGAGTTGGAGCTCTGCGCGCAAACCGCACCTGAACAGGTGATCGAACGCCTGCAGGGGGCGCAGGTCGCCATCAGCAATAAAGTGCTGCTGGATGCGCGCACCCTGGCTGCGTGCCCCGATCTGCGACTGATCCTGGTGGCCGCCACCGGCACCAACAACATCGACCTGGCCGCCGCCCGCGCCCAAGGCATCAGCGTCAGCAACTGCCAGGGCTACGGCACCCCCTCGGTGGCCCAGCACACCCTGATGCTGCTGCTCAACCTGGCCACCCGCCTGCGGGACTACCAGGACGCGGTCGGTGCCGGTCGCTGGCAGCAAGCCAAGCAGTTCTGCCTGCTGGACTACCCCATCATCGAACTCGAAGGCAAAACCCTTGGCCTGCTGGGCCACGGTGAGTTAGGCAGCGCCGTGGCGCGCCTGGCGGAAGCCTTCGGCATGCGTGTGTTGCTGGGGCAGATTCCCGGTCGCCCCGCCCGGGCCGACCGCCTGCCCTTGGACGAGCTACTGCCCCAGGTCGATGCCCTGACCCTGCACTGCCCGCTCAACGAACATACCCGCCACATGATCGGCGCCCGGGAGCTGGCCTTGCTCAAGCCCAGCGCCCTGGTGGTCAACACCGCTCGCGGCGGCCTGATCGACGAACAAGCCCTGGCCGACACCTTGCGCAGCGGCCACTTGGGCGGCGCAGCCACCGATGTGCTGAGTGTCGAACCGCCTAGCGCTGGCAATCCGTTGTTGGCCAATGACATCCCGCGCTTGATCGTTACGCCCCACAACGCCTGGGGGAGCCGCGAGGCCCGGCAGCGCATCGTCGGCCAACTGGCGGAAAATGCCCGGGCATTTTTCAACGGCGCACCGCTGCGGGTTGTGAATTGATAAACTGCGCCACTTTTTTTCAGGTGCAGACAATGGACACTCGCAGCGAAGTACTGCTACGCCAGGCTGAATTGTTTCAAGGTTCCCTGCTGCTGGCCGGCTTGCCCGCCGACGATCTGCTCGGTCGTCTGCCCAATGCCCGCGGCTGGTGCTGGCACGCCGGTGACCAGGCCGCCTTGGATGCGCGCTTTGCCGAGCGCAGCCATTTCGGCGTGCACGCCCCCAACGAAGCCTTCGAAACGGCGGTGTTGTTCCTGCCCAAATCCAAGGACCTGACCGACTACCTGCTCAACGCCCTGGCCTCGCGTCTGGCCGGCCGTGAGTTGTACCTGGTGGGCGAAAAACGCAGCGGCGTGGAAAGTGCGGCCAAGCAGCTCAACCCCTTCGGCAAGCCGCGCAAGCTGGACAGCGCGCGGCACTGCCAACTGTGGCAAGTGACCGTGGCCAACGCCCCCGAGGCGGTCGCCCTGGAAAGCCTGGCCCAGGAATATGAACTGCCCCTGGCCGAAGGCCCGCTCAAAGTCGTCAGCCTGCCGGGGGTATTCAGCCATGGACGCCTGGATCGCGGCAGCGCACTGCTGCTGGAGCACCTGGACAAACTGCCGAGCGGCCATGTGCTGGACTTCGGTTGCGGCGCCGGGGTGCTCGGGGCCACGGTGAAACGCCGCTACCCCCACAACACCGTCACTCTGTTGGATGTCGACGCCTTTGCTACCGCCAGCAGCCGCCTGACCCTGGCTGCCAATGGCCTGGAAGCCGAGGTGCTGACCGGCGACGGAATCGACGCCGCGCCCATGGGTTTGAACAGCATCCTGACCAATCCGCCGTTCCATGTCGGTGTTCACACGGACTATCAGGCAACGGAAAACCTGCTGCGAAAAGCCAAGCAACATCTGAAAAATGGTGGCGAACTTCGGCTAGTTGCCAACAGCTTCCTGCGCTACCAACCGCTGATCGAAGAGCATCTGGGGCCCTGTTCGGTCAAGGCCGAAGGCCAGGGATTCCGGATCTACAGCGCCAAGCGTGGTTGAGATTATTTTTCACACACAAGGCTTGCCGAAAGGGTTTTGCCTAGGCAGAATCCGCTCCGTCCTAGGGGAGTAGTCTCCCACGAGCGCCACGCTCGTCCGGCATGCGTCAACATACTTGGTCAACAGACCATGGCGCATGCGACCCAGAGGTTCCGCACAGACGGATCCCGGGGTTTGACAAGACCTATGACACGAACACCTTACCCGGGGCGGGAAGGCTGTACGTGTCATAGCCGTGTCGACCCGCCCCTTAGGAAAACCCTGATGTTGGATTCTCTACTCGTCCCCACCGCAATCGTTGCCTTGGCCGAAATCGGCGACAAGACGCAACTGCTTGCCCTGATTCTTGCCGCACGCTTCCGCAAACCCTGGCCGATCATCGCCGGCATCGTCGCCGCGACCCTGGCCAACCACGCCGCTGCGGGGGCTGTCGGCGCCTGGGTCGGCAGTTTCTTCTCGGACGCAACGCTGCACTGGATACTTGCCGCCAGCTTCACCGCCACTGCGCTCTGGACCCTGGTCCCGGACAAAATGGACGATGACGAAGCCAGCACCGCACGCAAGTTCGGCCCATTCCTGACCACTCTGATCGCCTTCTTCCTCGCCGAAATCGGGGACAAGACCCAGGTCGCCACGGTGATGCTGGCCGCCCAATACCCGGAGCTGTGGCTGGTGATCATCGGCACCACCCTGGGCATGCTGATTGCCAACGTGCCGGTGGTACTGGCCGGTAATTTTGCGGCGGACAAGTTGCCCCTGACCCTGATTCGTCGCCTGGCGGCGTCGGCCTTTGTCATTCTCGCCGTGGTGGCGGTGTACAAGGCCATGCAGAGCAGCGGCTGGCTGTAAATGAAATCGCCGGCCAGTCGGCCCCTACAAAGTACGTAGGAGCTGGCTTGCCGGCGAAAGCGTCACCGAGAATGACGCGGGGGGATCAAGACTTCTTGGCTTGCTCGTACAACGGCATCACCTTGGGAATCGCCGCCTGCAACGAAGCGATACGGCTGGTGGAAGCCGGGTGAGTGCTCATGAACTCAGGCGGTGCGGAACCGCCGGCAGCCTGGCCCATTTTGTTCCACAGGGTAATGGCTGCATTCGGGTTGTAACCGGCGCGAGCGGCCAGCTCCAGACCGATCAGGTCCGCTTCGTTTTCGTTCTCGCGGCTGTTGGGCAGGGTCATCAGCAAGCTCACGCCGTTGTCGCCCAGGGCGACGGTTTGCTGGGAAACCCCGAACAAAGTAGCAATCTGCTTGCCTGCGCCGACCGCGTACTGCTTGGACATGGCTTCACGACCGTGCTCGCGCAGGGCGTGGGCAATTTCATGACCCATCACCGCGGCGATTTCATCGTCGGTCAGTTTCAGTTTTTCGATCAGCCCGGAGTAGAAAATGATCTTGCCGCCAGGACCGCAGTTGGCGTTGAGCTCGTCACTCTTGATCAGGTTGACTTCCCATTTCCACTGCGCGCAATCAGGGCGGAAAGTGGGGGCCTGGGCGATCAGACGATCAGCAATGACCTGCAGACGCTTGGCGTTGGCACTGGTCTTGTCCAGCACACCCTGGCTGCTCGCCTCTCCCAGAGTCTCCTGGTAGGACTGAGCATAGGACTGGTTGACCTCGGCGCTGGACACCATGCTGAACATGGATTGCTTGCGATCCACGCCCACCACGCCTCCGCTGGTGGTGTTGACCGTTTCACAACCGGCGAGCAGAACCGCAGCACTCAGTGCGCACACAACTAATGACTTCTTCATGCAAACCTCCCTGAAAACATGGCGCGTATCCTAAGGGCGGAACTGTATCCGCGCCAGATGCAAAACACGTTATCGGTCGCGATTCAGATACATATGCCAACCCTGTAGGAAAAATTTCATATGCCCCGCCAGAGCGCCAACCACCCGGAATACGCCTTATCAATAGCGACATAAACCCATCTAAAACGGTCATATCGACACTCAAGGCTCATGACCCGCAAGGCGGCGGCCGATACAACACGGCAGACCTAAATTCCTGCGCCCGGAGCCTCTATGAAGTTCAAGTCGATCCAGTTTTCTGTGGCCGCATTGGCCGGTGCCATTGTCCTCAGCGTGGTGGCAGCCCTGGTGGTCTATGCCCTGTTTTCCGGCGCTCGCACCCAGGACATGGTGCAACAGCGGACCCAGGCCCAGTTCGAGCAGGTCATCGAGCAGCGCCTGAGCGGGCTGGCACAGAACCAGGTCAGCCAGATCCTGCGTGACCTGGAAGCCCCGCTGCTGATTGCCGACGGCCTGGTGCGGGTCAACGCACTACTGGGGGCCAGAGATGCCCAGGGCCAGGCGCAACTGAACCTGAGCCGCGAACAACTGATCGCCCTGCTCAAGGAAAACCTCGTAAAAAATCCGAAAATGCTCGGCGCCTATATCGCCTGGGAGCCGGGTGCCGTCGACCACAACGACGCGGCCTTCATCGGCAGCTCGGTCATCGGCATCGACGCCGCCAGCGGGCGCTTCCTGCCCTGGTGGTTCCGCAACGACGACGGCAGCCTGGGCCTGGACAAGCTGGCAGACGTGAATGACCAAAAACTCCTGTCCACCGGCGTGCGCGCCAGCGAGTACTACCTGTGCTCCAAGGACAGTAAAAAGTCCTGCGTGATCGACCCGGCACCCTACAAGGTCGGGGACAAGGTGGTAATGCTCGCCTCCTTTATCCAGCCGATCCTGATCAATGGCCAGTTCCAAGGGATTGTCGGCGCCGACCTGTCGGTGAACTTCATCCAGGACATGCTCCTGAGCGCCAACCAGAAGCTCTACAACGGGGTCGGGGAGATGGCCCTGATCGGCAGCAATGGACGCCTGGTGGCCTACACCCAGGACTCGAGCAAATTCGGCGAGCCGGTCAGCACAGTGCTAGACGCCGAGAAGCTCGCCAAGCTGAACCACCTCAAGCGCGGCGAAGTGACGTACAGCGTCGATCAGGCCGGCAACGAGATCGAACTCTACCTGCCGTTCGGCATCGGCCAAACCGAGGCACAATGGACCTTCATGCTGCACCTGCCCCTGGATGCGGTGATGGCTGACCTGCAAAAACTCCAGGGCGAACTGGCAGCCCAACGCAAGGCCGACACCTTCAGCATGGCCATGGTCGGCCTGGTGATTGCAGGCATCGGCCTGCTGGTGATCTGGCTGGTGGGCCATGGCATCGCCCGCCCCCTCAAGCAAATGGTGGCCATGCTCGACGACATCGCCCAGGGCGAAGGCGACCTGACCCGCCGCCTGAGCAGCGACCGGGCCGATGAACTGGGCGCCATCGCCAAGGGCTTCAATACCTTCCTCGGCAAACTGCAGGCGATGATCACCCAGGTGGTGACCTCGGTGCAGAGCGTCAGCGACTCCTCGGAACACACCGCTGACATCGCCATTCGCACCAACCAAGGGGTGCACAAACAGATGGTGGAAATAGACCAGGTGGCCACCGCGGTGCATGAGATGACGGCCACCGCCCAGGACGTGGCGCGCAACGCAACCCAGGCCGCCCAAGCCGCCAGCCACGCCGACCAGGCCGCCAGCCAGGGCCTGCAGATTGTGCGCGACACCTCGGGGGCCATCGGCGCCCTTGCTGCGGAAATCGGCAAGGCCGTCGGCGTGGTGCAAACCCTGGCCAAGGACAGTGAAAACATCAATGCGATTCTCACGGCCATTCGTGGCATCGCCGAACAGACCAACCTGCTGGCCCTGAACGCCGCCATCGAAGCCGCCCGGGCCGGTGAGCAGGGCCGGGGTTTTGCCGTGGTGGCGGATGAGGTGCGCAACCTGGCGCAGAAAACCCAGCAGGCCACGGAAGAAATCCAGTCGATGATCCAACAGCTACAACAAGGCACACGGGACGTGGTGCGGGTCATGGAGGACAGCCAGCACAAGACCGACCAGAGCGTGGAACACGCCGCCAAGGCCGCCCAGGCCCTGGAAAGCATCACCCAGGCGGTGTCGGTGATCAACGACATGAACACCCAGATCGCCAGCGCCGCCGAGGAACAGAGTGCGGTGGCCGAGGACATCAATCGCAATGTCATCAACATCGGCCAGGTGGCCAATGAAATGGCCGGTGGCGCCGATGAATCCAGCGCCGCCAGCGCTGGCCTGACCAAACTGGCCGAACAACAGCGGCGCCTGATCAACCAGTTCCGGGTCTGAACGCCTCTTTGTAGGAGCCGGTTTGCCGGCGAAGCCATCTCAAGCGCCCGCGCGAATAATGGTGTTGAAGGCTTGCGGGCGTATCGCTGGCAAGCCAGCGCCTACAGGGCGCGAGGCGGGGTTAGGCGGGGGTCAGGCATTCAGGGCCATTGAGTTTGGGGTCGTTGACCAGGTTGGCCAGGACCCGCTCACGCAAGGGCGCGGGCTCGCTGGCCAGCAGGGCTTGCAGGGTGTGCAGCGGGGTCTCGGGATTGAGCCAGGCCGCCTGGCCCTCGGCGTCGAGGATCAGCGGCGACGCAAGGACGACGCCGCCTGGGTCACCACCGCCGTGCTGAGCCAGACCTGCTCCTGAACCGGATACGCCTCCCAGATGGCGGCAAAGAAGATCGATGAACCCTCCCCCGGCGTCAGCCAGTAGGGCCGCTTGCGGGTTGTGCCGCGCCATTCATAAAAGCCGTTGGCCGGCAGCAGGCAGCGACGCTCACGAAAGGCCTGGCGAAACATCGGTTGCTCGGCCAGGGTTTCGGCCCGGGCATGGGCCGGGGTGCGCGACAGGTCCGTCAGCCAGGGCGGCGTCAGCCCCCAGCGAGCCCGGGCCAGGCTGCGCTGGTCACCGTCGGCTCGCAGGATCAGCACCGAATCGTTGGGCGAAATACTCCACTGCGCCCGCTGGTCCGCCGGGAACCCCGGCAAGGCGGCAAAGGCGGGATTCCAACGAAACAGCGCATAACGTCCACACATGAGGCAAGACAACTCTCGACAGGATCGGCGGCCAGCCTAACAGACCAGCACGCCAGCAAAGCTTTCCGGCTCTTCGCCGGGCATAGGCAGCGCGGCATTGTACGCGGCGATCAACTCCCGTGCGTATTGCGCCTGATCGTTTTCCACCGACAGCCCCAGCAAACCGAACACCGGCAGCTCGCCAACGCCCCCCAGCAGATCGCGCCCTACCAGGTGAGCCTCAATGCCCTCGCTGGCCAGCATGCTCTGCAACAACTCGCCTTCCATCAGATTTTCCGGTTCGTAGATGCGCTGCATAGGGCCACCCCATCACTCGTTTTCACTGTGAACGTCGAGCATCCATTCCTGACCATCGGTTTGCAGGTGGAACACAATGGGCCGGCAACACACCGGACAGTCTTCGATATAGGTCTGGTCGCCACCGGACAGATCCAGCACGGCTTCAGCGTCTTCACCGCAGTAAGGGCATTGATAGTGATCGGTTTCCAGCATCGCGGTCTCCCGAGTGACTTGTGCGTATAATCGCCGGTCTATTCGCAGGGCTATTTTTGTTTGAGCTGACTTTTCAGACCGTGCCCGGCCATTTTTCGATCCAAACCTTCTTCTTACCCTAGCCGTTTCCAACAAGAGAGCATGATGGGCGAATTCGATGCCATCCGACCTTACCACGACAGTGAAGTACCAGCGGTGCTGGCCCGGCTGCTCGGGGACAAGGCGTTTCTAGATATCCTCACCCACTTCCGCTTCCCGCGTTTTGCCGGCACGTTCGGCTGGCTGCTCAAACCCCTGATCGCGCAACGGCTGCGCCGTGAGTTCGCCGGGGTCACGACGGTGGCGACCTTGCAGGACAAGGTCGAGTTCTACGTCGACCACACCATCGAGCGGGCCACTGACGGCGTCACCTACACCGGGGTCGAGCAGTTCAAGTCCGGCGTTGCCTACCTGTTCCTGGCCAACCACCGTGACATCGTCATGGACCCGGCCTTCGTCAACTACGCGGTGTATCACGCCGGCCTGCCCACGCCGCGCATCGCCATTGGCGACAACCTCCTGCAAAAGCCCTTCGTCAGCGACCTGATGCGCCTGAACAAGAGCTTTATCGTGCACCGTTCGATCACCGGTCGGCGCGAGAAGATGGCGGCCTACCAACTGCTGTCGGCGTACATCAACCACTCGATCCGCAACGACTGCCAATCGATCTGGATCGCCCAGGCCGAAGGCCGGGCCAAGGACGGCGACGATCGCACCGAGTCGGCGATCCTCAAGATGTTCCACATGAGCCGCAAGGACGAGCCGTTCGGTGAAGTGATCCAGTCGCTGAACCTGACGCCCGTGTCCATCAGCTACGAATACGACCCCTGCGATCAGGCCAAGGCCCGGGAGCTGTACATCCGCGCCACCACCGGCAGCTACACCAAGGTGCCGGGCGAGGACGACGTCAGCATCGCCAAGGGCATCACGGGCTATAAAGGCCGGGTCCATGTGAACTTCGCCCCGCCCATCAGCGAGCCGTTTGAAGACACCAAGCAATTGGCCATTGAGATGGACCGGCAAATTCTCGGCGGCTACCGCCTGTTCCCGGTGCATTACCTGGCGTATGCCCAGTGGAACGAGGCCGACCCGCAGTTGCAGGTGCCCAAGGCCGAGGACGTGTTCCCGGCCCAGGAGCTGGCCAAGGCCCAGGAAGAATGGCAGCGCCGGCTGGACGCCTGTCCACCCGAGCATCGCCCGTACCTGGTGCTGCAATACGCGACGCCGGTGCGCAATCAGTACCGGGTCAAGGCCGGGCTGGCGCTGTAAAACACCGATCAGAAAAACCGCAACGGCGCCCCAGGGCGCCGTTGTTGTAGGTGCAGAACCGTCCCGCGCGCCGACTCAGAAACGCGTGCTAATCCACGACACCAGCAGCGCCAGGCCCAGGCAGGAAAAACCGAAGCGGTAGAAAAACCGGTTCATGCGTACGGTCGCCAGGTCGAGCATGGGCAGCGGCTGTTCGACGCCGCGCTGGGTGCTTTGTGCCGCCAGGCTGGCCATGGCGCGTTGCTCACGACGACGGGTGGCGTGCAGCACCCAGCCGCCTGGGCAGGCAAACAGCAGGGCGAGAATGTTGATCAGTTTGGCGGGGTGGGCATTGAACAACGACCAAAGCACTTGCAGCGACATCATGAACCTCGAATCAAACAGAACTGGCGGGCCGTCGATCGACAGCGCGCGGCGCGGATTCTACCCAAAGCCCGACACCTTGCCCGGTTTTTTCCGACCAGTTACGGGGACTGGCGGTTTAAATTGCCCTGTCATCCATTCGTCATCTGAACAAGCCAGTCTGTTGCACCTTGATAGTCCATGGAGCTTGTCATGCTGCACGCCGAAAACCAGGATCGCCTGTACCTGATCTCCCCCAGCGACGAGCAGGAAGCCTTGATTGGCGCCCTGGCGTTCAACGTCCAGGACCGTCACTGGCTGGTGTACTGCGCCCTGGGCGGCCATCAGCATGCGGACCTGCCGGAAAGCGATCCGGCCACCGGCCTGAGCTTCCTGGACTTCTACGTGGAAGCCGCCTGAACCCCGGCCCGCGAACATGAAAAAGCCCGGCTTCAGGGATGAAGCCGGGCTTTCTTTTGGGCCCGCCGATGATTCGGGGCGGGCTGTTACTCGCCGAGGATCTGACCGATGGTCGGGTCCTTGAACAGGCGGGTCAGGGCGTCACTCAGTACATCGCCCACCAGCTTGGTGTTGGTTTCCTGGTTCGGCGCCATGCCGAAGCGCTGATCCAGCGACGCGCCATAACGGCCGCTGTAGCGACGGTTGGCGTTCTGCACATCGGAGCGGAAGGTCGCGCCAATGGTGGCTTCAGTCACATACAGGCCTTCCTTGGGCGACTGGTACTTCAGTTCGGCCAGGGTCACGGTCAATTGAGGAGCGTTGTAGGCGTTGGACGTTGGGGTAAAGCCCAACAGGCGGACGGCGGCTTCAGCCTGGGCCTGCAGTTTCGGCAGGATTTGCGCACCCTGGACAGTGATGGCACTGGTTTCCGGGTACAGGCCACCGCGAGTGCCCAGGGTCGGCGACGGACGACCATCCACGACCCGCACCACCACCGGCTGACCGTGACCTACAGGGGCCAGTTGAGTCGTGAGTTTAGGTTCAGGGCTGAGTTGTTGCGGGCTGTGGGCGCAGCCAACCAGGGACAAGCTGGTCACAGTGATCAAACCGAACAACAGGCGTTGCAACATGCTCATTTCTCCAGAAATCAGGCACAAACAGGGCGCCAGTATAGCGGGGCTCGGCAGCGGCTAACCAGCGTCAGCCAAGAGTTAGTCAAGGCTCAGACAGGGACGGCACACCGCGGTTCCTGTCACCTCGCCGTCACAGGCATTACACAGCGGTGTAACGCCGACCATGCATGCTGGCCCTACTTGCCCCAACTGGTACATCGCCATGCACTTTCTCTGGTCCCTGTTCAGCCCTCGGCCCAAATTTCGCAGCTACGCCCTGCTCGACGCCCAGGGTCGCTGCCAAGCCTTCAAGCATTGCAGCCAGGCACCTGCGGGCCATGGTTGGGTGGAGATAGAAGAAATCCGCCTCAACTGGTTGCACCAGCCGCTGCCCGCCAGCGCCCGTATCACCCCGCGCCTGGCCCGCCCCGGGGTACAACCCTTGCTGGCCACCTGACCAAACACCTAATAAAAGTCATTAAACAGGATCATTTCTGCGCATTTCTTCGTTACAATCTCCCCCCGATTATAAGGACGTCTCCTGATCGGGCCTCGCAGCACCGCCAATACCCAGGTATTTGGCACCCCGCACCGCCCACAGAGAGCCGCCCACACAGATCGAGTGAAGCTGCGTGCTTGCTGTGCACCTTGCAAACCACCACTTTTCGCGAATCTGCCAGAGCTGCCATTGCTCGGACACTGAAGCTGTTCGCCCGTTTGTGCCCCATGCCCTGCATGGCGTCATCCATTCGGGCCAGGTGCCAGGCTGAGGCAGCCCTTTTTTGAGGTTCACGTCTTCAAAAGAGCGTGAAAAAACGGGTTTTCACAACTTCACAAGAGTGTGGCGAGCAAATGAATAGTTTTGCGTCTGAACTGGCACCATTAGCCTCTACAACAGCCCGATTACACAGGACCGAGCCCTCCTCAGATACTTGCGCTTGATGCCTGTCCGCTGACGGATTTGGTTGCACGAACGGAGGCCTCGACCATAAGTCGAATTGCCCCCAGCGCCCCGGGATGCGTTCATACGCACCTTAGGCCGGGTGGGCAGCGTCCGTAGAAGTTGCAAAAAATTGCGAAGATTCGGACATGGTGATCCTGGCCATGGGTAACTTGGGGCATCACGTGAACCGCCCCGTCACTCCTGGCAGCTATGCCGTCAATTTGGTGCTGCAGATTTTGGAGACGCGTTAATGGCGCATAACGAAGCAGTAGACGTTGTATTGGTTGGGGCCGGCATCATGAGTGCCACCCTCGCTGTACTGCTCAAAGAGCTCGACCCCAGCATCAAGCTGGAAGTCGTTGAGCTGATGGATTCGGGTGCCGCGGAGAGTTCCAACCCGTGGAACAACGCCGGTACCGGCCACGCTGGCCTCTGTGAGCTGAACTACACACCACAGGCCGCCGATGGCAGTGTCGACATCAAGAAAGCCGTGCACATCAACACCCAGTTCGAGGTGTCGAAGCAGTTCTGGTCGTACCTGACCAAGCAAGGCACCTTCGGTTCGTCCAAGTCCTTTATCAGCCCGGTGCCGCACCTGAGTTTCGTCCAGGGCGACAAAGGCGTTTCCTTCCTCAAGAAGCGTTTTGACGTGCTGAGCCAGCACCATGCCTTTGCGGACATGGAATACACCGAAGACAAAGCCAAGATGGCCGAGTGGATGCCCCTCATGATGCCGGGCCGTCCGGCGGATGAAACCATCGCCGCCACCCGCGTCTTGAACGGCACCGACGTCAACTTCGGCGCCCTGACCAACCAGTTGCTCAAGCACCTGACCAGCGCCCCCGATGCACAGGTCAAGTACTGCAAGCGCGTAACCGGCCTCAAGCGCAATGCCAACGGCTGGACCGTGAGCATCAAGGACGTCAACAACGGCGCCAGCCGCGACGTCGACGCCAAGTTCGTGTTCCTCGGCGCCGGTGGTGCGGCCCTGCCGCTGCTGCAAGCCTCGGGCATCGAAGAGAGCAAAGGTTTTGGCGGTTTCCCGGTCAGTGGCCAGTGGCTGCGTTGCGACAACCCGGAAGTGGTCAAGCACCACCAAGCCAAGGTCTACAGCCAAGCCGCCGTGGGTTCGCCACCGATGTCGGTGCCGCACCTGGACACCCGTGTAGTCGATGGCAAGAAATCCCTGCTGTTCGGGCCTTACGCGGGCTTCACCACCAAGTTCCTCAAACACGGTTCATTCCTCGACCTGCCGCTGTCGGTTCGCGCCGGCAACATCGGGCCGATGCTGGCCGTGGCCCGGGACAACATGGACCTGACCAAGTACCTGGTCAGCGAAGTCATGCAATCCATGGAGCAGCGCCTGGAATCCCTGCGCCGCTTCTACCCGGAGGCGAAAGCCGAAGACTGGCGCCTGGAAGTGGCCGGCCAGCGGGTGCAGATCATCAAGAAAGACCCGAAGAAAGGCGGTGTGCTGCAGTTCGGCACCGAGCTGGTGGCGGCCAAGGACGGCTCTCTGGCCGCCCTGCTCGGCGCGTCCCCGGGCGCTTCGGTGACCGTGTCGATCATGCTGGAACTGATCGAACGCTGCTTCCCAGCCAAGGCCAGTGGCGAGTGGGCGGCCAAGCTCAAGGAAATCTTCCCGGCTCGGGAAAAGGTCCTGGAAACCGACGCCGAGCTGTACCGCAAGGTCAACAGCGAGAACAACGTCAGCCTGGAGTTGGTCGAGGCCAACCAGGAAAGCGAAAGCTTCGCGTAATCGGCGCCCCATAAAAAACGCCCCGTCCTGCTGCAGGACGGGGCGTTTTTTTTTTGGGCTTCTTATAGGGACACAAGGCCGGCGAACAACGATGAAGGGGGCCGCTAGCAACACTGCGCGCCCCTTCGCGGGCAAGCCCGCGCCTACAGGAGCACCGATCAGCCGCGGGCCTTCTCGATCAGCTCGATGTACTCGGCTGCGTTGCGCTGGTCCTGGATCAGGTCAACGAAGGTCTTGCCTTGCTCGTCCTTGCCGTCCAGGTCGTGACCGGCTTCGACAAAGAACACCAAAAAACGCTCAAAATCATCGATACGCAGGCCACGGTAGGCCTTGATCAGTTTGTGCAGGGACGGCGAAGTCGCGTCGACCGGTTCGAAATCGAGGAACAACTTGATCTGCCCATCGCCGATCTCGTCACCAATCAGTTGTTTCTTATCTTTACGCATTGCCGACTCCAGCTCGCAGACATTTCACGGGGCGGGCAGTTTACCCCCAGGCAGCACCGGGCCTCAACGCGAGCGTACGGCGCCGGTGTGCAAGTCGGCCCAGACATGGCCATTGGCGTAGCTGAGGAACTGGCAATACACCGTGTCGTTGCGCAGCAAGTCCATCACCACCCGGTACTGGGACAGCGGGTAGTACAGGGTCAGGGTCTTGCTCTTAGGGTCGAAAATCGGCTTTTTCAGGCTTTTGCTTTCGCCGTCGAAGTTCACCAACACCTGGCTGATGCTCGCCCCCTTGTTCAACGGCTTGCCTTTGAGGCGCACCAGCAAGGGCGAAGTCACTGGAATGGGTTGCTGGTTGGACTGACGCTGGCTGCCGATCACCACCGAGTACTCGGTGACTTGCAGCAGTTGCTGCTGCTCCGGCGCGGAGTCACGCAAGGTCAGGTCATCGGGGGGCAGGAACTGCGCATGCATCGGCGCCGGGGCTGCCGCCAGTGGAAGGCTCAGGGTCAAAAGAAGGGCCGCGCTACTGCGAATCAACAGGCTCATGACAGGCTCCAGGCAAGGGCCGATCACTCTAGCACGGCTTCTGATCAGCCTTGCATGCAGCGGTGGAGCCTGTAGGCCATGCAAACAACCCCGGAGATGGGCAGGTGCCTGCGAACGGCAGAAACGCTGCACGCCGCAGGATCAGTCGAACTGGGCACGCATCCAGGCGTGATACTCGGCCACTGCCGGCTCGCCCTCGCGAGGAGCCCAGGCAGCCAGCTCACCCTCGCCCACCGGACGATAGGGGCCGGCCTTGCACTCGAACATCAGGCTGTCAGCCTCCAGCACCACCAGGCCGTGGAACACCCCGGCCGGCAGATCGACACCGACACACTCACCACCGGCCTGCAGCACCCGCTTGGCCAGGACATGGCCCGCCTCGTCAAACACCAGCAAGCCCAATCGCCCCTTGAGCACCAGCAGGGTTTCCGCTTTGTCAGCACTCAGGTGGCGGTGTGGCGGTATATAGGTGGCCGGTTGCAGGCCGACCGCCATGCGATGGCACGGCTCATCCATCTGGTGGAAATTGTGGTGCTGCCGGCCACGGGGGTTGGCCGCGGCCTTCTCGGCCAACTCGGCAAACAGCGATTGGTCGAGAAAGCTCGGCTGACTCATGGCTTACATGCCTTTGACGGCGAAGATGCCAGCCGCGTTGCGCCAGTAACCTTTGTAGTCCATGCCATAGCCGAAGATGTAGCGGTCAACGCACGGCAGGCCAACGTAATCGGCCTTCAGGTCAGGACGAGCCTTGCGGTCGTGGTCCTTGTCGATCAGCACTGCGGTGTGCACCGCGCGAGCGCCGGCGTGTTTGCAGAAGTCGATGATCGCGCCCAGGGTGTGACCTTCGTCGAGGATGTCGTCGATGATCAGCACGTCACGGTCAATAAAGGAGACTTCCGGCTTGGACTTCCAGAACAGCTCGCCGCCGCTGGTTTCATTGCGATAACGGGTGGCGTGCAAATAGGAGGCTTCCAGCGGGAACTGCAAGTGGGTGAGCAGCTTGCCGGCGAAAATCAGGCCGCCGTTCATCACACAAAACACCACCGGATTGCGCTCAGCCAGTTCTTCATTGATGTGTGCACCGACCCGGGCGATGGCCGCCTCGACTTCAGCTTCGGTGTACAGGCAGTCAGCCTCTCGCATGATTTGACGGATATGCTCGAGATCAGCGGACATGGCGCTCTCCAAGGGGGTGGCAGTTTCGGAAAAGCGGGCAAAGGTACGCATCCCGCCGGGTCAGATCAAGCCTTTCTGGACTAACGTACTTCATGTCTATAGGACAACAACCCCGGATAGATTAATCTAGGCCGGTTTTTTTGCCCGCCGCCGGAGCTTTTCCCTATGCCCATCCGCGAGATCCGCCACCCGCTGATCCGACACAAACTTGGCCTTATGCGCCGCGCCGACATCAGCACGAAGAATTTCCGCGAGCTCGCTCAGGAAGTCGGAGCCCTGCTGACGTACGAAGCCACCAAAGACCTGCCCCTGGAAAGCTACGAAATTCCTGGCTGGTGCGGCCCGGTCCAGGTGGAAAAAATCGCCGGCAAGAAGATCACCGTGGTCCCGATCCTGCGTGCCGGCATCGGCATGCTTGAAGGCGTATTGAGCCTGATCCCAGGGGCCAAGGTCAGCGCCGTCGGCGTGGCCCGCAACGAGGAAACCCTCGAAGCCCACACCTACCTGGAAAAGCTGGTGCCGGAAATTGACGAGCGCCTGGCGATGATCATCGACCCGATGCTGGCCACCGGCGGCTCCATGGTCGCGACCATCGACCTGCTGAAAAAAGCCGGCTGCCGAGACATCCGCGCCATGGTCCTGGTGGCCGCGCCGGAAGGCATCGCCGTGGTCGAAAAGGCCCACCCCGACGTGATCATCTACACCGCGTCCATCGATGAAAAACTCAATGAACACGGCTACATCATCCCGGGCCTGGGCGATGCCGGCGACAAGATCTTCGGTACCAAGCAGAAGGACGCCTGACCATGCAGGATGAGTTCAACGATCCGCTCTGGCGCCAGGTGCTGTCTGGCGCGCAGATGCTCTTCGTGGCCTTTGGCGCGTTGGTGTTGATGCCGCTGATTACCGGTCTTGACCCCAACGTGGCGCTGTTCACGGCGGGTCTCGGGACTCTGTTGTTCCAGGTTGTCACCGGGCGCCAAGTGCCGGTGTTCCTGGCGTCGAGCTTTGCCTTCATCACCCCGATCATTCTCGCCAAGGGCCAGTTCGGCCTCGCCGCGACCATGGGCGGCGTGATGGCGGCCGGTTTCGTCTACACCTTTCTCGGCCTCGCGGTGAAGATCAAGGGCACCGGTTTTATCGACCGCCTGCTACCACCCGTGGTCATCGGCCCGGTGATCATTTCCATTGGCCTGGCCATGGCACCGATCGCCGCCAACATGGCGATGGGCAAGGCCGGTGATGGCAGCGAGCTGATTCATTACCAGACGGCAATGATGATCTCGATGCCAGCGCTGCTGACCACCCTGATCGTTGCAGTGTTCGGCAAGGGCATCTTCCGCCTGGTGCCGATCATCTCCGGGGTCTTGGTGGGCTTTGCCATGTCCTTCTACTTTGGCGTGGTCGACACCGCGAAGATTGCGGCGGCACCGTGGCTGGCCCTGCCCCACTTCACCGCACCGGAGTTCAACTGGCAGGCGATCCTGTTCATCGTGCCCGTGGCCCTGGCTCCGGCCATCGAACACATCGGCGGCGTGATTGCCGTAGGCAGCGTGACCGGTCGCGACTACCTGAAGAAGCCTGGCCTGCATCGCACCCTGTTTGGTGACGGCATCGCCACCACCGCCGCCGGCCTGTTCGGTGGCCCACCCAACACCACCTACGCCGAAGTCACAGGCGCGGTGATGCTGACCAAGAACTACAACCCGAAAATCATGACCTGGGCGGCGGTGTTCGCTATTACCCTGGCCTTTATCGGCAAGTTCGGTGCGCTGCTGCAAAGCATTCCAGTACCAGTGATGGGCGGGATTCTCTGCCTGTTGTTCGGCTCGATCGCCGCGGTGGGCATGAACACCCTGATCCGCCACAAGATCGACCTGGGAGAAGCACGCAACCTGGTGATTGTCTCAGTGACCCTGGTGTTCGGAATTGGCGGTGTGCTGGTAGGCACCGGCACCGGCCCGGATGACTTCGGCCTCAAGGGGATTGCGCTGTGCGCCGTGGTGGCGATCGCGCTGAACCTGATCCTGCCGGGCAATGATGGCTGGAAGAACAAAAAAGCCGACGAGCCGCTGATTTAAGCCAAACCTATCGCCAGCAAGCCGGCGCCTAAGGGGCCCGGCTTGCTGACGATGCTCTTAAAGCGCCAACGGCGCCCGCTCACACAAGGTCGTCAACGCCTTGGCCCATTGCGGGTCATCATTCAGGCACGGCACCAGCACCAACTCTTCGCCCCCGGCTTCGCGGAACTGTTCACGCCCGCGATCACCAATCTCTTCCAGGGTCTCGATGCAGTCCGCGACAAACGCCGGGCACATCACCAGCAGCTTTTTCACCCCTTGCTTGGCCAACTCATCCAGACGCGCCTCGGTGTAGGGTTCGATCCATTTCGCCTTGCCCAAACGGGACTGGAACGACACCGACCACTGGCCTGGCGCCAAGCCCATGCGCTCGGCAAAGGCTGAGGCGGTGCGCATGCACTGGGCGCGATAACAGGTGGCCAACACCGCCGGTGACGCATTCTTGCAGCAATCGGCATCTTTGAAGCAATGCTGGCCGGTGGGGTCGAGCTTGCTCAGGTGACGCTCCGGCAAGCCGTGAAAGCTCAACAGCAGGTGATCATGCTCCTGGGCAAGATAAGGCCGGGCGCTGGCCACCAGGGCATCGATGTACTCGGGCTGATCGTAGAAGGGCTGCAGTATCGAGAACTGCACATCGAGACGTTTTTCCCGAACCACCCGCTTGGCTTCCTCGATCACCGTGGTCACGGTGCTGTCGGCAAACTGCGGATACAACGGCGCCAGGGTGATTTTTTTCTGCCCTTGAGCGGCCAGGCGCACCAGGGTCGATTCGATGGAAGGCTCGCCGTAACGCATCGCCAACTCCACCGGACCTTGCTGCCATTCCTGCTTCATCACCTGTTGCAGGCGACGGCTGAGCACCACCAGTGGCGAGCCCTCTTCCCACCAGATCGAGGCATAGGCGTGTGCCGACTGCTCAGGGCGCTTGATCAGGATCAGCGACACCAGCAGACGCCGCACCGGCCACGGCAAATCGATGACGTACGGGTCCATCAGGAACTGATTGAGGTAGCTGCGCACATGCGCCACCGAGGTGGAAGCCGGCGAACCCAGGTTGACCAGGAGCAACGCGTGATCGGTCATGCAACGTCCTATTTCAGAGGCGGCTGGACAGGTCGTCCAGGGCCGCGGGCAAATCAGTGAACTGGAAAGTGAACCCGGCTGCTTGCAAGCGTGCGGGCAATGCCCGTTGTCCGCCGAGCAGCAACAGCGACAGCTCACCCAGGCCGATGCGCAAGGCAAACGCCGGCAACGGCAACAGGGCGGGCCGGTGCAACACACGGCCTAGCGCCTTGACGAACTCGCGATTGCGCACCGGCTTCGGCGCGCACGCATTATAAGGACCACTGGCATCACTGCGATGCAGGAGAAAATCAATCAGGGCGATTTGGTCTTTGATGTGAATCCACGGCATCCACTGCCGACCGCTACCAATGCGGCCGCCCAGGGCCAGTTTGAATGGCAGCAGCAGGCGCGACAAAAAGCCGCCTTCGGCCGACAGCACCAACCCGGTGCGCACCAACACCACACGCATGCCCAGGGCTTCAGCGCGTTGCGCGGTTTCCTCCCAGGCGATGCACAGCTGGCTGGCGAAATCCTCATTCACCGGTGGCGAGTCTTCGGTCAGTTCGCGCTCGCCGCCATCGCCGTACCAGCCCACGGCCGATCCCGAGATCAATACGGCGGGCTTTTGTTCGCGACTTTCCAGCCAGGCCAGCAGGGTTTCCGTGAGGGTGACACGACTGCTCCAGAGCAGCGCCTTGCGCTTGTGGGTCCATGGCCGATCACCAATTGGAGCTCCGGCCAGGTTGACCACGGCATCCAGAGGTTCCTGGCCCAACTCCTGCAACTGCTTGATCCCGCGGACCTGAGCACCGCATAACGAAGCGACAGTTTCGGGGTGACGGCTCCAGACCGTCAGCCGATGCCCTTGAGAAAGCCAGTACCGGCAGAGCTCACGCCCAATCAAACCAGTACCGCCGGTCAGCAATATGTGCATGAGTTCTTCCTCGCGTGGCGTTTAACCTGAATCACTAGTCTATTTTTATAGGCAGGGATCTTTTCAATCGGGCAGGCTCTCTTTTAACAATAGACAACCTGAACCTCCGACAACCGCCAAAAGCTATACCAAAAAACAATATTGTACAGGTTTTAGTGACGGCGTAGTCTGTACAGAAAGGTAAACGAGGCCCCTATGACAGTACCCATCGCAATCATCGGTACCGGCATCGCCGGACTCTCAGCGGCCCAGGCGCTACGAGACACCGGGCACGTTGTACAACTCTTCGATAAAAGCCGCGGCAGTGGCGGGCGCATGTCGAGCAAGCGCAGTGATGCCGGCGCGCTGGACCTGGGGGCCCAATACTTCACCGCGCGTGATCGGCGCTTCGTCAATGAAGTGCAGCGTTGGCAAGCCAATGGCTGGGTCGCCGAATGGACGCCGCAACTCTACAACTCCCACAGTGGTCAACTCAGCCCCTCGCCCGACGAGCAGACTCGCTGGGTGGGCAGCCCGCGTATGAGCGCCATTACCCGGGCCTTGCTCGGCGACGCCGAAGTGCATTTCGCCTGTCGTATTACCGAGGTGTTTCGCGGCGAACGGCACTGGCATTTGCAGGACGCCGAGGGCTTCACCCACGGTCCGTTCAGCCATGTGGTCATCGCCACGCCGGCGCCACAGGCCACCGCGCTGCTGGCCGCCGCACCGAAGCTCGCGGGAGTCGCCGCTGGAGTGAAAATGGACCCGACCTGGGCCGTCGCCCTGGCGTTCGACAAGCCCCTTGAGACCGCCGTCGAAGGTTGCTTCGTGCAAGACAGCCCCCTGGACTGGCTGGCCCGCAACCGCAGCAAACCCGGGCGCGACAGCACGCTGGACACCTGGGTCCTGCACGCCACCAGCATCTGGAGCCGCCAGCACATCGACCTGCCCAAAGAAGCGGTGATCGAGCAATTGCACGGTGCCTTCGCCGAGTTGCTGCACAGCGCCATGCCCGCGCCGACCTTCAGCCTCGCCCACCGCTGGCTCTATGCCCGCCCTGCCACCAGCCATGAATGGGGCGCCCTGGCGGATGCCGACCTGGGGCTTTATGTCTGTGGCGACTGGTGCCTGTCCGGCCGCGTCGAAGGCGCCTGGCTGAGCGGCCAGGAAGCCGCGCGCCGACTCCACGAGAGCCTGCAGTGAACCGCCTCAACCCGCGCAAGTTGCTGCTGTCGAAATGGACAGCAGCCCGCCCGCAAAATCGTGAGAAACACTTTCTGGTCACCGAACTGTTTTGCGACGACGAAGGCACCGTGCTGGACATCGAGTTGCAGGCGGTGCTCAGCAAGCGCAGCCAACGCCTGACCTGGCAGACCCTGCAAAACGATCAGGACTGGAAGATGGGCTGGAAATAGCCCCGGACCGCCACCGACAAAACCTATACAAAATATTTGACTTGTACAGCCTTACTCCTATGATGAGCCAAGTTGTACAGGATATTTATTTTGTACAGGTATCGTTTGGAGGTCCTCCCATGCCCGACATCGCACCCCGTGACGGCAAACCCAAAATCGCCATCAGTGCTTGCCTGATGGGCATCGAGGTCCGTTTCAACGGCGGGCACAAGGAATCACGGCTGTGCAGCCGGGTGCTGAGCGAGCATTTTGATTTCGTGCCCCTGTGCCCCGAGGCCGCCATCGGCCTCGGTACGCCACGGCAACCCATTCGCCTGGTGGGCAACCCGCAACATCCCCAAGCCGTGGGCACGGTGGACGCTAGCCTGGACGTGACCGAGCCCCTGGCCGATTACGGCCGGCGCATGGCCGAGGCGCTGGGTGATATCTGCGGCTACATCTTCATGCAAAAGTCGCCGTCGTGCGGCCTGGAGCGGGTCAAGGTCTACCAGGCCAACGGCATGCCCAGCGATGACGGTGGCCGCGGCATTTACGCCCAAGCCTTTTGCGACCTGCACCCGGACCTGCCGGTGGAGGAAGACGGGCGTCTCAACGACCCGGTACTGCGGGAGAACTTCCTGACTCGAGTCTTCGCCTACAGCGCCTGGCAGGACCTCTTGGCGACGCAAGGCCTGACCCGCCGCAGCCTGGTGGAATTCCACTCCCGATACAAATACCTGCTGATGGCCCACAACCCGGTGCAGTACAAAACCCTGGGCAATCTGCTGGGCAGCATGGGCAAGGGCGACCCGAAAGAAATCGGCCCACGCTATTTCAGTGAACTGATGGCGGCCCTGAAGAAATGCGCCACGCGCCGCACCCACACCAACGTCCTGCAACACCTGAGCGGCTACCTCAAACAAGTCATCAGCGCCGAAGACAAGCAGGAAGTGCAGCAGATCATCGGCCAGTACCGCCACGGCATCGTGCCTCTCGTCGTACCGCTGACCCTGCTCAAGCACCACTTCCGCCAACACCCCGATCCCTATGTGGCACAGCAGGTGTACCTGCAGCCGCACCCGGAAAACCTCAGCCTGCGCAATGGAATCTGAGCCATGACGCAGACGACGGTCGACGACGACAACGCCGGCACCGATTACAACCGGGCACTGGAAGAGGGCTGGCTGCCGATTCGAGAGGTGGCGCGCCAGACCGGAGTCAACGCCGTCACGTTGCGCGCCTGGGAGCGCCGCTACGGGCTGATCGTGCCCCAGCGCACGCCCAAGGGGCATCGGCTGTTCTCGGCCGAGCATGTGCAGCAGATTTTCACCATCCTCACCTGGCTCAATCGCGGCGTGGCGGTGAGCCAGGTCAAGCACCTGCTGAGTTCCTCCCCTGCCTTCAGCGAACCGGCCGAGAACGACTGGCACCTGCTGCGCCAGACCTTGATCCAGGCCATCAGCCAATTGGCGGAACGCAGGGTCGATGACACGTTTAACCAGGCCATGGCCCTGTACCCCCCCAGAACCTTGTGCGAACAGTTGATGGTGCCGCTGCTGGCGGAACTGGAGCAGCGCTGGCAAGGCCAGTTCGGCAGCCAGATGGAGCAGGTGTTTTTCTACTCCTGGTTGCGCAGCAAACTGGGCGCGCGGATCTATCACAACAACCGTCAACTGCAGAGCTCGCCGCTGCTACTGATCAACCACTCGGACCTGCCCCTGGAGCCCAATCTCTGGCTCACCGCCTGGCTGATCAGCAGCGCCGACTGTCCGGTGGAAGTCTTCGACTGGCCGTTGCCCGTGGGCGAACTGGCCCTGGCCGCCGACCACCTGCAAGCCCGGGGCGTGCTCCTGTACTCCAGCAAGGCCCTGAACCCGGGCCAGTTGCCCAAGCTGCTCAACGGCATTGCCTGCGCAAAATTCATTGTCGGCCCCACGGTGTGCATCCATCACGCCGAGTTGGCCGTATGTACCACTGAAATCGCTGACCTGTACCTGGCCGAAGACCCCGTCTCGGCTCATCAGGCACTGGTTCAACGAGGACTTATCTGATGCGGAACGTCCCATGCAATTGATCTGGCTGCGCAGCGACCTGCGCCTACATGACAACACCGCCCTGTGCGCCGCCGCCCAGCGCGGCCCCACCGTGGCCGTGTACCTGCTGAGCCCGGAGCAGTGGCTGACCCATGACGACGCGCCCTGCAAAGTGGACTTCTGGTTGCGCAACCTGGCGACGTTGAGCCAGGCCCTGGGGCAACTGAACATTCCGTTGTTGATCCGCAGCGCCCCGACCTGGGAACAGGCCCCGCAGGTATTGCTGGAGCTGTGCCGGCAACTCGGAATCAAGGCCGTGCACGTCAACGAGGAGTACGGCATCCACGAAAGTCGCCGTGACAGCTCCGTCGCCAAAGCCCTGGACGCCGAGGACGTGCTCTTCCACAGCCACCTCGACCAGTTGCTGTTCAAGCCCGGCAGCGTGCTGACCAAGACCGGCACCTACTTCCAGGTCTTCAGCCAGTTCCGCAAGGTTTGCTACAACCGTTTGCACAGCGCCCTGCCAGGTTTAGCGGGCACGCCCAAGGCCCAAGCCGCCCTGGCCATCCAGGCCGACCCGGTGCCGCAACAGGTCCCAGGTTTCCCCACGCCCAGCCAGGCGCTGCGTGATCTCTGGCCCGCCGGCGAAACCGAGGCGCTGCGCCGCCTGGAGCAGTTTGCCGATGAGCAGATCAGCGACTACCAGAGCGAGCGCGACTTTCCGGCCAAACCCGGCACCAGCCAGTTGTCGCCTTACCTCGCCGCCGGGGTGGTTTCGCCACGCCAGTGCCTGCACGCCGCGCTGCAAAGTAACCAGGGCGAGTTCGAAAGCGGCAATGTCGGCGCCGTTACCTGGATCAACGAGCTGCTGTGGCGCGAGTTCTACAAACACATTCTGGTGGGTTACCCGCGGGTGTCCCGGCACCGTGCCTTTCGCCCGGAAACCGAGGCCGTGGCCTGGCGCGACGCCCCCGAGGAACTCGCCGCCTGGCAGGAAGCCCGCACCGGCTTGCCGATCATCGACGCCGCCATGCGCCAACTGCTGGAAACCGGCTGGATGCACAACCGCCTGCGGATGATCGTGGCGATGTTCCTGACCAAGAACCTGTTGATCGATTGGCGTGAAGGCGAGCGCTTCTTTATGCAGCACCTGATCGACGGCGACCTGGCGGCCAACAACGGTGGCTGGCAGTGGAGTTCCTCCACCGGCACCGACTCGGCGCCCTACTTCCGCATCTTCAACCCCGTGAGCCAGTCGGAGAAGTTCGACAGCGAGGGGCGCTTTATCAAGCAGTGGTTGCCACAACTGGCGGGGCTGAACAAAAAAGAGGTCCACAACCCGGCGGCCCTGGGCGGCCTGTTCGGCGTCGCCGATTACCCGGCGCCCATCGTCAACCTGTCGATGTCCCGGGAACGTGCCCTGGCGGCCTTCAAGAGCCTGCCCTCAAGGATGGACGCCGGAGGAACCTATGAGTGAGTTCCTGCAAGGCTTTGCCCGGGACTTCGCGGCCCTGGACAAACACAACCTCGAGCGCCTGAGCCAGCTGTACAGCGACGACATCCGCTTCACCGATCCGTTGCATGAGGTGCAGGGTCTGCCGCAAGTGCGGCGCTACTTCGCCGAGCTGTACGCCAATGTCAGCGAGCTGAAATTCAACGTCCATGGCTTTGATGCCAGCGGCGAAGGCCAGGGTTACCTGCGCTGGACCATGACCTACCGGCACCCGCGCTTGCAGGGTGGCCAGCCGATCCAGGTCGAAGGCTGCTCGCACCTGCTGTGGCGCGACGACAAGGTCTATCGCCACCGCGACTATTTCGACGCCGGCGCCTTGCTTTACGAACACCTGCCCCTGCTGGGTCGGGTCATCCACTGGTTGAAAGGGAGGTTGGCATGAACAGCCCATTGCCGCAGCGTATCTGGCTGACCGGCGCCAGCAGCGGGATCGGCGCGGCATTGGCGCAAGCGCTGCTCAAGTCCGGCGCCCAGCTGGCCCTCAGCGCACGCTCGCGAGAGCCCCTGGATGCCTTGGCCCAACAGTATCCCGGCCGCGTGCTGGTGGTCCCCGGGGACCTCACCGACCGCGAACAAGTGCACAGGATCGGCGCGCAAATCGCCCAGCACTGGGGCGCCCTGGACACAGTGATTCTCAACGCCGGCACCTGTGAATACGTTGAAGTCCGTCAGTTCGACGCTACGGTCATCGAACAGGTGATGCGCAGCAACCTGTTCGCCAGCAGCTATTGCATCGAAGTCGCACTGCCGCTGCTGCGTGCCGGCACTCGCCCCCATCTGGTGGGCGTGGCCAGTTCGGTGACCTACTTTCCCCTGCCGCGCGCCGAAGCCTACGGCGCGTCCAAAGCGGCGTTGCGCTACCTCCTGCAGTCCCTGCGCGTCGACCTGGCCGCCGAAGGGATCGACGTCACCCTGGTCAGCCCCGGCTTCGTCGAAACGCCGCTGACCGCACGTAATGACTTTCCCATGCCCATGAGCTGGAGCGCGGAACGGGCCGCCCGGCATATCCATCAGCGCCTGCCGCGGCGGCCGCTGGAAATCGCCTTTCCGGCCGGCTTTATCTTTGGCCTCAAGCTGCTGTCCTGGTTGCCTGGACGCCTGCAACTGGCGGTGGGACGCCGCCTGGCCCGTAACGCTTCGCCGACAGGGAACCCCTCATGAAAATCGCCATTATCGGCAGCGGCATTTCCGGGCTGACCAGCGCCTACCTGCTCAATCGCCGCCATGACATCAGCGTCTTCGAAGCCGGCAGCTGGATCGGCGGCCACACCCACACCGTGGACGTTTCGGTAAAGGGTGAAACCCACGCCGTGGACACCGGCTTCATCGTGTTCAACGACTGGACCTACCCCAACTTCATCCGGCTGCTGGGGCAGATCGGTGTCACCTTCAAGCCCACCGAAATGAGCTTTTCCGTGACCGACCCCGCCTCGGGGCTGGAGTACAACGGCAACAACCTCAACAGCCTCTTCGCCCAGCGTCGCAACCTGCTGTCCCCGGGGTTCTGGGGCATGCTGCGGGACATCCTGCGTTTCAACAAAGAAGCGATCCGCGACCTCGAGCACCAGCAGATCGACCCGGCCATGACCCTCGGCGACTACCTGCGAGACCAAGGCTACGGCGAACGTTTCATCCGGCACTACATCGTGCCCATGGGCTCGGCGATCTGGTCGATGTCCCTGCAACAGATGCTTGGTTTCCCCCTGCAGTTCTTCGTGCGGTTCTTCAAAAACCACGGCCTGCTGTCCGTCAGCAACCGCCCGCAATGGTGCGTGATCGAGGGCGGTTCCAGCCGCTACATCGAGCCGTTGACCAGCAGCTTCCGCGAGCGGATTCGCCTCAATTGCCCGGTCACTCGGGTCGAGCGCGATGAACAGGGGGTGGTGATCCACAGCGCGGCCGGCAGCGAGCGCTTTGACAAGGTGGTGTTCGCCTGCCACAGCGACCAGGCCCTGCAACTGCTGGCCGAACCCAGCCACATCGAGCAAGACATCCTCGGCGCCCTGCCCTACGCCGACAATCAGGTGGTGCTGCACACCGACACCCGCCTGCTGCCCCGACGCCGCCTGGCCTGGGCCAGCTGGAACTATCGCCTGGGCGGTGCAGGCGACCAGCAGGCCGCGGTCACCTACGACATGAACATCCTCCAGGGCATCCAAAGCGACACCACCTTCTGTGTCAGCCTCAACCAGACCGCCGCCATCGACCCGGCAACGGTTCTCGCCAGTTACACCTACGCCCACCCGCAATACAGCCTGGCGGCCGTAGCCGCGCAAGCACGCTGGACTGAACTGCAGGGCGCGCACCACAGCTATTACTGCGGCGCCTACTGGGCCAACGGCTTCCACGAAGACGGCGTGGTCAGTGCCCTGCGCGTGGCCCAGGCCTTTGGGGAACTGTTGTGAACAGCGCCCTGTACAGCGGCTGGATAAGCCACCGGCGGTTCTCGCCCAAGGACCATGCCTTCCGCTATCGGATCGGCCTGCTGTACCTGGACCTGGATGAGCAGGAAACGGTGCTTGGCCTGTCGCCCCTGGCCGGCAGCCGGCGTTTTGCGCCCTTCTCGTTCCGTGAGAGCGATTACCTGAAAACCTTTACCAGCCAGGGCATGCGCCTGATCGACGCGGTGCGGCAACAGGTCGCCAAGGCCATCGGCCATGTGCCCGGCGGTTCGGTCTGCCTGCTGACCCAAGCCCGCAGTTGGGGCCTGTCGTTCAACCCGGTGAGTTTCTTCTACTGCTTCGAAAACGACGGGCGCCTGGCGGCGATTCTCTGCGAAGTCACCAACACGCCCTGGCGCGAGCGCTATCACTACGTGCTGCCGGCCAAAGCCCAGGCCGCCGATGAAGCGCCCGGCCATCAGCACTTCGCCGTGGCCAAGGCCTTCCATGTCTCGCCCTTTCTGCCCCGGAACCTGGAATACCGCATGAGCTTCAGCCCGCCCAGCGAGCGACTCGGCGTGCACATGGCCGACTGGCAGGGTGAACTGAAAGTCTTCGACGCCACCCTCAACCTGCAACGCCAGGCCCTGAGCCGGCGCAGCTTGCACCAGTACCTGCTGCGCTTCCCCTGGATGACCGCCAAGACCTGCCTGGCCATCTATTGGCAGGCCCTGCGCCTGGCCGGTAAACGCATTCCGTTCTTCCCCCATCAGGCTGCCGACGGCGCCTATCAAACAGCCGTTGTACAACCCAAGGATCGCCGCCATGAAATCCTCTAGCGTATCGGCCAAGCCCAACCTGCTCAGCGCCCACGGCCTGACCGGCAACCTGTTGCGTCGCGGGGTCCTGCGCCAGTTGGCCCAGTTGCGCAACGGCCAACTGGTGGTAATTGAAGACGGTGAGCGACATGTTTTCGGTGCCAGCGGCGCCAGCCTGCTGGGCGAGGTCCACATCCACGACTCTGCTGCCTGGGGCATGGTCGCCAGCAACGGTTCGATCGGTGCCGGTGAAGCCTTTATCCACGGCTACTGGAGCACGCCGGACCTGACCGCGGTGGTGCGGGTGTTCGTCAGCAACCTTGAGGTGCTGGACGCCATGGAAGGCGGCCTGGTCAAGCTCGGCCGGCCAATGATCCAGGGCCTGCACTGGCTTAACCGCAACACGCGCAAGGGCTCGCAGAAGAACATCGCCGCCCACTACGACCTGGGCAACGAGCTGTTTGAACAGTTTCTCGACCCGACGATGATGTACTCGGCCGCGCAGTTCCTGCGCGAGGACGACAGCCTGGAGCAGGCCCAGTTGAACAAGCTGGAGCGCATCTGCCAGAAACTCGCCCTCACCCCCGACGACCACCTGCTGGAGATCGGCACTGGCTGGGGCAGCATGGCCCTGTACGCCGCGCAGCAGTATGGCTGCAAGGTCACCACCACGACCCTGTCCAAAGAGCAGTTCGCCTTTACCCGGCAACGCATCGACGAATTGGGCCTGCAGGACCAAGTCACCCTGCTGCTGGAGGACTACCGCGACTTGACGGGGCAGTACGACAAGCTGGTCTCGATCGAGATGATCGAGGCCGTAGGCCATCGCTTCCTGCCGACCTATTTCAAGCAATGCGCGCAGTTGCTGAAAAGCAACGGCCTGATGCTGCTGCAAGCGATCACCATTCGCGACCAGCGCTACGAGCAGGCAAAAAACGCCGTGGACTTTATCCAGCGCTATATTTTCCCAGGCGGCGCCTTGCCCAGCGTGCACAAGATGCTCGAAGTGGTCAGCCGCGACACCGACATGAACCTGCTGCACATGGAAGACTTCGGCCTGCACTACGCACGCACCCTGCGCCTGTGGCACGAGAACTTCCGCCGCGCCCATGGCCGTCTGAGTGAGTTGGGCTACGACGAGTATTTCCTGCGCCTGTGGGAGTTCTACCTGTGCTACTGCGAGGGCGGCTTCCTGGAACGCACCATCGGCACCGCCCAGATGCTCCTGGCCAAACCTGCTGCGGTGCCACAACCGCTGTTGGGACGCTTCAATGCGTAAACGCCTGGCCAACGCCCTGCTGTTTCAGTTGGGCTGGTTCGCCTGCGTCATGGGCGGCGATGGCCCCTGGCTGTTGCTCGGCGCCACCGTGTTGGTGATTCACCTGCTGTGGATCGGCACCTGGGCCGAAGAGGGTCGGCTGGTGATCAGCGTGGCCTTGCTGGGCACGGTGCTGGACAGTTTCCTGCACTGGCTGGGGGTGTTCGAGTTCCAACAGGTCACCCTGCTGATTCCCTTCTGGCTGATGCTGCTCTGGGCCTTGCTGGCCACCACCTTGCGCCATTGCCTGGCCTGGAGCGCGCGCCCCTGGTGGCTGGCTGCAGTACTGGGCGCAGTCGGCGGCCCGCTGTCCTACTACGCCGGCGGGCAACTGGCGGGGGTGCACTTTCCCTACGGCACATGGCCGACCCTGGTGGGCCTGGGAGTGCTCTGGGGCCTGGTGTTTCCGGGCTTACATGCCCTGGCCCGCTACGCCGAGGCTGGCACGCCATTGCACGATAATCCCTGAACGTCTGTCAGGGGCTTCACACAGCCATCGCCGGCTGCCTTACACTGCGCGCCTATGACCACTATCCCCATTACCCAGATCGCCGAACCCGCCGTCACCTGCTCAACGTGCGCCGCCTGCTGCTGCCAGCTGGAGGTCATGCTGATCACTGACACCGGCGTGCCCGAGCGTTACATCGACACCGACGATTGGGGTGGGGAAGTCATGCTGCGCCTGGATGACGGCTGGTGCGCCGCGCTGGATCGCAACACCATGATGTGCAGCATCTACGAGAAACGCCCGCTGATTTGCCGGGAGTTCGAGATGGGCGAAGTGGACTGCATCAACGAACGCCGAGGCATCGCCACGGCGTATCGCTGAGGGGCGCCTTACAGCGCCAGGGTGTAGTGCAGCGCGTAGCTCTCGACCCCATCGTTGGGGCTGGCGATACCGGCATTGGAATAGTGCGTCGCACGAATCCCCACCTCATGCCCGCCAGCGAAACGCAAGCCGAAGCCCAGGCGGTCTTCGAACTGGAACGCCGAGCCCAGCTTGTTGCTTTCCACCTCGGTGTGGGCGAACGCGGCCACACCAATGCCCGCCTCGATGTATGGCTTGACGCTGGCACCGGTGAATTCGTAGACCAGTACCGGCGAGAACGACAGGCTGTGATTGTTGGCTTTATCGTCGCCATCCCAGAAGGTGTAGGCCCCGCTCCAGTAGCCGGTCAGACGACCGACATCACTTTGCAGCCAGCTCTTGTCCCAATCCCATTGCATACCCAAGCGATAAGTCTGGGTCGAGTCGCTGGTTTGCCCCACGGCAAATTCGACGCCTGCGGCTTGCGCAGAAACACTGTGCCCCACCATAGCGGCCGCCAGTGCGGCCAGACAAAATAGTCGCCTCATCAAGAACACCCTTTCTGATCGATTTTTGTAGGTTTTAGTACAAGGTCGTACAGGGCGTATAGAAATCTGCGCCGAAACAGAAGTTCAGCGCCGATTCGAATTTTTTGCTGGATGGGGATTAACCGGGAAACGCCTGTACCGCGCCAGCACCCTGCCATAACACGGGCAAGACCTGGGCGAAGTGCTGCACATTGCCACTGGTCCAGAAGCGAGTGTCACGTGCAGGACCTGAAGCCAGTAGCCCACGCTCGTCCAGCAAGCGCTGGAGTTGCCGCGCCACTGCAGCGCCGGTGTCGATCAGGCTGATATCGTCGGCCAGCATCTGCTTGAGCAAAGGCTTGAGGAAGGGATAGTGGGTGCAGCCCAGGATGATGGTGTCGCAACCGGCGGCCAGCAACGGCTCCACATAGCCTTGCAATAGCCCGCGCAGGACCGGGCTGTGCAAGTCGCCGTCTTCGATCCGCTCCACCAACCCCGGGCAAGGTTGGGTGATGACTTTCATATCGGTGGCGAAACGATCAAGCAAGGCGGCAAACTTGGCGCTCTGCAAGGTGCCGGTGGTGGCCAGCACGCCAACCACGCCGCTGCGGGTAGCCGCAGCCGCCGGCTTGACCGCCGGCTCCATGCCGACGATGGGCCAATCGGGGTAATCACGACGTAAATCGGCCACCCCGGCCACCGTGGCGGTATTGCACGCCAGCACCAGGGCCTTGGCGCCTTGCTGGTGAAAAAAGCGCGCCATCACGCTGCAGCGCTCGCGAATGAATTCAGGGGATTTTTCGCCGTAGGGAATGTGCCCGCAATCGCCGAAATACAACAACGATTCCTGAGGCAGGCGTTGCTGAATTTCGGCCAGCACCGACAGGCCGCCAACGCCGGAATCGAAAACGCCGATGGGCGCTTCACCCATGGTGCGACCCACAGACGCTGCAGCCTGGGTCGCGCTTGACCCGCAACTCGCGAAAGCGCGTGCCCAAGGCATCGATCAGCAACAGGCGGCCCACCAGCGGTTCACCGAACCCAGCCAGCAGCTTTAGCGCCTCCAAGGCTTGCAGGCTGCCGACCAAGCCCACCAAGGGGCCCAGCACGCCGGCTTCGCTGCAGGTCAGTTCAGCCTCGCTGCCATGCCCGTACAGGCAGTGGTAGCAGGGGCTTTCCGGGCGCCGTGGATCGAACACCGACAGTTGCCCTTCCAGGCGAATCGCCGCGCCGCTGACCAAGGGTTTGCCCGCCGCCACACAGGCGGCGTTGACCGACTCACGGGTGGTGAAGTTATCGCTGCAATCAAGCACCAGGTCCACGGCGGCCACCGCTGCGGCCAGGGAATCCTCATCCAGCGCAGTGCGCCTTGGCAGCAACTGGATCTGTGGGTTGAGGGCGCTCAAGCGCGCCATGGCCGAGTCGACCTTGCTCATGCCGACGCTGGCGGTGTCGTGAATGATCTGACGTTGCAGGTTGGTCAGGTCGACGCTGTCGAAATCCGCCAAGTGCAGCTCGCCCACCCCCGCGGCCGCCAGGTACAACGCGACCGGCGCGCCGAGGCCGCCGAGACCGACGATCAGCACCCGGCTGTTTTTCAGGCGCAACTGGCCTTCGATGTCGACGTGCTGCAACAGAATCTGCCGGCTATAGCGCAACAGCTCCTGATCGTTCAGCACGGCAGGCGCCCCAGGCTGATGCGTTCATGGCCCCCGAGGTCAACGCGGCTGTGAACCTCGATAAAGCCTTGGCTGAGCAGCAGGTCACGCACCGCCACGGCCTGATCGTAGCCATGTTCGAGCATCAACCAGCCGCCCGCCGCAAGGTGCTGCGGCGCCTGGGCAATGATCAGGCGCAGATCGTCCAGGCCGTCATGACCGGCGACCAGGGCGCTTTCAGGTTCGAAGCGCACATCACCGGCCGCCAGATGGGGATCGGCGGCCGCAATGTAGGGCGGGTTGCTGACAATCAACTGATAACGCTGGCCCTGCAAGGCGCCGAACCAGTGGCTGTTGAGTACGCTGACGTTATGCAACTGCAGGCGCTGGCGATTGCGCTCGGCCAGGGCCACGGCTTCCAGCACCCGATCCACCGCCGTGACATTCCAGGCCGGACGCTCGCTGGCGAGGGCCAGGGCAATCGCACCGCTGCCGGTGCCCAGGTCCAGCACCTTGGCCGGGGTCGCCGGCAACAGATCCAGGGCTGTTTCCACCAGCAACTCGGTGTCCGGCCGCGGGATCAGGGTGTGGGGCGCCACTTCCAGATCAAGCTTCCAGAACCCCTGTTGGCCGAGGATGTAGGCCACCGGCTCGCCGGAGCGGCGGCGTTGCAGGTACTCGGCGAACACCAGCGCGGCCTCGCTGGGCACGATGCGCTCGGGCCAGGTGTGGAGAAAACTACGGGACTTGCCTAGGGCAGCCGCCAGCAGCAGCTCGGCGTCCAGGCGGGCGGTCGGGGAATCAGGCAACTCGGCTGCGCGCAGCAGGCTGGCAATGATGGTCATTTACTCACCCAAAGCCGCAAGTTGGTCCGCCTGGTACTCGGCCAGCAACGGTTCGATCACCGCTTCGACGCCACCGGCGAGGATTTCATCCAGGGAATACAGGGTCAGGTTGACCCGATGGTCGGTGACCCGGCCCTGGGGAAAGTTGTAAGTGCGAATCCGCTCGGAACGGTCACCGGAACCCACCAGCAACTTGCGCTCGCTGGCGATGGCGTTGGCCGCGGCGCTGGTCTGCTGGTCATTCAGTTTGGCCGACAGCCAGGACATGGCCCGGGCACGGTTCTTGTGCTGGGAGCGCTCTTCCTGGCACTCCACCACAATCCCCGTGGGAAGGTGGGTAATGCGGATCGCCGAGTCGGTCTTGTTCACGTGCTGGCCACCGGCGCCCGAGGAGCGGTAAGTGTCGACACGCAAGTCCGCCGGGTTGATCTCGATGGCTTCCTGCTCGTCCGGCTCGGGCAATACCGCCACGGTGCAGGCCGAGGTGTGAATGCGCCCTTGGGATTCAGTGGCCGGGACCCGCTGCACGCGATGGGCACCGGATTCGAACTTGAGCTTGCCGTAGACGTTGTCGCCTTCGACCCGGGCAATGACTTCTTTATAGCCGCCGTGTTCGCCCTCGTTTTCCGAGAGGATCTCCAGGCGCCACCCACGACGCTCCGCGTAGCGCGAATACATGCGGAACAGGTCGCCGGAGAAGATCGCCGCCTCGTCACCACCGGTGCCGGCGCGGATTTCCAGGAACACGTTGCGCCCGTCATTGGGGTCCTTGGGCAGCAGCATGCGTTGCAGGGTGCTTTCCAGTTCCAGCAATTGCTCTTTGGCTTCGCGAACTTCTTCCACGGCCATTTCCCGCATGTCCGGGTCGCTGTCCTTGAGCAGCGCCTGGGCGCCTTCAAGGTCAGACTGCACCTTGAGCACCTGTTTATAGGCGGCGACGATCGGCTCGACTTCGGCGTATTCCTTGGAATAGGCGCGGAATTTGGTCTGATCGGAGATGACTTCGCCATCACCGAGCAAGGCGGTCAATTCCTCGAAACGGTCCTGGAGAATGTCCAGCTTATTGAGCAGTGACGCTTTCATTGCGGGGTTTTATCCGAAGGGCCCTCTCCGAGGGCAAAGAGTTCTTGGGCCATGGCCAGCGCATCGAGGCGGCCTTCGGCGGACAGCTTTTTCAACTGCACGCTCGGCGCGTGCAGCAATTTGTTGGTCAGGCCACGGGCCAGTTGCACCAGCACGTCCTCGGCGCTCGCGCCATTGGCCAGCAGGCGCTGGGCCTTTTGCAATTCTTCGTCGCGCAAGCGCTCGCTCTGTTGGCGGTAGGCCTTGAGCACATCAACCGCCGCCAGCTCGCGCAGGCGCACCATGAAATCTTCGGCGCCGATGGTCACCAGCTCTTCGGCGGCCTGGGCAGCACCCTGGCGGCTCTTGAGGTTTTCCGCGACCACTTCGTGGAGGTCGTCGACGGTGTAGAGATAAACGTCGTCCAACTCGCCGACTTCTGGCTCGATATCCCGGGGAACAGCGATATCCACCATGAAAATCGGCTTGTGCTTGCGCAGCTTCAGAGCGCTTTCCACAGCGCCCTTGCCGAGGATCGGCAACTGGCTGGCGGTGGAACTGATGACGATATCGCTGTGCACCAGCTCCTGGGGAATGTCCGAAAGCAACACGGCGTGGGCACCAAATTGTTCGGCCAGGATGCTGGCCCGCTCCAGGGTTCGGTTGGCCACGACGATACGCTTGACCCCCAGGTCGTGCAGGTGACGGGCCACCAGGGTAATGGTCTCGCCGGCCCCGATCAGCAAGGCCTGGCTGCGTTGCAGGTCACTGAAAATCTGTTTCGCCAGGCTCACCGCGGCAAAGGCCACCGATACTGGGTTCTCACCAATGGCGGTGTCCGTGCGCACCTGCTTGGCGGCGCTGAACGTGGCCTGGAACAAGCGACCGAGCAGCGGGCCAATGGTGCCGGCTTCCCGAGCCACGGCGTAGGCCGACTTCATTTGCCCGAGGATCTGCGGTTCGCCCAGCACCAGCGAATCCAGCCCGGAGGCGACGCGCATCATGTGACGAACTGCCGCATCATCTTCGTGCACATAAGCACTCGAACGCAGCTCATCCAGGCTCAAATGGTGATAATCGGCCAGCCAACGCAGCACGATATCCGCCGACAGGTGATCCTGCTCTATATAAAGCTCACTGCGATTGCAGGTGGAGAGGATCGCAGCTTCGCGGCTGTCGGTGAGGCGGCAGAGCTGCTGCAAGGCCTCAACCAACTGCTCAGGGGTAAAGGCCACGCGCTCGCGGACGTCTACTGAAGCAGTCTTGTGGTTAATACCGAGTGCAAGGAAGGCCATTCAAGGTCGCTGATGATGTCGAGAAGCCGACAATTGTCCTACTTCGAAAGATTCAGAACAACCACCGTCGACTATTGTCCTAATAGACGGCCTCTGTTCTGGCTCCCCGTTGAGTCTCGGTTATGTTTGGCCGAAGGCTTGTGTCATGATGATCCGACCGCAGGTTAGTCGTCCTCTTCCTATATGAATAGATCTTCCGCGTTGCTCCTCGCCTTTGTCTTCCTCAGCGGCTGCCAGTCATTGGCTCCCGTTTCGTCGGACGGTACGCCGCCGGTTGAAGACAGCACTCCAGCCCCTGAAAAGCCCAAGGTTTATTCTTCCTTCAGTGAAGAAACCGTGTTCAGCCTGCTAAGCGCGGAACTGGCCGGCCAGCGCAATCGCTTCGACATTGCCCTGGACAACTACGTGACCCAGGCCATCAACACCCAGGACCCGGGCATTTCCGAGCGTGCCTTTCGCATCGCCGAGTACCTGGGCGCTGACCAGGCAGCGCTGGACACCTCGCTGATCTGGGCGAAAAACGCCCCGGACGACCTGGAAGCACAGCGGGCTGCGGCGATTCAACTGGCTCGCGCCGGCCGCTATGACGACTCCATGGTGTATATGGAGAAAGTCCTGCAGGGCAAGGGCGACACCCATTTCGACTTCCTCGCCTTGTCGGCTGCCGATACCGACCAGGACACCCGCAATGGCCTGGTCAAGAGCTTCGACCGCTTGCTGGTGAAACACCCGAATAACAGCCAGTTGATTTTCGGCAAGGCCCTGCTGATGCAACAGGACGGCGACGCCAAGGGTGCCCTCACCCTGTTGGAGCAGAACCCACCGGAAGACGGTGAAGTCGCGCCGCTGTTGTTGCGCGCTCGCCTGCTGCAAAGCCTCGACCGTGGCAAGGAAGCGCTGCCGCTGCTGGAAAAAAGCATCCGCAAGTACCCGGACGACAAGCGCCTGCGCCTGACCTACGCCCGCATGCTGGTGGAGCAGGACCGCATGGACGACGCCAAGACTCAGTTCTCGAGTTTGGTGCAGCAGTACCCGGAAGACGACGAACTGCGTTACTCCCTGGCGCTGGTGTGCCTGGAAGCCAAGGCTTGGCAAGAAGCCAAGGGTTACCTGGAAGACTTGATCGCTCGTGAAAGCCATGTCGATTCGGCCCACCTGAACCTGGGTCGCATCGCAGAAGAGCTCAACGATCCGCAGGGTGCCCTGGTCGAGTACGCCCAGGTTGGCGCGGGCAACGATTACCTGCCGGCGCAACTGCGCCAGGCCGATATCCTGATGAACAACGGCCGTACCGACGAGGCCGAAAAGCGCCTGGCCGCTGCCCGCGACGCCCAGCCCGACTACGCCATCCAGTTGTACCTGGTCGAAGCCGAAACCCTCTCGGCCAATGACCAAGGGGATCGCGCCTGGAAAATCCTCCAACAAGCCCTGCTGCAATACCCGGACGACCTGAACCTGCTTTACACCCGGGCCATGCAGGCGGAAAAGCGCAATGACCTGGCGCAGATGGAAAAGGACCTGCGCCTGATCATTAAGCGCGACCCCGACAATGCCATGGCCCTCAACGCCCTGGGCTATACCCTGTCGGACCGCACCACCCGCTATGCGGAAGCCAAGGAACTGATCGAAAAAGCCCATGAGCTGAACCCGGAAGACCCGGCAGTCCTCGACAGCCTGGGCTGGGTCAACTATCGCCTGGGCAACCTCGACGAAGCCGAGCGCCTGCTGCGCCAGGCCCTGGAGCGTTTCCCCGACCAGGAAGTGGCTGCACACCTGGGTGAAGTGCTCTGGGCCAATGGCAAGCAACGGGAAGCCAGACAGATCTGGAGCAAGTTCCTCAAGGAACAGCCCGACAGCCCTATTTTGCGCAGCACCATCAAGCGCCTGACCGGATCAGAGACCCTTTAAGACCATGTTTTTGCGCCACATTATCGTTTTCAGTTTTATCGCCCTGCTCGCCGGTTGCGCGGGCTTTGGTGCTCGAGAGTCCGTCCAAGGCCAGGGCACCCCAACACAATGGCGAGCGCACAAAGAACAGCTGAGCAGCCTCGATGGCTGGCAGATCAACGGAAAAATCGGCATTCGCGCACCCAAGGATTCCGGCAGTGGCACCCTGTTCTGGCTGCAACGCCAGGATTACTACGACATCCGCCTGTCTGGCCCCCTGGGTCGCGGTGCGGCTCGCTTGACCGGTCGCCCGGGTCAGGTGTCGCTGGAAGTCGCCAACCAGGGCCGTTTTGACGCCACCACGCCGGAAGCCCTGCTGGAAGAGCAACTCGGCTGGAAGTTGCCAGTGTCTCATTTGGCCTGGTGGGTGCGTGGGCTGCCTGCGCCGGAGAGCAAAAGCCGCCTGACCTTGAATGGCGATAGCCGCCTGGCCGGTCTCGAACAGGATGGCTGGCAGGTCGAATACCTGAGTTATGCCGAGCAGAACGGCTATTGGCTGCCGGAGCGAATCAAGCTCCACGGCAGCGACCTTGATGTCACCCTGGTGATCAAGGAATGGCAACCGCGCAAGCTGGGGCAGTAAATTCATGACTGCTCCACGCCTGACCCTGCCCTCTCCCGCCAAACTCAACCTGATGCTGCATATCCTGGGTCGTCGTGAGGACGGCTATCACGAATTGCAGACGATCTTTCAGTTTCTCGACTACGGCGATGAAATCACCTTCGCCGTGCGCGATGACGGTGTGATCCAACTGCACACCGAATTCCCTGGTGTGCCCCACGACAGCAACCTCATTGTGCGGGCGGCCAAACAACTGCAGGAACAATCCGGCTGTGCGCAGGGCATCGACATCTGGATCGATAAGGTCCTGCCCATGGGCGGCGGCATCGGCGGCGGCAGTTCAAACGCCGCCACTACATTGCTGGGGCTCAACCACCTTTGGCAGTTGGGGTGGGATGAAGATCGTCTCGCCACACTGGGCCTGACCCTAGGCGCCGACGTCCCGGTTTTCGTCCGTGGGCATGCCGCTTTTGCCGAGGGCGTGGGAGAGAAACTCACCCCTGTGGAACCCGAAGAACCGTGGTATCTGGTGCTGGTGCCGCAAGTCTCTGTTAGTACAGCAGAAATTTTTTCGGATCCGCTGTTGACACGTAACTCCCCGCCCATTAAAGTGCGCCCCGTTCCCAAGGGAAACAGTCGAAATGACTGCTTGCCGGTTGTTGCAAGGCGTTATCCAGATGTACGTAACGCATTGAATTTGCTAGGTAAATTTACCGAAGCAAAACTAACCGGCACTGGAAGTTGTGTGTTTGGGGGCTTCCCAAGCAAAGCTGAAGCTGATAAAGTCTCGGCCCTTCTGACAGAGACCCTTACAGGGTTTGTAGCGAAAGGAAGCAACATTTCAATGTTGCATCGCAAGCTGCAAAGTCTGCTCTAAAGGAACCAAGTGCTCGGCACTTGCAAGCAACAGATACAGGGGCGTCGCCAAGCGGTAAGGCAGCAGGTTTTGATCCTGCCATGCGTTGGTTCGAATCCAGCCGCCCCTGCCATTTTCCTATACTCATCCAGGTATACCCTCAGCCTTCAGGTACTGCGCGTGTCCAAGATGATGGTCTTTACGGGGAACGCTAACCCCGATCTGGCTCGGCGTGTCGTACGTCAGCTGCATATCCCTCTCGGTGACATCTCTGTTGGAAAATTTTCGACGGCGAAATTACTGCCGAGATCAATGAAAATGTCCGCGGTAAAGACGTTTTCATTATCCAGCCGACTTGCGCTCCGACCAACGATAACCTGATGGAACTCGTCGTGATGGCTGATGCCTTCCGCCGCTCCTCAGCAACTCGTATCACTGCTGTTATTCCTTATTTTGGTTATGCCCGTCAGGATCGCCGTCCGCGTTCCGCACGTGTGGCTATCAGCGCGAAAGTGGTTGCTGACATGCTCACCGTTGTCGGCATTGACCGTGTTCTCACGGTTGACCTGCATGCTGACCAGATTCAGGGCTTCTTCGATATTCCGGTAGATAACATCTACGGCTCCCCCGTACTGGTGGATGACATCGAAGACCAACGCTTCGAGAACCTGATGATCGTGTCCCCGGACATTGGCGGCGTCGTGCGTGCACGTGCCGTGGCCAAGTCCCTGGGCGTGGATCTCGGGATCATCGACAAGCGCCGTGAGAAAGCCAATCACTCTGAAGTGATGCATATCATCGGTGATGTCGAAGGGCGTACCTGCATTCTGGTCGACGACATGGTCGATACCGCCGGCACTCTGTGCCACGCGGCCAAGGCCTTGAAAGAGCATGGCGCAGCCAAGGTCTTTGCCTACTGCACACACCCTGTGCTGTCGGGTCGAGCCATCGAGAACATTGAAAATTCCGTGCTGGACGAGCTGGTGGTGACTAACACCATCCCGCTGTCCGCTGCAGCACAAGCCTGTGCGCGTATCCGCCAACTGGATATCGCACCGGTTGTTGCCGAGGCGGTTCGCCGCATCAGCAACGAAGAATCGATCAGTGCGATGTTCCGCTAAGGCCCTGCCCTAGCCCAACATCTCAATGACGAAAAGCGCCCCGCCCCAGCATTCCTGCTGGGGCGGGGCTTTTTTGCCCATATCGCCTTTAGCGCTGGTCGCAAACGCTAGGGCGAATGTGGTTATTTTGGAGATACAACATGAACGATTTTACTCTGAATGCTGAAGTGCGTTCCGACCTGGGGAAAGGTGCGAGCCGCCGCCTGCGTCGTCTCGCAAGCCTGGTTCCAGCTGTAGTTTACGGTGGCGAGAAAGCCCCTGAATCCATCAGCATGCTGGCCAAAGAAGTTGCCAAACTGCTCGAAAACGACGCGGCTTACAGCCACATCATCGAGCTGAACGTTGGTGGCACCAAGCAGAACGTCATCATCAAGGCACTGCAACGTCACCCGGCTAAAGGCCACGTACTGCACGCTGACTTCGTACGCGTTGTAGCCGGTCAGAAACTGACCGCTATCGTGCCTGTACACTTCGTTGGCGAAGCAGCTCCGATCAAGAAAGGCGGCGAAGTTTCGCACGTTATCGCCGAGATCGAAGTTTCCTGCCTGCCGAAAGACCTGCCTGAGTTCATCGAAGTCGACCTGGCTGACGCTGAAATCGGCACCATCGTTCACCTGTCGAACATCAAGGCCCCTAAAGGCGTTGAGTTCGTCGCTCTGGCACACGGCAACGACCTGGCAGTAGCCAACGTCCACGCACCACGTGTTGCTCCAGAAGCAGAAGGCGCTGCAGAGTAATTTCACTCTGACGCCGGAGTAAGCGGAATACATCGCGGACTGGAACGTAGCGAGAAAGCGGGCGAGAACGCGAAGTTTGCCGCAAGGTAAATCAGCTCTTGTCGTCCACTTTCGCCGCAGCCCCTGTTGCGGCGATGTCATCCACCACTCCAAAGGAAGGGCCCCTATCGTGACTGCCATCAAACTGATCGTTGGCCTGGGTAATCCAGGCGCCGAATACGAACAGACCCGGCATAACGCAGGGGCCCTTTTTGTTGAGCGCATCGCCGACAAACAAGGTGTCAGCCTTGTCGCCGATCGCAAGTATTTCGGCCTGACCGGGCGCTTCAGTCACCAAGGTCAGGACATTCGTCTGTTGATCCCCACCACCTACATGAACCGCAGCGGCCAAGCCGTAGCGGCACTTGCCGGCTTCTTTCGCATCGCGCCGGAAGAGATCCTGGTGGCCCACGACGAACTCGACTTGCCACCCGGCGTCGCCAAACTCAAGACCGGCGGCGGGCATGGCGGGCACAACGGACTGCGGGACATCATCGCGCAGCTCGGTAATCAGAATACCTTCCACCGTCTGCGGCTCGGCATTGGCCACCCAGGCGTTGCCAGTATGGTTTCAAACTTTGTCCTGGGTCGTGCGCCACGCGCCGAACAGGAAAAACTCGATGCCAGCATCGACTTTGCCCTCGGCGTGCTGCCGGATATCTTCGCCGGTGAATGGAACCGTGCGATGAAAAACCTGCACAGCCAGAAGGCCTGACTCTAACTCCTCGGGGAAACACCATGGGATTCAATTGCGGCATCGTCGGTCTGCCTAACGTCGGCAAGTCCACCCTGTTCAACGCCCTGACCAAATCCGGGATCGCGGCCGAGAACTTCCCCTTCTGCACCATCGAGCCCAACAGCGGTATCGTGCCGATGCCGGACCCACGACTGGACGCACTGGCTGCCATCGTCAATCCGAAGCGCATCCTGCCGACCACCATGGAATTCGTCGACATCGCAGGCCTGGTGGCCGGCGCGTCGAAAGGTGAAGGCCTGGGCAACAAGTTCCTGGCCAACATCCGCGAAACCGATGCCATCGCCCACGTCGTGCGCTGCTTCGAAGACGAGAACGTGATCCACGTTTCCAACAGCGTCGACCCGAAGCGCGACATCGAAATCATCGACCTGGAACTGATCTTCGCCGACCTCGACAGCTGCGAAAAGCAACTGCAGAAAGTCACTCGCAACGCCAAGGGTGGTGACAAGGACGCCGTCGTTCAGAAAGCCCTGCTGGAGCAACTGATCGCTCACTTCACCGAAGGCAAGCCTGCGCGCAGCCTGATGAAGAACATGAGCACCGACGAGAAAGCCGTGATCAAGGGCTTCCACCTGCTGACCACCAAGCCGGTCATGTACATCGCCAACGTCGCGGAAGACGGTTTCGAGAACAACCCGCACCTGGACGTGGTCAAGGCCATTGCCGAAGAAGAAGGCGCGATGGTTGTTCCGGTCTGCAACAAGATCGAAGCAGAAATCGCCGAGCTCGACGACGGTGAAGAGAAAGACATGTTCCTCGAGGCCCTGGGTCTGGAAGAGCCTGGCCTGAACCGCGTGATCCGCGCGGGCTACGAAATGCTTCACCTGCAGACCTACTTCACCGCCGGTGTCGAAGAAGTCCGCGCCTGGACCGTCCGCGTCGGTGCCACCGCACCACAAGCCGCTGGCGTGATCCACACCGACTTCGAGAAAGGCTTTATCCGCGCCGAAGTGATCGCCTACAACGACTTCATCCAGTTCAAGGGTGAAGCCGGTGCCAAGGAAGCCGGTAAATGGCGCCTGGAAGGCAAGGAATACATCGTCAAGGACGGCGACGTGATGCACTTCCGCTTCAACGTCTAAGCCGTACCGCACAAAAAAACCGCGTGAATACGCGGTTTTTTTATGCCCGGATTTTCTGCTCGAGGTGCTGTCACGCCAGCCGCTCCAGCAAAGGGCTTCAGGCTTTGCGAGTGCGCGGCAGGAAGATCGCCAGCACGCCGAACAACGGCAGGAACGAGCACAGAAAGTACACGTACTCGATGCCATGAATGTCCGCCAGACGCCCCAGCAGCGCCGCGCCAATCCCGCCAAAACCGAACATCAGGCCGAAAAACACCCCGGCAATCATGCCCACGTTACCCGGCACCAGTTCCTGGGCGTAAACCACGATGGCCGAGAACGCCGAAGCCAGGATGAAGCCGATCACCACGCTGAGTACGCTGGTCCAGAACAGGTCCACATGGGGCAGCAACAGGGTGAACGGTGCCACGCCGAGGATCGAGAACCAGATCACCGCCTTGCGCCCGATCTTGTCGCCGATTGGCCCGCCAAAGAAGGTCCCCGCCGCCACCGCCCCCAAGAACAAGAACAGATGCAACTGAGAGCTGGCCATGGACAGGTCGAACTTCTCAATCAAGTAGAAGGTGAAGTAGCTGGTCAGGCTGGACATGTAGAAGTACTTGGAGAACACCAGCATCCCCAGCACCACCAGCGCACCCATCACCCGGTTCCGGGACAAACCGTGGGTCGCGGCCTGGCCCTGCTTGAGCTTGAACAGCTTCAGGTGGTTGGCGTACCAGCGGCTGATGGCATAGAGCACCACCAGGGCAAAGACCGCGAACAGCCCGAACCAGGCGACGTTGCCCTGGCCGTAGGGAATGATGATCGCCGCGGCCAGCAGCGGGCCGAATGCAGTCCCGGCATTGCCACCGACCTGGAAGGTCGACTGCGCCAGGCCGAAACGCCCGCCCGAGGCCAGGCGTGCCACCCGCGAGGCTTCCGGGTGAAAGGTCGAGGAACCGATGCCGATCAGGCCTGACGCCAGGAGGATCATGGCGAAGCTACCGGCCTGAGACATCAGCAAAATACCCACCAGGGTGCAGACCATGCCCGCCGGCAACAGGAACGGCTTGGGGTGGCGATCGGTGTAGTAGCCCACCCAGGGTTGCAGCAACGAGGCAGTGAGCTGGAAGGTCAGGGTAATCAGGCCGACCTGGGTAAAGCTCAGGCCGTAGTTGGTCTTGAGCATCGGATAGATCGACGGCAGCACCGCCTGGATCAGGTCATTGATCAAATGCGCCAACGCCACCGCACCAATGATGCGCATGACCAACGGGCTGCTTTGCGAGGGAGTGGGCGCCGTCGTCGGGACGGGCTGGGCATTGCTGATAGCCATGAGAATTTCCGTACAGCGGATGGGTGCACAGGTGCAGGTGCGCCAATGTGCCATTTTTCAGTGCAGGCACGCCATCCCATTAGCTTGCTAACGACCGACCTTTGTTGAATCTTCCGACTGATAGCCCATCGCCATGGTCTGAATCTTGCTCCCCCAACCGTCCTAACCCGGTCGCCTTACAAAGGGGGCCGAAAATGGGAAGTATCGCTACAGCGCTGGCCCGACAAAGGCTGCACTGGCGCACTTTCCGAGGCCTTTTTACAAGGGCACAGAGTCGAGGCCAAAGGCCGCGATCGCACGCCAGTGGTGCGTGGTGCCTTGGGGGAACTGTCGAATGCATCTTTTTCTAGCACCGGGGATTCGACTGCTTGGGCGTTTCGGTTTCGCCCGCAAGTTTCAGCTGCTGTTCCTGCTGTTTATCCTGCCGTTGCTGGGCAGCCTGTGGATGATCGGCCAGGACTACCGCGACAAGCTGAGCCTGGTCGCCGGGGAACGCGCCGGGGTGCGTCAACTGCTGGCCCTGGATAACCTCGACAACCTGCTGGCCGCCCAACGTGACCGCGCAGCACGCTGGCGCGCCACGGAAACCAATCGCCAGCCAACACCTGCCACGGTCGCCGCCATGGGCGCGTTCGATGCCGTGCAACCCGCACTGACCCAGGCCGCCAGCGAGTTGGGCGAGGCCCTGCAAAAGGAAGGTGCCGAAGCGCCGATCCTGAGCCGCTACCAGGCCCTGCAAACGGCACTGAATGGGCTCGACTCCAAGAGCCTGAGCAGCGTCGGCTGGTGGCCGGACGGTTATGACCGCTTCACCAGCGCCTTGAGTGCCCTGCAAGCCCTGCGCGAACAGATCGCCATGGACAACCGCCTGACCCTCGCCCCTTGGCTGGAAACCTATCTACTGACGCAGATCTCCACCCAGCACGCACCCGACCTGATCGAACGCGTCGGGCGCCTGGCCAGCGTCGGCCAGGCCTCGGTGGTGTCCGGGCAATTCACCCTGCAAAGCCGCCTGCAACTGCGCGATTTGCGCAGCCGCATCGGCGATGCTCGGGAACAATTGGTGAAGACCGGTAGCCTGCTGGAGGCTCGCCTGCCCAGTGAACTGAACGCCTGGGCCGGGCAGTATCAAGGCAGTCTGAAGCACCTCGACGCCACCCTCAAAGTCCTCGACGACGGCGTGTTCGGCGGCAGCATCAACCTCAAGCCGGAAGACTTCGAACGCAATCTCGATGCCTTGCTGGGCAACCTCGCGGCCCTGCGCCAAACCTCGTTGAAGGCACTCGACAGCCGCCTGGATCAGCACCAGGGCTCGGCCCTGCGCCAATTTATCCTGGTGGCCACGGTCCTCGGCTGCCTGGTACTGGCAGCGCTCTACCTGTTCATCTGCCTGCAGGCGGCGATCCGCCGCAGCGCCAGCGGCATCACCCTGCTGGCCGAAGCCCTGCGCGACGGCAACCTGTGCCTGCAAGTGCCGGTGCACGGCCGTGACGAACTGGCGGCCATCAGCACCGCGCTGAATGTCGCGGTGGTGCAACTGCGCGCCAGCCTGCAGGGCGTGGACCACGAAACCCTGCAACTGGGTAACGCTGTGCGCAGCCTCAACGATCACTCCAGCGGCGCCTTGGGTGAAGTCGAAGCCCAGCAGCAACAGATCAGCCAGATCGCTGCCGCCGCCACCCAACTGGCCGCCACCTCGCAAGGGGTGGCCCAGAGTTGCGAACAGGCCTCCGGCAGCGCTCAGCACACACGACGGATTGCCGCCGAAAGCAGCCGCGACAGCCAGCGCACCACCGCCAGCATCCAACAACTCAACCAGCGCCTGAACGACACCGCTGCGGCACTGGGCCGAGTCAGTGAGCAAGGGCAACAGATTCAGTTGGTGGTGGACACCATTCGCGGCGTGGCCGAGCAAACCAACTTGCTGGCGCTCAACGCGGCGATTGAAGCCGCGCGGGCCGGTGAACAGGGCCGCGGTTTTGCCGTGGTGGCCGATGAAGTGCGCAGCTTGTCGCAACGTACTCAATCTTCCACCGCGCAGATCGCCGGCACCGTGGACAGCCTGCGCAGCACGGTGAATGAAGCGGTCAGCCTGATGGAGGCCGCCTGTGGCCAGGCGCAAAGCGATGCGCAATCAGTGACAGGCCTGGGTGAACGTCTGGTGGAAATCGCCAACGCCGTGCAAGGCGTCACCGATACCCTGGCGCAAATCGCCACGGCGGTAGAAGAACAGGCCAGCACCGCCGACGAAGTCAGCAGCAATATCCAGCAAGTGGATCAGGCGGCGTTGCGGCTACTGGAAGGTGCACGGGCGGTGAACCTCGCGGCGGATACCCTGAGCCTCGGCAGCCGGGCCTTGAGTGACAACACCGGGCGCTTCCAACTGGCCTGACACAAGCCCCACGGGCCAAGCACCGTGCGCACGAATGAGCCCGGCTCATTCGTGCGCAATCACCGCCTCAGGAAAGTCCTGCTCCAGCTCGGTTTTCAGCCACTGGATAAACCACTGCACATCCGCCGTCAGCACCGCCGACGGCGTCAGTATCCGGTAGCTTTCCAGCTTCACCTGATCCTCCAGGGCCCGTACCAGGGTCCCCGCCTTGAGCTCCTCGCGCACCAGCACCTCATTGGCCAAGGCGATGCCCTGCCCGCTTTCCGCCACCGACAGGGCGTGGTCATTGTTGACGTAAATCAGGTCCGAGGTGAGCTGGATCTCCAGGCCATTGGCGGCGAACCACATGTTCCACCACTCACCGTCGTCGAAGTGGATCAACTCATGCTTGAGCAAATCGGCCGGGCACGACAGCGGTTCGATACTGGCCAGGTAAGCCGGGGTGCAGATGGGGAAAACCCGGGGGCAGATCAAGGTCGCGCGAGACTCGGCGTATTGCCCGTCCAGGCCGTAGGCGATGCCCAGGTCGCTGCTTTTGGCGTCCACTTCAGTAAAGGTCGAGTTGGGTTCGATGGCGAATTTCAAGCCTGGGCGCAGGTGGCGCAGTGCTTCCAGCCGAGGCGTCAGCCAGCGCTTGGCGAAGCCCGGCACCACCATAATCCGCAGCCAGCGCTCGCCCCCCTTGGGTTGCAACTCCTTGCCGGCCTCGATAATGAGCTGCAAGGCCGAGGCGATCTTGCGGTGATACTTCTCCCCGGCCAGGGTCAGGATGACCCCGCGAGAGGTGCGTTCGAACAGCTGGACGCCTAGCCACTCCTCCAGCAAGCGCACATGGCGGCCAATGGCAGGCTGGGTCACGTGCAAGGCTTTAGAGGCTTCAACATAGCTGCCCAAGCGGGCGGCTGCATCAAAGGCACGGACGGCATTCAAGGGCGGCAAACGCTGATCAGCCATGGCTTGGGGCGCCTTTTGCTATTAAATTAATTAACAGCTGCTATGTTAAAATTGAAGTTTCGCCCCCGCAACCCCTCACTGATAATCGGCCCACAACCGCAGAATAAAAGCCCACAAGGGCGCGAAAAAAGCGGCTCGCTGCACACCCGAATTCATCTCGATCCTGCCCAGAAAAATAAGATCCATGGCCTGACGATACGGCGCTCACAGCACCTCGGCACAGGCGATGGGGGAATCGGAGGTAACCCATGAATGCCCTGCATTCGCTGCAAACGATGGCGGTGTCTGTGCGCGCGGTGCGCAAAGTCTACGGTGACCCGGACAGCGGCCCGGTGGCCCTGAAAAACATCGACCTGGATATCCGCGACAACGAATTCTTCACCCTGCTGGGCCCCTCCGGCTGCGGCAAAACCACCCTGCTGCGGATGATCGCCGGCTTCGAGTTTCCGACCCAGGGCGAGATCCTGCTCTACGGCGAAAACATCGCCGACCGACCGCCTTATCAGCGCCCGGTGAACACCGTGTTCCAGCACTACGCGTTGTTCCCCCACATGACCATTGCCGAGAACCTGGCCTTCGGCCTGGAATCCCAGCCCATGGGCCAAGTCCTGAACAAAGCGCGAATCGCCGAACGCGTGCGGGAAATGCTGGCCCTGGTGCAGATGGAAGCCTTTGCCAAGCGCAAGCCCGGCCAACTCTCCGGCGGCCAGCAGCAACGTGTCGCACTGGCCCGCGCCCTGGCGCCCCACCCCAAGGTATTGCTGCTGGACGAGCCGCTGTCGGCCCTGGACCTCAAGCTGCGCCAGGCCATGCGCGAAGAACTCAAGGCCATCCAGACCCAGACTGGCATCACCTTTATTTTCGTCACCCACGATCAGGAAGAAGCCCTGACCCTGTCCGACCGTATCGCCGTGCTCGCCGACGGTGAAGTGCAACAGGTCGGCCCGCCGCAAGCGATCTACGAGCATCCGCGCAACCGCTTCGTCGCCGACTTTATCGGTGAGACCAACTTTATCCAGGGCCACGTGACCCGGGTGGAAGCCGGCCTCGCCTGGTTCACCGGCCCCGCCGGGCATCCGCTGCCGGCGCAACCTTGCAACGATGCACAGGTCGGGGCCCGGGTGACCCTGTCGGTCCGGCCCGAACGCCTGCACCTGGTGGCCGACGGCAGCGAAGGTGCGTTGCCATGCCGGATCGAAGCGCAGATTTACCTCGGCACCGACCTGCAATACCAGGTCAGCCTCAGCGACGGTTCACGCCTCACCGTGCGTACGCCCAACAGCGTCGATCACAGCCAGCGCCACGTCGTGGGCAGCCGTGCCGGTTTGCGCTTCGACCGTGGCAGCGCCAGCGTCCTGCTGGATTGAACACGAGGATTCGCCATGCACGCCTCAACCCTGTGCAACACCCTGGAACGGCGCAAGGCCCTGGGCAATGTCCTGGGGGTCAGCCCGGCGCTGGTCGCCATCGGCCTGTTTCTGATCGTGCCGATGCTGATCGTCGTCGGCTACTCACTGATGGAGGCCAACCCCTACGGCGGGGTCAATCCGGTCTTCAGCCAGGACGCCTACACCGCCCTGCTCTACGAGCGGCAGCTGGACGACAGCCTGGCCTTCGCTGACGCCTACCTGGTCATCGCCCTGCGCTCCATCGGCATCGCCGGGCTGACCACCCTCATCACCCTGCTGATCGGCTTTCCGGTGGCGGTGTGGCTGGCCATGCAACCGCCGAACAGGCGTGGCCTGCTGATCTTCCTGATCACCGTACCGTTCTGGGCCAACCTGCTGATCCGCACCTACGCCTGGATCCTGCTGCTGCGCAACACCGGGGTGATCAACAACAGCCTGATGGGCCTGGGGCTGATCGAGCAACCGCTGCAACTGCTCTACACCGACGGCGCGGTGCTGCTGGGGCTGGTCTACACCTACGCGCCCTTCGTGGTGCTGCCGATCTACGCCACCCTGGAAAAGATGGACATCCGCCTGCTGGAAGCCGCCCAGGACCTCTACGCCGGGCGGCTGCGCACCTTGCGCAAGGTGGTGCTGCCCATTGCCAAGCCGGGGATCCTGGCCGGGGCCATCCTCACGTTCGTGCCCTGCCTCGGGGCCATGGTCGCCCCGGAACTGTTGGGCGGCGGTACGCGGATGATGCTCGGCAACCTGATCTTCCGACAGTTCAGCGATGCGCGTAACTGGCCATTGGGGGCCGCTCTGTCACTGGTGTTGATGGCGGCGGTGATGCTGGTACTGACGGTGTATGCCCTGCGCGCCAAGCGCCAGCGCGCTGTCCAGGGAGGTGCATGATGCGCCGACTTTTCAAAGCCAACCGTCTGGGCGTGCAGGACTTCCCAGGGTTCGGCGGCTTCAGCTTTTTGTTCTACCTGTACCTCTACGCACCGATCCTGGTGCTGGTGGTGTTCTCCTTCAACGCCAACCAGTCGGCCACGGTGTGGAGCGGTTTCAGCCTGGACTGGTACCGCGCCGCCTTCGCCAACCAGGCCCTGCGCCAGGCCGCCGGCAACAGCCTGCTGATTGCCGTGTGCGCCAGCATGATCGCCACTGCGCTTGCCACCCTGGCCGCCCTGGGCACTTCGCGCGGTGCCAAGTTCAAGGGCCTGCAACTGTCCATGGGCGCCATCATGCTGCCCCTGGTGCTGCCGGAAATCGTCGTCGGCGTCGCCACCCTGGCGCTGTTTTCCAGCATTGGCCTGTCCCTGGGCTACGGCAACCTGATCATCGCCCACACGGTGTTCTGCATCCCCTTCGCCTACCTGCCGATCCGCGCCCGCCTCAACGACATGGACCTGTCCCTGGAACAGGCCTCGGCGGACCTGTACGCCGGCCCGTGGCGGACCTTTCACAAGGTCACCCTGCCCCTGCTGACGCCGGGGATCGTCTCCGGGCTGATGCTGGCATTTATCGTCTCCCTGGATAACTTCGTGATCTCGATGATGGTTTCCCAGGCCGGCACCACCACCTTGCCGATCTTCATCTTCGGCCTGTTGCGCATGGGCGTGACACCCGACGTCAATGCCGTTTCGACCCTGATCCTGGGCGTGTCGGTGCTGTTCGTCAGCCTCTCTTACCTGCTGGGCAAAAAACACGCTTGAACCTTCCACTGACCTTGGGGAAATGACATGAGCAAGTTGATCGCAAGCCTGGGTACCTCGTTGTTGCTGAGCCTGCCACTGGCCACGCACGCCGCCGAGAAACTCAACGTAGTGAGCTGGAGCGGCTACTTTTCGCCGGAGATTCTCGCCAAGTTCCAGAAGCAGACCGGCATCGAAGTCACCGTGGATTCCTACGATTCCAACGAGACTCTGCTGGCCAAGCTGAAACAGGGCGGCACCGGTTATGACGTGGCGATCCCGTCGCACCAGTTCATCCCGATCCTGGTCAAGGAGCAGTTGCTGGAACGCTTCGACCCGGCCCAGGAGCCCTACTACGCAAGCCTGATCGACAACCTGAAGAAACCCACCTGGGACCCGCAAGGCGCCTACTCGGTGCCGTTTATCTGGGGCACCACCAGCGTGGTCCTGGACGGCGCGCGCTACCAAGGCCCGGCTGACAGCTACGCAGTGCTCTACGAGCCGCCCAAAGAGCTGCAAGGGCGGATCAACATGTTCGACTCGGTCAGCGACGTCATCGACATGGCCAGCCTGTACCTGAACATCCCCCTGTGCAGCGAAGACCCCAAGCAAATGCAGCAGGTGCTGACCCTGCTCAAGGCGCAGAAACCCTTTGTGAAAACCTACAGTTCCAAGGCGGGCTCGATCCGCGAGAACCTGGCAGCCGGGGAAATCGACATGTCGATGTTCTGGGGCGGCTCGTCGATGCGCGCCCGGGAGATGAAACCCAGCCTCAAGTACCTCTACCCGAAAGAGGGCGTGCTGGCCTGGGTGGACAACATGGTCATCCCCAAGGGCAGCAAGAACCCGGCGAACGCCAAGGCGTTTATCGCCTTCCTCAGCCAGCCTGAGAACGCTGCGCTGACCCAGAACTTCCTCAAGCACCAAAGCCCGATCAAGGGCGTGGAACCCTTCCTCGACGCCGGGCTGAAGGATGCCCCCGAGCTGCACATTCCCGAGGGCACTAAGGTGGTCTTCAGCCAGACCTGCGGCGAAGGGGCGATCCGCCTGGCCGACCGTCTGTGGACCAACCTGATGCGTTGACCTGCCCCCCCCCGCTTGTGCGGCGGGGCTTCTTTTAGCCGAGCATAAGGCTGCTGCCATGACTTCTACTCCCCTCAGCGAACTGGTCCTGCTCCAGGCCCACCAACTCGCCGAACATATTCGCCAGCGCCAGGTGTCCTGCCGGGAAGTGATGCAGGCGTACCTGGACCACATCGAGCGCTTCAACCCCAAGGTCAATGCCTTGATCAGCCTGCAAGCCCCCGAGGACCTGCTGGCCCAGGCCGACCAGCGCGACGCCGAGCTGGGTCGCGGTGAGTACCGTGGCTGGATGCACGGCCTGCCCCACGCCATCAAAGACCTGTCGCTGACCCGGGGCATTCCCACCACCCTGGGCTCGCCGCTGTACCGCGACTTCGTGCCTGAGCGCGACGGCATCATGGTGGAACGGATCAAGGCCGCGGGGGCGATCCTGATCGGCAAGAGCAACACCCCGGAATTCGGCCTCGGCTCCCAAACCTACAACCCGCTGTTCGGTGCCACCGGCTGCGCCTTTGACCCGAGCAAGACCGCCGGCGGCAGCAGCGGAGGCGCCGCCGCAGCCCTGGCCCTGCACCTGGTGCCAGTGGCAGACGGCAGCGACATGATGGGCTCGCTGCGCAACCCCGCTGCCTTCAACAATATCATCGGCTTTCGCCCGTCCCAGGGCCGGGTGCCCTTCGACGACAGCGCCGACCTGTTTTTCGATCAGCTCGGCTATGAAGGCCCCATGGCCCGCAGCGTGCGTGACGCGGCGCTGCTGCTCTCGGTGCAGGCCGGCGGCGACGCCCGCTCGCCGCTGTCCATTGCCGAATCCGGCGAGGCCTTCAGCGCACCGCTGGAACGCGACTTCAACGGCACCCGCCTGGGCTGGCTGGGCAACTTCAACGGCTACCTGCCCATGGAAAAGGGCGTGCTTGAGCTCTGCGAAAAAACCTTCGGCGACTTCCAAAGCCTGGGCTGCGAGGTTGAGCCGGTAGCCGTCGACTTCACTCCGCAGCGGCTCTGGAGCAGTTGGCGCACCCTGCGTCACTGGCTGGTCGCCGGCTCCCTGGGCAGCGCCTACGCCGACCCGCAGAAACGCCCCCACCTCAAGGAGGAGGCCTGCTGGGAGGTGGAAAATGGCCTGAAACTGTCCGCCAGCGACATCTTTGCCGCCTCGGCGACACGCAGCGACTGGTACCGGACCCTGCATCGACTCTTCGAGCGCTACGACTTCCTGTTGCTGCCCAGCGCCCAGGTCTTCCCCTTCGACAAAACCATTCCCTGGCCGCGGCGCATCGATGGGGTGGCCATGGACACCTATCACCGCTGGATGGAAGTGGTCATCCCCGGCACCCTGTCCGGCTGCCCGGTGGCCAACGTACAGGCCGGTTTCAATGAAAACGGCCTGCCCATGGGCCTGCAGATCATCGGCCGCCACCAAGCCGACTTCGCCGTCCTGCAACTGGCCCACGCGTACGAACAGGCCAGCCGCTGGTTCCAGCGCTGCCCATCACCCTTGCTAAAGGAGGCTGTGGAAGGGGGAGTTTGATAAACGGTTGATAGCGTAGATAATTTTTTTATAAAAACGCTTGACGCTTTATCGTTCTGAGCGAATAATGCGCGCCACTTGGCTACATAGCTCAGTTGGTTAGAGCATAGCATTCATAATGCTGGGGTCCGGGGTTCAAGTCCCTGTGTAGCCACCAAGTACTAAAAACGGCTTACCGCAAGGTAGGCCGTTTTTTTATGCCTGCAGAAAAGTACCAGGGATGACGCCAGTGTCGAGCAGCGCCTTCCTGGAAGCCGAGCCCTGCCGAATGCATTGCCAGTGTTGCGTAAGCGCTTCAGACGGGCCATAAAGCCGGACCCTGCATTCAAGCAGAAACAAGGAGCCGTATGTTCATGTGGGCAAGGACGCAGTGGACCCTGATGTCGTGCGTGGTACTGGGAGCCTGCAGCAGCGCCCCCGAACCGATCCAGTACTTGCCCGGCCGGGTAATCTATCGCATCGACTCATCGCGCTTCTTCGAGATCGATCGGACCACCTTCAAACTCTGCACTGGCACCTCGCCGGTCATCGCCAGTTCAGGCGACATGGTGTACTACACCGACACCCGACTTGGCGTGCACACGCCGGTCGCGCCTTTTGGCACCTTCAATGGCATCACCGTGCGGGGTAAAGGCGCCCCCTTGATGATCGATGCCGCCAACTCCGACTACCTGGTCATCCCGATCATTCGGGCACCGAGTTTTGGTCACGGCGGTGGCGGTTTGCCGCGTCTGTATTTTTCCCAGGATGCCGGACGCACCTGGCTGCACATCACCGCCCCGGGTTACCTTGAAAGCCCGGACAGCACCTGGCTGACCGGCTCCCTGCTTTCAGTCGAAGGCCCCTTTCTGCACGGCGCCGTGCAGATCGACCTGTCCCTGCACTACGAAACGCTGAAGGACCCGTCCCCCTATTCGATGCTGTCTTATCCACAGCGCTGGCAACGCGTCGAAAGCCGTCGTACGCCCGGTTACTTCGAACCAGCTCGCCAAGCCCCCATCGATGACCGCTTCAATTGCGCAACCGGAAACACCCAGGACTCACCCCTCCAGAATCCTCTCGACGCACAGGTTCGCGCCCCTCTTGGCCCGTGAGTGCGGTAGATTCCCGTCACGGACGACACATCATTTTTCCCAGTGAACGGAGTTCAACGCGTGTTTTCGATCTTCCATCCGCGTCACCGCCGGCTTACCACCCTCTCGCTGATAGCCGCCGCCCTCACCCTCAATGCCTGCCACAACACCCCGCCCGCCAACACCAGCGCCCTGCCCGCCGCACCGGAGATCGCTTCGGGCTACCGCACCGACCTGCAGACCCGGCATGCCGACCAACACATGGCGGCCGCGGCCAACCCGCTGGCGGCCGAAGCCGGGCGCGAGATGTTGCGCAAGGGAGGGTCAGCGATTGACGCTGCGATTGCCATGCAGGCGGTACTGACCCTGGTGGAGCCGCAATCCTCGGGGATCGGTGGCGGCGCGATGATCGTGCTCTGGGACGGCAAGGCTGTGCGCACCTATGATGGCCGCGAAACCGCACCGGCAGGCGCCACCGAGCAGTTGTTCCTGCAGGCGAACGGCCAGCCGATGACATTCCCCCAGGCGCAGATCGGTGGCCGCTCGGTCGGTACGCCCGGCGTGCTGCGGGCCCTGGAGCTGGCTCACAAACAACACGGGCGCTTGCCGTGGGCCGAGTTGTTCAAGCCGGCCATCCGACTCTCCGAACAGGGCTTTGCGATATCCCCACGCTTGCACAGCATGATTGCCGCCGATCCCTACCTGGCGAAATCCCCGGACATGGCCGCCTACTTCCTCAATGCCGATGGCAGCCCCAAGGCCGTGGGCACCCTGCTGAAAAACCCGTCGCTGGCGGCGGTGCTCAAGCGTATTGCCCAGGAAGGGCCGGACGCGTTGTACAAGGGCCCGATAGCCTCGGAAATCGTCGCCAAGGTCCAGGGCCATGCCAACCCTGGCAGCCTGTCGCTCAATGACCTGCAAGGCTATCGCGCCAAAGAGCGCGCGCCGCTGTGCAGCGATTACAAACGCTGGCAGGTGTGCGGCATGCCGCCGCCCTCGTCAGGCGGTGTGGCGGTGGCGCAAATCCTCGGCACCTTGCAGGCCTTGGAGCAGCGCGATCCCCGCTATGCCCTGGCATCCCTCAAACCGCAGAAAACCCACTTGCCGGCGGGCCTGGAGCCGGCGCCACAAGCCGTGCACCTGATCGCCGAAGCCGAACGCCTGGCCTACGCCGACCGGGGCCTGTACGTGGCCGACAGCGACTTTGTGCCCGTGCCGGTGGCCGGCCTGATCGCCCCTGAGTACCTGGCCCAACGCGCCGCGCTGATCGGCGAACGCAGCATGGGCAAGGCCGAGCCGGGCAAACCCCAGGGCATCCAGGTGGCCTACGCGCCGGACCGCTCGCCGATGCGCATCTCCACTTCGCAAGTGGTGGCAGTAGACGACCTGGGCGGCGCCGTGTCCATGACCACCACGGTGGAAGCAGCCTTCGGCTCGCACCTGATGGTCCAGGGCTTCATGCTCAACAACCAGATGACCGACTTCTCCTTTATCCCGGAGGAAAACGGCCAGCCCGTGGCCAACCGCGTCGAGCCGGGTAAACGCCCACGTTCGTCCATGGCGCCCACCCTGGTCTTTGATCGCGCCAGCGGCGAACTGCTGGCCAGCGTCGGCTCCCCCGGCGGCTCGCAGATCATCGAGTACGTGGCCAAATCGGTGATCGGCCTGCTGGACTGGAACCTCGACCCGCAGGCCGCCATCAGTCTGCCCAACTTCGGCAGCCGCAACGGCCCTACCGAACTGGAACAAGGCCAGTTCAGCCCGGCGCTGAAACAGGCGCTGCAGGCCCAGGGGCATGAAGTGAACGAGATCGACATGACCAGCGGCACCCAGGCCATCGTTCGTGTGCGCGACGCCCAGGGCAAAACCTCCTGGGCCGGTGGCGCCGACCCACGACGTGAAGGAGAAGCACTGGGGGATTGATCGACCGCCGATAAACCCAAGGGCTGGCGAGGCCGCGATGGAGCCCTAGAGTGACCGCTATGCGCGGGCTGCACACTACCTGGCAGAGATGGGCAAGGCACTGATGGATGACGTGCACGCCGGCCTCTCTGCATGACCTGATCACCGCTGGGCAGGCGTTTTTACGGGCAGACTGATCAAGCTGCCCGTACATCGGCTAATGCCCCCAGCGATTTATTAAAGTCCCATAACGGGACCAGGATCACGCCATGAGAATTATTGCAGTCCGTCAGTTAAAGGCCTTCTGGGACCAGCACCCGGACGCAGAACAGCCCTTACTGGCCTGGATCGATGAAGCAAGGAATGCAACATGGTCCAACCCTGGGCAAATCAAGGAGCACTATCGCAGCGCCAGCATTCTGAACAGTCGCAGGGTGGTCTTCAACATCAAGGGGAACGAGTATCGAGTGGTCGTGGCGCCGGCCTATGACTTCGGCGCGCTCTACATCAAGTTCGTAGGCACCCACTCACAGTACGATGCCATTCACGCCGACAGCGTAGAAATGGAGTAACCAGCATGAACATTCGTCCTATCCACACCGACCAGGACTACCGTGCAGCGCTGAAAAGCGTCTCGCCTCTGTTTGATAACGAACCCCAGCCAGGGACGCCTGAAGGCGATTACTTCGACGTCATGATCACCCTGATCGAAGCGTACGAAGCCAAGCAGTTTCCCGTGGACCTGCCCAACCCGATCGACGCGATCAGGTTCCGCATGGAGCAGTCCGGGTTATCCGCGGCCGACCTGGCGCCCGCCATTGGCCGAACCAACCGTGTCTACGAAGTGCTCAATGGCAAACGGGCACTGACGTTGCCCATGATCTGGAAACTGCACCAACTGTTCGGCATTCCTGCCCAGAGCCTGATCAAACCCGGCAAGTCGTCTTGAGCCCCGCCAGGGCCGGCGCCCGCTCACGCCGTACCGATGTACCCGTCCGATCCAGCACCGGGATCGTCGACGGGCCACCGAGGTGAGCAGGCGTTTTCACAAGGCCTGGCCAGGCCAGATGACAGCCTCCTGAGCGAAGGGCGCCTACAGCAGCACTAGGCGTACCCACCAAGCTGCGCTAACGTTGCCGCCCCTTCAGACCTCAACAAGGAGTAATCGTGTCTGACAATCTCTATGCCCCACCACAAGCAGAATTGGTCACCCCGTCCCCGACGGTGGAGCTGCAAGCGTTTTATGTGGTGTCACAGCGCAAGTTCCTCACCCTCTTCATCCTCACCCTGGGCATCTACCAGCTGTTTTGGGCTTACAAAAACTGGCAACAGTTCAAGCTCGCCAATGGTGGGGATATCTGGCCGGTGGCCCGGGCGTTCTTCGCGGTCTTTTTCACCCACGCGCTGTACCGCGAAGCCGATGCTCGGCTCAAGCAAGATGGCCGTAGCCATGACTGGCGCCCTAGTGAACTGGCGACCCTCTATGTAGTGGGCGTGGTCGTCACCAACCTGGTCGACGCCCTGTCGCGCAACAACATCGGCTACCCGCTGGTGGACGTTGCCAGCCTGGTGCTGCTGCCGGTGCTGGCCTGGGTCACCTGGCTCGGCCAACGCGGCCTGAATGCCGCTGCTGGCGACCCCGAAGGCCGCAGCAACGACCGCTTCACGCCGCTCAACTATGTGTTCATGGTGCTGGGTGGCGTGGTGCTGGCGCTGGCCTGCGTCGGCGTGTTCCTGCCACCCGAATGACCCCGCCCCTCAGGCGCTGACGTAGACCCAGGCTTCAATCCCGGACGCCAGGGTCACGCTGACCCGTTTGTAGTCCGAGACTTCATAGCTGTCGGCCGCGGCCAGCTCCTGAGGCGTAATCAGAAACACCATGCCCGGAATCGGCGCGCTGCTTGCCGAGCCCGGGCGCAGGATCGGGTGATGGGTCTTGCCGCTGGTGGCCAGCACCTGCGGATCGGTGATTTCCACCCAGCTCTGCTCATAACCGAGCATCGCGTCCTCGCGGCCCTGCAACTCACGACCAAAGTTGGCCAGTTGGACCGCCTTGTCCTGCAGGGTGCCGTAGGAAAAAAGATAAACCGATGCTTCTGTTGCCGCACTCATGGGTTACGCCCCGATTTTAAAGGTCAGCCGCCTCAGCGGTTTAGGTTCATGGCCTGATGCGTGATAGGCCGCTCCTGCGACCGTTCACTAAGGGATCAGGGGCGATAGCGCAGGTGAATCAGCGCCAGCCGCTCCTGTTGCTTGCTCACCCGCTCCTCGATGGCAAAGGGCACAAACCCCAGCTTTGGATAGAGCAGCAGCCCCGCCACATTGCTGTTGAAGCAAGACAAGGTCACCTCCGTCGCTTGGTGCCGGTCGCAGGCGATGCTGATCATGTGTTTGACCAACTGCGCGCCCAGGCCGCCGGACCGCGCTTCGGGGTCGATGATGACATTGCCGATGGTGCAGACACCGGCGGTTTCCCAGCGGTAGAAATTGGCAAACCCCACCACCTGCCCATCGCGCTCGATCACCGTCGAGTCGGAGCGGCGGGCAATGGAGTCACGCAATTGTTCGTGGGTCAGCGGCCAGGTGGCGGCGGGAAAGAAGAAAAACTGTTCTTCCTGGGTCCGCGCAAAGCTGCAGATGCGCGCAATATCCTGCTCGTCCACCGGACGGAAAGTCACTGCCATGTTCGGTCTCCAGACACGTCGGCGTGTCGTCTAAAGGGGGCTGGTCCATCACGCAGCCGGGCTGCCGAGGCATGAAGCACCAGCAGGCCGCGCAAAGGCAAGTGGCGCCTGAAACTTCCGTCACTCAACATGAGTCATTGCTAATACCCTGCTGCCCCCTGCCCGAGAGCATCGTCTTGAACACAGCCGCCGATCGTCGTAACGCCCTCTCACTGGACGGGCTCAACTTCTTCCTGGCCGACGTTCGCGACGGTCTGGGGCCCTACCTGGCGATTTACCTGCTGGCCGTTCACCAGTGGGACCCGGCGAGCATCGGCCTGGTGATGACCCTGGCCGGCATCGCCGCCCTACTGACCCAGACGCCCGCCGGGGCACTGATCGACCGCATCCGGGGCAAACGTGCCCTGCTGGTCATCGCGGCCTTGCTGGTGACCGCCAGTTGCCTGGTACTGCCCTTTACCGCCTCCTTCACGTGGGTGGCCTTGACCCAGGCCCTCAGCGCGGCGGCGGCCTCGGTGTTTGCCCCGGCGATTGCAGCGATCTCCCTGGGCATCACCGGGCCCAAGGCCTTCACCCGCCGCACCGGGCGCAATGAAACCTGGAACCATGCCGGCAACGCCTGCGCCGCGCTGCTGGCCGGCGGCCTGGCGTACCTGTTCGGCCCGGTGGCGGTGTTCTACCTGATGGCGCTGATGGCCCTGGCCAGTGTAATCGCCATCGCCTGCATCAACCCCGACGCCATCGACCACGATGTGGCCCGCGGATTCGACCCTCAAGGCCCGGCCCATGGTGAACAGCCTTCAGGGCTGAGCGTATTGCTGCACAACCGTCCACTGCTGTTGTTCGCCCTATGCTGCGCGCTGTTCCACCTGGCCAATGCGGCGATGCTGCCGCTGGTGAGCCAGAAACTCTCCTTGGTGAACCTGCACCTGGCCACGCCCCTGACGTCAGCCTGCATCGTGGCAGCGCAACTGGTCATGGTACCGGCGGCCTTGCTGGTGGGGGCCAAGGCAGACATCTGGGGGCGCAAGCCGCTGCTGTTGGCCGGCTTTCTCATCCTGCCCCTGCGCGGCGTGCTGTACACCCTGTCGGATGATCCTTATTGGCTGGTGGCCGTGCAGTTGCTCGACGGTGTCGGCGCAGGGATTTTCGGCGCGCTGTTCCCCTTGGTGGTCAAGGACCTGACCCAGGGCACCGGGCGCTTCAATGTCAGCCTCGGGGCCCTGTCCACGGTGTTCGGCCTGGGCGCCGCCCTGAGCAACGGCCTGGCCGGCCTGGTGGTGCAACAAGCCGGTTACAGCGCGGCGTTCCTGACCCTCGCGGCCATAGCGGGCACTGCCTTCGTACTGTTGCTGGTGGCCATGCCGGAGACGTTGCAGCGCTCCCCAGCCGACACAAACCTGAACAACGATCCAGCACCGCCGCTGCTGACATGAACCCGCGATCATCGGGCACGGGCCGGCGTTGGCCGGCCCGTGTGCCCTGCAGCACCCCGCCGCCAGGTACCGCCCCGCTGTTTACCCCAGCACTCGGGCTGGAATCCGGGTATTTTTAGCCGCTGGCAGCGACATCGAGTGCGTCGCGGCCAGTGCCCTCCGTCAACGCCGAACACAGGACCGCCCATGGCCAGACCCGCCCCCCTGATCGATTGGGTTCAGCGTGCGCCACCCGCTCAGGGGCTGGAGCGCATCGAGGCGTATTTCTCTGGCCATGGCTATGACATGCACCGCCACGACACCTACGCCATCGGCCGCACCCTGTCCGGGGTGCAGAGTTTTCAGTACCGCGGCGGCTGGCGCCACAGCCTGCCGGGCGGAACCATGGTGCTGCACCCGGACGAAGCCCACGACGGTGAGGCCGGAACCCAGGACGGCTTTCAGTACCGGATGATTTACGTCGAGCCGGCGCTGATCCAGCAGATCCTCGGCGGCCAGCCATTGCCCTTTATCAAGAACGGGCTGTCCACCGACCCGCGCCTGTTCGCCGCCACCGATGTGTTGCTGCGCAGCATGGACAGCCCGCTGGACCCACTGGAGCAGGAAGACGCCCTGTTCGACTTGGCCCACGCGCTGAACAACGTTGCCGGCGTACCCGCCCCCGGTGCCCCTTTTGACTACCGGGCGGCGGAGCGGGCCCGCGCCTTTATGCACAGCGCCCTGGACCAGAACATCACCCTGGAACAACTGGCGACCCACAGCGAGCGCGACCGCTGGAGCCTGTCCCGGGACTTTCGCCTGCTGTTCGGCACCAGCCCCTATCGCTACCTGACCATGCGCCGCCTGGACCTGGTGCGCGCCCTGCTGATCCAGGGCCAGCCCTTGGCCAATGCCGCCCTGATGGCCGGCTTTGCCGACCAGAGCCACATGACCCGGCAATTTCGCAAGACCTACGGCCTGCCGCCGGCACGCTGGCTGAAAATGCATGGCCGCTGAGCCACGCACAATCGTTCAAGAATCACCCCGGCGGCCCTGGCTACCCTGAGCGCTCAATCTTCGACTCAGGATCCGCCCCATGAACACCACCCCGACTTCCGCCGCCCACGCCCCTTACCAAAGCCTGAATTTTGCGCAGAAACTCGGCCTGATCAACGAGCACTGGCAAGCCAAGGTCATCGCTGAAATGAACGACTACCAGTTCAAGCTGGTGAAACTGCACGGGGATTTCATCTGGCACGACCACCTGGACACCGACGAGACGTTTATCGTCCTCGAAGGCACGCTGCGCATCGACTTTCCCGACGGCCAAGTGACCCTCAACGCCGGGGAAATGTTTGTCGTGCCCAAGGGCCAGCAACATAAACCCTACGCCGAAGAGGAAGTGAAACTGCTGCTGATCGAGCCCAAGGGCGTGCGCAATACCGGCGGTGAAGGCGGTGAACGCACGGCGGCCAACGACGTGTGGATCTGACTCGCGCTCTGCGGCATACGCCCTGAGGAGCAGGGGGCTCAGCCGGCCTCGGCGCAGCGCAACAGTGCCGCCGAGGGCTGGCGCAGGCGCCACGCCAGTGCCGCGCCGAACAACGCCAGCAAGGCGCTCGCCGCCACCGCCAGTTGAATGCCGTGGGCCAGGTCGCTGGACTGGGTTGCAGCATTGGCCAGGGACACCAACAACGCCAACCCCAGCGCCCCACCAATCTGCTGGCTGGTGGACGCCATGCCCGCCGCCACACCTTGTTCCGTCGCGGCAATGCCCTGCCCGGCCGCCACCCACATGCCGGTCCACGTCATGCCCTGGCCCAGACTCAGGACCACGATGCCCGGCAACAGCCCCCAGAACCCCTGCCCCTGAGGCAGGGCCCACGCCACCAGGGCAATGCCCAAGGCACCGGCCAGCAGCCCGCTGACCAAGGTGCCGCGCAGGCCAAACCGTCGCAGCATGCGCTCGGCCAGCCAGATGCCCAGGGTGCAGACCAGAGTCGACGGCAGGAAGGCCAGGCCGCTGAGCAACACGCTGTAGCCGTAGACCTGCTGGAAGTACAAGGCCAGGAAGTAGTACTGCACGCCGAAGCTGCTCATGAACAAACCGGTGAGCCACATCGACAGGCGCAAACCGCGATGCTGGAACAGCCGCAAAGGCATCAGCGGGTCATGGCCACGCTGCTCGATCCAGGCGAACAGCCCCAGCAGGGTCAAGGCCAGCGCCATGCAGCCCAGGGTCGCCGGCGCCGTCCAGCCCCACTCGGGCGCCTGGACGATGGAGAACACCAGCAAGGTGCCGCCCAGGGTCACCGTCAACGCACCGCTCACATCGAAATGCCGACCGGGTTGCGCCGGCGGGTCGGCGGGAATCCAGCGCCAGGCCAGCAAGCCACAGGCACCGGCCAACGGCACATTGACCAGAAACACCGCCTCCCACCCCAGCCACTGAGTCAGCACACCGCCAAGCAATGCCCCCAGGGCCAGGCCGGCGCCGAGGCGCGCTCCACACGGCGAAGGCGCGGTTGCGCGCCGGCCCCTCGGCGTAGTGGGTGTTGATCAGGGCCAGGGTCGCGGGGAACAGCAAGGCGCCGCCCACGCCCTGCACCGCCCGGGCCAGCACCAGCAGCAAGGCACTGCCGCCCAGGCCGCCCGCCAGGGACGCGAGGGCGAACAAGCCTTGGCCGATCATGTAAAAGCGCCGTTTGCCAAGCAGGTCCGAAGCCCGCCCACCCAGCAGCAGGAAGCCGCCGAATGCCACGCTGTAGGCACTCACCACCCATTGCAGTTGCTGCGCGGAAAAGCCCAGGTCACGGCCGATTTCCGGCAGCGCGACAAACACGATGGTGGCGTCCAGAGCGATGATCAACTGGGCGCAGGCCAGCAAGAACAGCATCCAGCCGCTGGGACGCGGCACGACGGAAGAAGGCATGGGTGGAGTCCTTGAAAGAAAAATCGGCGGCCAGTGTCACTGATGACTCAGAAATGATAAATACGGACTTTCTTCTTTCAGTAATGACTTTAATCATGGATTTGAACGCCCTGCGCCTGCTGGTCAAGGTCGCCGAAACCCGCAGTTTTACCCGGGCCGCCAGCGACCTGGGGCTGACTCAGTCCGGCCTGTCCCGAGCCATTTCACGCCTGGAGCAGCAATTGGGTGTGCGCCTGCTGCAACGCAATACCCGCAGCGTCAGCCTGACCCCGGACGGCCGGGTGCTGGTGGAGCGGGCGACGCCGTTGCTGGCGGAACTGGCCCAGACCCGCGACCTGCTGCTGGACCGCCGCGACTCGCCGAGCGGGGTGCTGAAAATCAGCACCCCGTCGTTGTACGGACGCAAGGTGGTGATGCCGGTGATCGGCGAATTGACCCAGCAATACCCCGACCTGTGTATCGAGGCGGTGATGACCGATCGCCTGGTGGACATCATTGAAGAAGGCTTCGATGCCGTGGTGCGCACCGGCCCCATCCAGGACCAGCGCTTGATTGCCCGGCGCCTGCCGCCGCTGAACTGGGTCACGGTAGCCGCCCCTGCCTACCTGGCCCGCCACGGAGCGCCGCAGACCCTCGACGACCTACAGCGACACGACTGCCTGACGGTGCGCAACCTGCACACTGGGCGCTTGGTGGAATGGCCGTTCATGGACCGGGGCAAGGAGCGGGAAGTGGCGGTGGCCGGGCGTCTGATCTTCGATATTGGCGACGCCCTGGTAGACGGAGTGCTCGGCGGTTTCGGCATCGCCCAAGTGATGCAGTTCGCGGTGCAGGACGCCGTCGCCGACGGGCGCCTGGTGCCGATCCTGCAAGACTTCGCCGGGCGTAGCCGCGAGCTGTCCCTGGTGTATCCACCGTCGCGGCAATGCTCGCCCAAACTCATGGCCTTCGCCGCGGCCCTGGAGCACAGCGCAACGGCGGTTACACCGCCCTCTGAGTGCTAAGTTCTAAGTACAGCGGCTCAGTCCGCCAGGGACTTGCCGTCCAGCGCGGCACCGATGCTGAGGAAATGCCCGCCGGCCACATGGTGCAGCGTGCGCAGTGAGTCGTGCCCTTCGAAGTGCCAGCGACCGTCGCTGAACACTCGCTCATCGGCCTGGGCGGCGATCACTTCGCCCAGGAACAGATCGTACTGCTGCTGGTTGTGCGGTTCGGGCAGCAGGCGACACTCCAGCCAGGCCACACAGCCTTCCAGCAACGGCGCCTCGACCTGCTCACCGGCAAAGGTCTGCAAGCCATAGGCGCTGAACTTGTCATGGCCCGGTTCGCGGCTCAATTCCAGGCCTGACGTTGAGCCTACGGTCTGCACGATATCGGCCTGGGCCACACAAGGCACGTGCAGCACAAAGCTGCCGGAAGCCTCCAGCAGTTCGCGGGTCCAGGTGGATTTGTCGAGCACCACGGCGACTTTCGGTGGCTCGAAGTCCAGGGGCATGGCCCAGGCCGCCGCCATGATGTTGCGCTGCCCGCCATGGGCCGCGCTGACCAGCACCGTGGGCCCATGGTTGAGCAGGCGGTAGGCTTTGGACAGCGGGACCGGGCGACGCAGGGATGGGCTCATGGCAGGCTCCTGGAAAAGCAGCGATTGTAACGGCATCCGCCCGGGGGCAGCAGTCACCGTCGATGCCCCCCTCTGCGAGCCCTGAGGCTTAAGTGGACAGTTGGTTGGCGAACTGCCCCACCGCACTCACTACTTTTTGCGCTCCGTCCTGAATCTCGACGATGACCGTGCCGGCCTCGGCCGCCAGGGCCAAGCCCTGTTCGGCCTGCATTTTGCCGTCGGCCATCAGCGCTACCGCTTCACGGGCCATGTCCTGGTTCTGCCGCACCACCGTGACAATTTCCTCGGTGGCCTTGCTGGTGCGCGAGGCCAGTTGCCGGACTTCGTCGGCGACCACCGCGAAGCCCCGCCCTTGCTCACCGGCGCGGGCGGCTTCGATGGCCGCGTTGAGGGCCAGCAGGTTGGTCTGTTCGGCAATTCCGCTGATGGTTTTGACGATGGTGCCGATCACCAGCGACTGCTCGTTCAAGGCCTCGATACCGTCACCGGCCTGCTGCATGTGCTTGGCCAGGTCGCGCATCACATTCACCGCCTCGGTGACCACCGTGGTGCCACGCTGGGCACTGTTGTCGGTTTGCAGCGAGGTGCTGTAGGCGATGTTGGCCGCCTCGGCCACGGCCTGTTCCTGGTTCACCAGGTCGGTGATGTCTGTGGCGAACTTCACCACTTTGTAGAGCTTGTTATTGGCGTCCACCACCGGGTTGTAGGACGCCTCCAGCCATACGGCGCGGCCGAGGCTGTCGACACGTTTGAAACGGTGGGCAACGAACTCGCCATTGTTCAGGCGCTTCCAGAACGCTTGGTATTCCGGGCTGTTGGCATCCTGGGTTTCACAGAACATGCGGTGATGCTTGCCCTTGATCTGCGCCAGGGTGTAGCCCATGCCCTTGAGGAAGCGGTCGTTGGCGGTCAGTACGTGGCCGCTGAGGTCGAACTCGATCACCGCGGTGGAACGCACCAGGGCGCCGATCAGGTTCTCGTGTTCGCGGGAGGCTTCGATGGTGCGCGTCAGGTCGCTGGAATAGATGGCGACGTTTTTCACCCGCCCATTGGAGTCACGCACCGGCTGGGAGATCGAACGCAGCCAGGCTTCCTCGCCATTGCCCCGCAGCAGCCGCACCGCGCCGGCAAAATGTTCGCCACGGGTCAGGGTGGCCTTGAAGCGCAAATGAAACTCATCGGACTTCACATGGGCCGGCACGATATCTTCCAGGTAACGACCCACCAGGTCGCCACTTTTGTAGAGCATCTCTTGGGCGAAGTTGTGATTGACCGATTGGATCCGGCCTTCCGGGTCAAGAATGATGACCAGCATCTCGCTTTCGAGGCTGTCCCTCACTTGCTGGAGGCTCGAGAGTTCTTCGCGAAGAGCGACGAGCTCTTGCTTCAAGCGTTTGTTGAACATGGGGGACACACCGCTGGGCAGAAAGGGTTGGCAGCTTTGGGCTTAACCATCGGCGCTGAACGACTTTTCTGAAGTGCCTTTTGCCCTCGGCGGAAAAAATACTCGAGGGCTTTGGGGGAGATATCTGGCGGTATCCGGGAACAGTTATAGTCGCCTCCCGGAACAATCAACGGCGATCGACGGAGTTAGCTCAATGGACGCTTCACGTAAGGCGGTTTTCGATCAGGTAGCGGCGGAGTTGGGCTACAGCTTCGACGGTGAAATACGCATCGGCGGCAATTACGTTTCGGCGGTACGCAACGGCCATGACATTTACGTCAGCGGGCAGATTCCACGCATCGACAACCAGGTAATGGTGGTGGGTCGGGTCGGCAGCGAGGTGACCCTGGAGCAGGGGCGCCACGGGGCACAAATCTGCACCATGCGCGCCTTGGCGATTCTCGGCCAAATGCTGGGGGACCTGGAGCCGATTCGCAAAATCCTGCGCATCAATGTGTATGTGCAAAGCGCGGCCGACTTCACCCAGCAGAGCGAAGTCGCTGATGGCGCTTCCGAGGTGCTGTACCGGATCTTCGGCGACGCCGGCGTCCACACCCGGACCTCGCTGGGGGTTTATCAGTTGCCCAAGAACGCCTCGGTGGAAGTCGACATGATCGTCGCCCTGTAGAATGCGCCCTCGCTTTTCGGCCCAAGGAAGCCCCATGCGTCATCAGCCACGGCACCGCCGATTCGTTGCCGCCCTCACCCTCTTGACCTGCAGCGGCCTGGCCCCGGCCTGGGCCGCTGACCTCGATTGCCAACGCCGCCAGACCAGCGTCGAGGTAGATCGATGCGCGCACCTCGATAAGGAGCGCGCCGACGCCACGCTCAATGCCAGTTACCAGCGTTTGCTGGGGCGAGTGCAGCATCAGTACCAGGCCAGCCCGGTGCTGGAGCAGGAGTTTCTCGGCAAGCTGAAAAACGCCCAACGGGCCTGGATCAAGTACCGCGACACCAACTGCGTAGTGGAAGCCTTCGAGGTGCAGCCGGGCATGCCGGCCCACACCACCCTGATCAATGCCTGCGTGGCCCGCTTGAGCCAGGAGCGGGCGCGGGACCTGGACCAGACGCTGCCGGAGTGCTGTAGCTGAGGAGGGTGGCAAGCACAGGCAATCAGCCGGGCGGGAGCGGCGTGGTTTTGCTCGCCCGTAACCTCATGCCGTGCAGCACCAAGCAGCCCAGGGTCGTGCCCCAGGCGAAGAGCAGCATGGCCAGGGACGACTCACGTTCTCGGCGGTTTTCCTGGCACTCAAGGGCGTTCGAACACAGGGCCACACAGACCGCCGCACCGTTGAACGAGCCACTGAGCAGGTAGTCCCGCAGATAGGTGAGTTCCAGGACCTGGCCTTTGACCGTCCCGCGCTCCACCACCCAGCGCGTCAGCCCCCGCACCTCCTTCAATTGACGTCGCTCGCCGCTGTCCAGGTCCTCGGTCATCAGGCTGAAACTGTCCAGGGACACCACCCTGGCGCGAGCGCTTTCGACGCTGGCGCCCTCAAGGCCGTCGTCCGTGGTATTCAGGGTCCATAGCTGGATCAGGGCGAACACCAACCCGAGAAGGAAGGACACCAGGGCCACCTGCAGCAGGGGCGCCAAAGCTGCGAACGCTTTGCTTGTGCGAATCAAGACAGGCCTCGGACACTCAGGCGCAGGCCGCGCGATTCGGGGAGATTAGCGGGAATTTCGCCCTGGGCTAAGGGCTATTTTTCCCGCTGTTTGCGGGCCGTTGGGCGTCCTCGGCAGCGAAGGCTCTAGCCCGGGCCGACGCGTTTCTGCCAGGGCGTTACCGCCGTCGCGACAGACCGGCAGACGGCGCTATCGGCACCAGCTCTCTTGCAGCGCCGACTCTGTCGGCTCGGCCATGCGTGAGCCGAAGTAGCCGGCACTCACCACGCCCACCGTGCCCATCACCGCGCAATAGATCACGCAAATCCAGGGGCTCCAGGGCATCAGGCCGATCAACAGCAACGGCGTGGTGCTGGCCCACAGGGCGTAGGCAATGTTGTAAGTGAAGGAAATCCCGGAGACACGAATCCGCGCCGGGAACAGTCCGACCATCACCGACGGCACCGCCCCAACCACCCCGCACCCCAAACCGGCCACGGCGTAGGCCAGGCCGATCCACTCCCCGCCGCTGATCAGGCTGCCGTACAGCAGGGCAATGCCCACCGGCAGCAGCAGGCTGTAGAGCATCACCGTGCGCCAGGCGCCAATGCGGTCGACGATCAACCCGGCCAACACACAACCGATGTTCAGGAACACGATGCCCAGGCTGCTCAAGGCAAAGGTGTGGCTGGCGGTCATGCCGAAGGTTTTCTGCATCATGGTCGGGGTGATGACCACGAACACCACCACCGCCGAGGTCAGGACACAGGTGAGGATCAGCGCCGGCAGCATGGCCAGGCGATGCTCCCGCAGCACGGTGCGCAAGGGCAGTTCGGTGGCCGCCTCGCGCTGGGCCTGCAAGGCCATGAACACCGGGGTTTCACTGAGCCAGCGGCGTAACCAGACACCGATCACGCCGAACAGCCCCCCCAGCAGGAAGGGATAACGCCAGGCCTGGTCGAGGATTTCTGCGGGGGTAAAGGCCTGGGCCAGCAAGGTCGCGGTCAAGGCCCCGATCAGGTAGCCAAAGGTCAGCCCGGCCTGGAGGAAACCCAAGGCATAACCGCGATGCCCTGGCGGCGCGTGCTCGGCGACAAACACCCAGGCACTGGGCACCTCGCCGCCTACTGCGGCGCCTTGCAGCACCCGCAGCACCAGCAACAACAGCGGCGCGAAATAACCGATCTGCGCGTAGGTCGGCATGATGCCGATCAGCAGGCACGGCAGCGCCATCATCAAGATGCTCAGGCTGAAGACCTTCTTGCGCCCCAGGCGATCAGCGAAGTGGGCCATGAGGATGCCGCCCAGGGGCCGCGCCAGGTAGCCGGTGACAAAGATCCCGAAGCTTTGCAGCAGGCGCAGCCACTCGGGCATTTCCGGCGGGAAGAACAGCTGGCTCAGGGTCAGGGCAAAGAACACGAAGATGATGAAATCGTAGATTTCCAGCGCGCCACCCAAGGCCGCAAGGCCCAGGGTTTTATAGTCGGACCGGGAAAACGGCGCCGGTCGCGTCTCTGGAGGCAAAGGCATAGCAGTCACTCTGTAGGGGGGACAGAAACCAAGGCGCCAATGGTCTACGCAAAAACAGCCAGGAACAACCCGAACCCGTAACTGGGTCTATTTTTAGCCAATTTCTGTGCATTGAATCCCTTTGGGCAGCAGCAATAATCGGCAACTTTCCAAACCGCAGCAGAACAGGAAAGCCGCCATGAGCATCCATACCCGCACCCGCCGCCTGACCGTACCGCAACTGGTGGCGATGAAAGGCCGGCAGAAAATCGTCTCCCTGACCGCCTACACCAGCCACATGGCCCGGCTGATGGATCCGTTTGTCGACTTCGTGCTGATCGGCGACTCCACGGCCATGGTCGGCTACGGCCGCACCTCGACCCTGGACATGAGCCTTGAGGAAATCATCGCCCACAGCCGCGCCGTGGTCACCAGCACCCGCCTGGCCTGTGTGATCGCCGACATGCCATTTGGCAGTTACCAGGAGTCGCCGCAACAGGCTTACCGCAACTGCGCCCAGGTGCTGGCGCGGACCGGCTGCGACGCGGTCAAGCTTGAAGGCGGCAAGGCCCTGGCGCCGACCGTGGAGTTTCTGGTGCAACGGGGCATTCCGGTGATGGCCCACATCGGCCTGATGCCCCAGTACGTCAACGCCATGGGCGGGTTCAAGGCGCAAGGCATGAATGAAGCCACGGCCCGAGCGATTGAAGACGACGCCCGCGCCCACCTCGCCTCTGGCGCTTTCAGCCTGCTGCTGGAAGGGGTAGCGGAACCGGTGGCCCGGCGCATCAGCCAGTTCTCCGCCATGCCGACCATCGGCATCGGCGCTTCCCCGGCCTGCGACGGACAGGTGCTGGTCACCGAGGACCTGCTGGGCCTGGGCGGCGAGCAGGTGCCGCGCTTCGTCAAGCAATACGCCGACGCAGCCGCGCTGATCAGTCAGGCCTGCGAGCGCTTTGCCGCCGAAGTGCGCGACGGGCAGTTTCCCGAGGCGCAGCACTGCTATGGCGTCGGGCAGGGTTCCTGATCGATTGCCTGGGCCAGGGCCTGGATGGCGCCCGGAATATCCTGGCGCCAGTCGAGGGTGTAGCTCAGGCGCAGGTGATGCCGCCACAGGCCCTGCTGGCTGAACATTGCCCCGGGGGCGATGACCAGGCCCTGGGCCAACAGGCGCTGGTACACCTGGCGCATCTCCACCGGGCGCTGGGCCTCGACCCATAAGGTCGCGCCACCGGCCGCCGGCTGTGCCTGCAATTGCTGACAGGCATGTTCCTGAAGCAGGCCCTGCATCTGGCCCATGCGCTCGCGCAACAGCACCCGCAGTTTCAGCAAATGCTGGTCGACTCGCCCGGAGCTGAACAGCCGGGCCACAGCCTGCTGGCGCAGCGGTGACAGGCGAAAGGCCCGTTCGAGGAACTGCCGGTGCAGGCGCTGGCCATGCCCACGGGTCAGCACGTAGCTGAACGGAGCCTCGGCGCCAATCCGCTTGTCGCAAGTGGCAAACACCAACAGCCGCTCGGGGTTGGCGTAGTCACGAAAACGCACGGGGGCCGGGCTGAAACAAAACTCGCCATAGCTGTCGTTTTCAAACAGCCAGATACCTCGCTCGTCCAACCACCGGCACAGCTGTTGTTTGTCGGCGGCCGGCATCAGGCTGCCGTGGGGCACGCTAAAAGTCGATGACAGCACCACCAGGCGCACCGGCTCACGTAGCAGGAGGTCCTGCAGTTGCTGTTGATCGAAACGCCCAGCGCTGTCGAGCGGCAGTTCGATGACCCGAATATTCGCGGCGCGCAGTTGGCGCAACACCGCCCAGGAACAGGGCGACTCCACCAGCGCCACGCTGCCTGTCAGCTCCAAGGCTTGCAGCGCCAACTCCAGCAGGCTGCGCAGGTCCGGGCCCAGGTACACCTGTTCGGCCTGCCAATAGTCAGCGGTGGAGCGGGTATAGCGCTCGGCCAACACCGCGCGCAGCTCGGGTTCGCCAAAGGGCTGGTACAGCGGCGCCTGGGAGCGCGGGTACTGCCGGGTGAGCTCGCGCTCGGTCATCAGCAACGGGTTCTCCAGGGACAGCAGCATGGCCGGCGCATCGCTGCACAGCGCCAACATGCCGGGCTGGCGGGCCTGGGCGTAGACACTGTCGATCAGGCTCGGCCCATCCACCGGCAGTTGCGGCGGCGCCATTGGCACCCGGAAATAGCCCTGTTTAGGGCGGGACTGGATGCGCCCCTGGTCTTCAAGCAAGGCGTAGGCGTGCTTGATGGTCGAGATCGACACCTTCAGCCGCAGCGCCAGGGCCCGCAGCGAGGGCAGCCGCTGCTCGGCCTCGCTGGCATTGTCGATCCACTCCATCAGGTAGCGGTAAACCGCCTGATAGGCGAAGGGGGTTTCACGGCTCACCGGTTCAGGTGTCCCTGGCCATGGCGATGGCGGCCTGGATCGCTGCGCGGGCCTGGGGGCTGTTTTTCCAGCAACTGGAGCCCACCAGGGCTGAGGCCTGGGTGACGATCTCCAGGGCGTCGGCCTCGGCCAATTGCGCCAGGGAGCGGATGCCCAGTTGTTCCAGGCGACCGACCACTGTCGGGCCGACACCCTTGACCTTGAGCAGTGCCTGGCGTTCTTCCAGGGAAAATGACATTGGGGGTGTTCCTTCGCAGTCCATGGCAATCGCGCATTCTGGCACAGCTTTCACCCCCGCTCGCGCTGAGGCCCGCCGGTGACGATGTGTTTTTTCTCTCAAGGTTTTCAGAGCTTTCCCAAGGCATCTCCAGCTGGCTCCTAGCGTCTTTACGTCACCGTTGCGTCATATTCGATTGCTACCGTGCGACCGAAATATTTTGTAACGAATTGTCGAAATGACGAGCAGGGAACCGTAATGAGTGACGATAAAGAACACAGCGACACAGCCTCCTCCCCCGCCAACCAACCCACCGATACCAGCCGCCGCCGCTTCCTCGGCGGCGTAGCCGTGCTCGGCGTGGGCGCCACCTTGAGCGGCTGCGGCAACACCCGCGAGCCCCAGGGCCCGGCGCCGCAGCGCCAGCGTTCAGCAGCCGAGTTGGACCAGGTCCTCGCGGAGCAAGTGAAAACCGTGGTGGTGATCTACGCCGAAAACCGCAGTTTCAATAACCTGTTCGCCGACTTCCCGGGGCTGGAGCAGCCCCTTAGCGCACTCAAGCCCCAGGCCAGCCAGCAGCGGGACCGGGACGGCAGCCTGTTACAGACACTGCCGCCGGTGTGGGGCGGCATCCTCCAGGTCGGCCCGCAAAGCCTGGATGGCGTGACGTACCCGGTGGGCACCCAGTTCCAGGAACACCTGCCCAACGCGCCCTTCGCCCTCAAGGGCCCTGGCGGCGAGGACTTGCCACTGGGGTTGGTGACCCGTGACCTATGGCACGTGTTCTATCAGAACCAGATGCAGATCAACGGCGGCAAGAATGACGGTTTCGTCGCCTGGGCCGATTCAGGGGCCCTGACCATGGGCCACTACTCACAAAGCCGTTACGCCTTGCGCCTGTGGGACGTGGCCCGGGAGTTCGTGCTTTGCGACAACTTCTTCCAGGGCGCCTTCGGTGGCTCCTTCCTCAACCACCAGTACCTGATCAGCGCGACCGTGCCGTTCTACCCGGACGCAACGAATTCGGTGGCCAAGTCGATGATCGCCACCCTGCAAAGCGATGATCCGAGCGACACGCGCCTCAAGCCACTGGACGGGTCGCCGGCCAGTGCCATGAGCGGCCCGCCGCAGTTCGGGCCCAGCGCCCTGACCCCGGACGGTTACGCGGTAAACACCATGGCCCCGCCCTATTGGCCGACCTGGATCCGCGACCCTGAGCGCCCGGACTACGCCAAGGCCGACCTGCCCAGCGTGCTGGTGCCGCAAACCCACGAACACATCGGCGACAAGCTGTCGAAAAACAACGTCGACTGGGCCTGGTACGGCGGCGCCTGGCAAGCGACCCTCGAGCAGTTCAAGGAGTCGGCGGGCATTCCGAAGATCCCCAACTTCCAGTACCACCACCAACCGTTCAACTACTTCCTGCGCCAAGGCCCGGAGAACCCCGCCGAGCGCAGCCGGCGCCTGCGGGATGGCGGACTGGGCGACGAATCGAGCAGCAACCGGTTCTTTGCCGACGCCGAGGCCGGCAAGCTGCCCGCCGTGAGCTTCTACAAACCCCAGGGCAACCTCAACATGCACGCCGGCTACGCCGATGTGGCCGCCGGCGACCGCCACATCGCCCGGGCCCTGAAAGTGCTGCAGGAAAGCCCGCAATGGCCAAACATGGTGGTGGTGGTCACGGTGGACGAGAACGGTGGCTGGTGGGACCACGTGGCGCCGCCCAAGGGCGACCGCTGGGGCCCGGGCACGCGTATCCCGGCGCTGGTGGTGTCGCCGTTCGCCCGCAAGGGCACAGTGGATCACACGGTCTACGACACCGCCTCGATCCTGCGGTTGATCACCCGGGTGTTCAAGCTGGAGACCCTCGACGGCATCAAGCAGCGTGACCAGCAGATGATCACCCGCGGCCAGACGCCCATGGGTGACCTGACCAACGCCTTGCAATTCCAAAGTTGATACGGCGCCGCACCAGGGCGATGCGCACGGCGCGCATCGCCCTGGATGACGGTGTGGATATTTTTTTCAGCACCCCGTTTTTTCCCCTCGGCTCTGTGCTTCAGTAAGGGTCGCCCTGTCTGTGAGGGGCCCACGCTGAAAAGGATCTGAGCATGTTCAAACCCGCAGGCCTGTACCTCGCCCTGGCGGCCCTCTCCCTGAGTGCCACCGCCCACGCCGATGCTGACATCAAGCTGGGGGATACCCAGCGCGTCACCCGGCTTTTCGCCTACCCCAACAACTGCAATGTGATCTGTTTCCGTAACTGGACACTGGAACAGACCGTTGAGCATTACCTGACCCAGAGTGTGCAGCGCGATGGCTACAGCGCCGCCAAGGTCAAGGTGGCCAGCGATAACGACCAACTGTACGCGCACATCAGCGGCGTGCCCGCCGACTATGCAAAACCCTTGAGCGCCCTGCTCGACGCCGGCGACCTGGCCTATAACGGTGCCTACCGGCTCAACGCCGACGGCAAGTGGGCCTACAGTTGGTACCTGTTCCTGCCCCTGGGTATGGCCCTGGAAAACCGCAAGAGCGTCGAGTTGCTGCACTTCCCACCCGACTACTCGCTGACCCGCGCCCAGGATTACCTCGAATCGGCCACCACTGATCGCTGGGCCACCTTGCTGACGGCCAACGGCATTGCCAGCGAGCAAACCCCGGCCTACCAGACCATCATCGACATCGCCCCGATTGCCGCACCGTCCAGTGCCGGCAAGGACCTGGAAGGGGTCTACGACTACTTCAAGGATTACCAGACCACCATGGTCAAGGAGGTCAGCCGGAATGCCCAAGGCGCAGCGCTGCCCATGGTGGCCTTCGGCGCACCGGTGCGGAACTGGATCAAGCAGCAATACGGCGTCACGGTGAACGTGCTGGGCCTGGGGCAGATCAGCCCGAGCGAAGGGCTCAAGGTGCCGGTGCTGGGTTCCAACCACCCGAGCTACATCTGGTACGCGGCGGACCCGGCGAACTACGACAACGACCAGGCCAAAGCCGATGCGGCGGGCTTGAAGGTGATGGGGCAAGACTTGAGCGCCGCCTGTTGGCAAGCGGCCATGGGCAGCACACCGGGCAGCGACGCCGCGGCGCAACTGCAGCGCTGTACGCAAACCTGGCAAGTAACCCAGAAGGAAAAGACCTGCGAGCTGTTCTACACCTCGGTGCGCAACCTGACGCAGGAACAGGCCCAGGCGCAATGCACCAGCGCGCCGATCAAGACTCAACTGCAACAACTGAAAGCACCGGCACCGTCGCCTAGCACGGCGGTGCCGACACTCTAAAGGCGCACGCCGGCGCTCACCCGTGACCGGGTGGGTGCCGGTTGGCCGGCGATAGCCCGGCGGCTATCGCCGGCAGTTCGGACCTAGGGCGCTCCGACCGGGCGCAGGCGGTACTGCGGCGGCAGTTGCTCAAAGCCGCTGATGGTCGCGTTCAGGCTCTTCCAGCGGCCATCCTTGATGCCGTAGATGCAACCGTGGATCGACAGGCTCTGCCCCCGATGCCAGGCGTTCTGCACGATGCTGGTGTGGCCGACGTTGGCCACTTGCTGAATCACATTCAACTCGCAAAGACGGTCCACGCGCTCCTCTTCCGTGGGCAATTGCCCCAGGGCGTCGCGGTGCTCGTAATACAGATCGCGAATCGAGCGCAGCCAGCCGTCGATCAACCCCAGTTGACGGTCCTGCATGGAAGCGCGCACGCCGCCACAGCCATAGTGGCCGGTGACCAGGATGTGTTTGACCTTGAGCACATCCACCGCGTACTGGATCACCGACAGGCAGTTGAGGTCGGTATGCAGCACCACGTTGGCCACATTGCGGTGCACGAACAGATCGCCCGGCAACATGCCAACGATCTCGTTGGCCGGCACCCGCGCGTCCGAACAGCCAATCCACAGGTACTCCGGGGTCTGCTGGCGGGCCAGCTTGGAGAAGAAGTCCGGGTCTTCCTGTTTGATCGCTTCGGCCCAACGCTCGTTGTTATCAATCAGATCTTGTAGTTCGTTCATGCTGTGAGGCCTCAAGAATGATGCGCTGCTTTGACAGACGACCGCCTGTCGAGGTCACGCGTTGTTCTGCAGATACCGGCCATCCCTTGCAGTGGAATCTTGAGCGGCGTCCCGGGTCCACCTCTTAAGTCCCTAAAAGTATGAGTAACCGCCATGACCGAATCACGACGTCCCTACGGGGCTCCCCAACCCGAGCCCATCGACGATAACGAAGACCGCATGGGCTCCATGGAGGAGCTGCATTTCGATGACGACGAACCCGCCGTCGGCAGCGGTGCCGGTGTCACCAGCGACGGATCCACGGACGACGACCTGAGCCCCGAAACCCTGATCCATGAAGACGGCGCCCGCTCCGCCCGGGAAGCCGGCGGCGATAAACCGGCAGACTGGGATTTGAGTATTGTCGATGGCGCGGACATTGGTGGCGGCGCCGGCCTGGATGAAGCCGAACTGGCCCGCCGCGACCCACTGGACGGCAACCCCTGAGGCCCTTGCCGGCGATTGGGCCTTGAGCCTTGCACCGTTGTCAGTGACGCCATCGCTGGCAAGCCCGCTCCTACGACCGCCTCTATGTGGGAGCTGGCTTGCCGGCTATCAATCCACCAGAGTGCAGGCCATGACCAGGGCGTCTTCACGGCCGCCCACGGCTGGGTAGTAGTCGCGTCGTCGGCCCACTTCGTTGAAACCGTAGCGTTCATACAACCGATAAGCGGTCTGGTTGCTAGAGCGCACTTCCAGGAAGCATTCCCGTGCCTCCTTCTGGTAGGCGCGTTTCATCAGCTCCTCCAGCAGCCTCAGGCCCAGGCCACGGCCCTGGCTTTCCGGCTTGACGGTGATGTTCAGCAAATGAGCCTCGTCGATGATCACCTGGATCACCCCGTGCCCGACCTGCTGGCTGCCTTCGAACATCAGCCACACTTCGTAGGACTTGAACGCGTCCATGAAAATGCCCCGGGTCCAGGGATGGCTGAACGCCGCATATTCGATTTTCAGGATGCTATCCAGGTCCGCCTCGGTCGCCAGGCGGAAGGTCAACGCGTCACTCATTGGTCATTCTGCTCATCAGTGCTCTTCCAGCGCGCCATCAGCCGACGCATGGCTTGCCAGACATCAGCCTTACGCTGTGGCTCTTCCATTAATAGTTCCAGCCCCGGCAAGGCCCAGGCCGACCCCAGGCCTTCGACCTGAAGTTCACGGTTGTAGGATTCCGCGTTGGCCTCACCGGCAAAACGCACGGCCGGCAAGCCGATCAGCCAGACGCACACGCAAGGTTCTTCTTCGACGCGGGCACCGACAAAGGCCTGGATGAAATCCCGGGCCGCCTCGGGCCCCTGGTCCAGGTTGCCGCGAGTCAACATCGGCCAGCGTACCGGCTCGGCGAGGATCTGCGGGCTGTCCGGCAGGCCGGCGGCGCGCAACATATCCTTGAGCAGCAGGTAGGCCGGGTCGCGGCTCTGGAAGGCTTCGCCTGTGGGTAACTCCACCAACAGCAGGCAGCGCCCGGCGCGCAGCAGTTGCAAGGAGAAACGCGGCGGCTGCACCGGCGGGGCCTTGGGCACCTGGGGGACGGTGGGCGTTTCTTCGGCAACTGGCTTGGCAGCGCCCTTGGCGGCACTGCTGGACGGCCGCGGCACCTCGATTTTCGGCCGCTCGCTGGGCTTGCCCTGGGGCTTGGCCACCGGTTCGACCGCAGCCCTGGCCGTTGGCGAGGGTGCGGGCGCCTCCACCAGCGGCTCTGGCAACGCCAGCAGCTCAGGGCGCGACGGCGCGGCAAAGGGCAATTCGGTGCGCGGCAGCCAGCTGACCACCTGCATGGCGGTCAAATAGGCGCGGCGACGGGACTCGATAAGCAAAGGTCGGCCACTTGTGGATAACTGAGGTGGGGGATTCTACCGCCCTTCGGCCAAGATCGCCCGCTGTTGATCATGAGAAAACCGACCACCAGCCCCCTGACAAGACCGGGGGTGAATCGTCGGCCCTTCGATGCAGTACAATCGCTGCTTTTCATTTGCCAACCAGCCGGCCATTCCGATGATCGAACCCAAGCGCGTCTTGCGCGCCCTCGCCGAACACTGGGCACTTCTGGAGCCGCTGTGCGAGCACTTCGACCAAGGCACCTTGAGTCTTGCCGAACTGCGTTCACAGCTGGCCGCCCAACAACTGGACAGCACGCCCCAGGACATCACCAGCCTGCTGGATGTGTGGATCCGCCTGGACATCCTGGTTCCCGTGGCCAAAAGCCCGAACCGCTTCGAACTCAATGCGCAGATCCACGACTTTCTCGCCTACCTGCGCCGCGAGCACCGCTTGGGCCTGTGCCTGGAAATCGAAGCCTACCTGCGCCATCTGGAACGCCTGGCCGGTTACATCCAGGACGCCTTCGACATCCGCGACGGCCATGACCTGGCGCGCCAATTGCGCCTGCTGGACATGCGCGTACGGGACGTACTGAAAAAACTCGCCAATGACGAACAGGCCCTGGTGGCCGTCGCCGAGCGGGCCAAGACCAGCGACCGGCAGATTCCGTTGCGCCAGCGTTATGCCGAAGTACTGGCCACCTGGGACGAATACGTCGAACCGATGATCCAGTTGGTGAACGCCGATGGCGCGTTCGAGCAAGGCGTGCGCAAGGTGGAAAACGTCCTGCTGCGCCTGCTCACCGAGCAGCAGCGCCTGGGCCAGTTAGTGGACGATGACATGCTGCTGCGCACCCACGCGCGGATCCTCGAAATGCAGACCAGCGCCCAGTTGACCCTGCGCCATGCTCGGGAACTGCTGCTGCCCCTGCGTGAAGAAGCCCGCCGGCACAACGCCGTGACCCGCGGCGCGGCGCTGGCCCTGTCGGCGATCCGTCGCAAGGGCATCGACGCCGTGCCCCAGGCGGCCATGCCTCTGTTCACCCGGCCACAGAGCACCTTCCTCGGCAGCTCCGGCCAGGTGGAAGCCTATGTGTATGCCCTGGCCCGCTTCGAACCCAAGCCGGCGCGCTTCCCCAAGGCGCACAAGAGCCACAAGGGCGGCGAAGCGCCACGAGCACCACGCACAGTCCGCGAAATGCTGGACCGCTGCGCGGACGCCCTGCCGATGCCGGACCTGATGAGCTGGCTGCTGGAGCAGGAGCCGGACGGCGCCACCGACGAACTGCTGTACTGGTTCTCGCGCCTGTCCCGGGAAAAACGCTTTACCCGCGAGCGCCTGGAGCGCCGTGATTACCACACCCACGAGCACCAGGTCAGCCTGCGCTCCTTCGCCCTGCTCTCGGCCCGTGATGACCAGCCCGAGAATTCTGCGAGCACTCCCCATGCATCTTGATCTTTCCGAACTGTCACAGCTGGCGCCGATCTTTCGCGAGCTGTTCAAGGGGTATCACGTCAGCCGCCGCGACCCGGAGCTGTACGCCCAACTGTCGAACTTCCAGGATCAGTACCGCACCCTGTTCAAGGCCCTGGGCTTTGAGCTGGTGTGCGACACCCGCGGCTTCTATTACTTCGTGCCGGACAACGCCGCCGCCCAGGTGAACAAGACCGCCCAGCGCCTGGCGCTGTTCACTTTCATCCTTGTGGAACACTTGGCCGACCAAGGCCGTGACCCGATCGCCGTGCTCGACGGCGGCAGCCTGGGCCGCGACGAACTGCCGTCGTTGCTGGAGAAGTACCGCGACCTGTTTATCCAGGCCGAAGTGCAGACCCAGGACGAACTGGAAGAAAAAATCATGCGCCGCATGACCCAACTGGGTTTTGCCGGCGAGGAGCCGGGCATCTACCGTTTCCTGCCGCCGATGCACCGTTTCCTTGATGTCTGCCTGTCGGTGCAACAGGACCGCGACTTGGCCGCCAGCCTGCACAGCGTGCTGCCGCTGCCAACCCCGGTGCTGATCGATAACGACAGCGATGAAAAACTCCTGGAAACCGATGACCCGCTAGACCTGAGCGAATTCGGCGACACCGACGAAAGTGAAGAAGACGCCCTGGCCCGTGCCATTGCCGAAGAACAGGAGCTCGACGCATGAGCAAGGAACGCTACGGCATTCGCCGCTTTGCCCTTTTGAACACCGCCGGCTACAGCCTCGGGCTGTTCCCCCTGGAAGAACCGCTGTCGGTCTATGGGGCCAACAACCTGGGTAAGTCGGCGTCAATCAACGCCCTGCAATTCCCGATTCTGGCGCGTATGTCGGACATGAGTTTCGGCAAGTACAGCCTGGAGCAATCCCGGCGTTTCTACTTCGCCTCGGACACCAGCTACATCCTGGTTGAAGTCTCGCTGCCCCACGGCCCTCACGTGATTGGCGTGGTCGGTCGCGGCCCGGGCGGCGGCTTTGGCCACCAGTTCTTCGCCTATGCGGGGCAACTGGATTTGGCTCATTACCAGAAAGACGACACCTGCCTGCGGCAGAAAGAGCTGTTCAGCAACCTTGAACGCCAGGGCCTGAAAGCCTATGAGCTCAAGCCCGATGAACTGCGCCGGCTGTTGGTGGGCGGCCATACGTCGATCCCGCTGGACCTGACCCTGATTCCGCTGCGCTCCACCAGCGAGCAGAGCCTGAAGACCTTCCGCGCGTTGTTTATCAACCTGCTGCACATGCGTGAGATCACTGCGGCCAAGCTCAAGCAACTGTTCCTCGATGCCTTCGAGCACAGCCTGCGCTCCGGCAGCGTCGACTACATCGCCGCCTGCGAAGAAGCCTTCCGCGATGTGCGGCGCATGGAGCAGGACTACAACTCCCTGGTCTCCGCCGGCCCGCTGGTGGAAGCCCTGGCCAACGGCGTGAAGCAACGCGACATCCAGCGTGGCAAGTTGCATCGCCTGTCGCCGTTGCTGGATTCGCTGCTGGGCACGTGGTCGGATTACGCCGGTGCACGCAAGGAAGAACTGACCCTGCAGGCCGAGCACTATCGCCACGAGCAGGATGCCCTGCAAAACGACCAGCGCAGCAGCACTCAGGAAATGATGCGCCTGGAGCGGGAAATCACGGGCACCCAACGCTGGCTCGGCGAGTTGTCGGTGCTCAAGCACCGCTTCGCCCTGGTGGACAATGTGAAGGTCCTGGAGCAGCAACTGCTGGCGGCCAAGGATGCTCATGATGAGCTGGCCGGCGCCCTGGCCCAGTCCCGGCAGTTCTCCGCCGAAGACTTGGATGAGCGGCTGCGGGACCTGGAAAAGCGCCTGAAGTCGGTGAAGCAGCAACTGGATCACGCCGACAACAACAGCTATGCGCGTCTGCGTGAAGAGTTCTCGCAACAGGACGTCGAGCGCCTGATGCGCCTGTTCAACAGCGCCCTGTTCAGCCTGCCGTTGGGCGAGCACGGCATTGCCCTGGACGAGGATGGCCAGTGGGTCAAATCCCTGGAGCTGATCCTCGACGGCTTCAAGGGTGAACGCTTCGAAGTGCCGGGGCTGTCCATCGACATCTCGCACATCGAGCCGCCGGCCTTGCAGGCCCTGGCTGACCGCGCCGCGTTGCGTGACCAGAAAGAGCGCCTGGAAAAAGAACTCAAGCAACTGAAGACCCAAGCCTCGGTGGTCGCCGACCGTGCGGCCAGCAAGACCCAGACCGAAGCCCTGTATCAGCAGGTGCTGGATGCACAGAAGGCCCTTGAGGACTTCCGTCGCTCCCAGACCCTGAGCGCTGAAGAAGGCGAGAAGCTGGAACAACTGGCGCAGATGGAAGCCGCCCAGGACGAACTCAAGCGCTCCAGCGACGCTTTCACCGAACGCGTCCAGCAATTGTCGGCCAAGCTGCAACTGGTGGGCCGGCAGATCGGCGACATGGAAGCCAAGCAGCGCACCCTCGACGATGCCCTGCGCCGTCGCCAACTGCTCCCGGCGGATTTGCCGTTCGGCACGCCGTTCATGGACCCGGTGGACGACTCCATGGACAACCTGCTGCCCCTGCTCAACGACTACCAGGACAGCTGGCAGGGGTTGCAGCGGGTCGATGGGCAGATCGAAGCGTTGTATGCGCAGGTACGCCTCAAGGGCGTGGCCAAGTTCGACAGCGAAGACGACGTCGAACGGCGCCTGCAACTGTTGATCAACGCCTATGCCCACCGCACCGACGAAGCCCTGACCCTGGGCAAGGCGCGCCGCGCGGCAGTGACCGATATCGCTCGGACCTTGCGCAATATCCGCAGTGACTACGACAGCCTCGAGCACCAGTTGGCGCTGTTCAACCGCGAGATCAACAAACGCCAGGTGTCCAACCTGCAGAGCTTCCGCATCGTCCTGGCGCCGAACAAGGAAGCCCTCAAGCACATCGACCAGATCATCCACAGCGCCGGCCAGTACGAGGAAGGCGAAACCCTGTCGGTATTCGACCTGAGCCAGAGTGCCGAGCAGGACAACAAGAACGAAGAGGCCAAGGAATACCTGGCGCGCCTGGTGGCTGCCAACCACAACCAGTTGGGCTTGAAGGACCTGTTCGAGCTGGCCTTTGAGATCACCAAGGTCAACGGCCAGCCGGTGATCCACACCGACATCGATGGCGCGGCGTCCAACGGCACCACCATGACCATCAAGGCGCTGACCAACATGTACCTGTTGCTGCACTTGATGGACCGCGATCAGGCCGGGCGTATTCGCCTGCCCTACTACCTCGACGAGGCGGCGGATATCGACGAGAAGAACCAGTCGGCGTTGCTGGAAACCAGCCTGCAACTGGGCTTCGTGCCGATCCTCGCCAGTGTGAAGCCACAGGTTTCGGCCCAGGTGGCCATCGACCTGGAAGGTGGCAGTGGGCGAACGGCATCTACATCGACGAGGCGGACTGGAAGTTCATCCGCCGTCACGATCAGGCCAAGGCCAGCGTGGCGGTCGAACCGCAGGCGGAGTTGGACGAAGTCTGATTTCGTAGCCCGTTGAAACGACAAAGGCCGCGTTCTTTCGAACGCGGCCTTTTTTGTGGGCGGTGGTGGTCCAGGCGATAACTATTCCGAATGCTTTACGGACGCTATCGCCGGCAAGCCGGCTCCTACAACGGGGTTATTGGGCGAGGGGGATCTTGGGGGCCCAGGTCAGCCATTCGTCCTCGAACTTGTCGAACAGGGGGAAGGTCTGTTGCGGACGTGCAGGATTGCCCATGCGTTCGCCATCTGGCGTAGCAAAGGCGATACCGCCCTGGATCAGGGTTTCCAGGGACTCGGTGCGTACCGTAGCGCCTTTGAACAGGCCAAAGTCCACGCCGAATCCGCTGCTGTTCCAGAACCGCGTTCCTCCCCGGATCAGCGGCGCGTACTTGGGTTCGATCAGGATATGGATCAACACTCGATCCGCCGTCTGCCCCAACTCGTATCCGGTAACCTTGCCGACCGCGATTTCGCGGTAAGTGACCGGCACACCGATCTTCAGCGAACCACGGCGGGCGGCGCTCAGTACCAGGCTCAGCCCAGCCTCGGGCGCAGAGGCTTCCGGCGCCTGGGGCAAGGCGACAAAATGGGTCTGCGGGCCCTGGCTTTTCACCGCTGGCTGCACTTCGATGTATTGACCCGTGACCAGGGTTTCCAGGTTGGCGGTCTTCATCAGGCCCAACTCGGGCTTGACCACCCAGAACTGGCTGCCAGCCCGGGCAATGCGCTCCGGCACTTCAGTGATCCGCGCCTTGAGCATGACCGACTGCAAGTCGGCGCTGAGGTCCACGTCTTCGATCTTGCCGACATCCAGGCCTTTGAAACGCACCGGCGTGCCAGGGCGCAAGCCATCCGCGCGGTCGACCTTGATGCTGATCAGAGTGCCCCGCTGCGCGGCTTCTTCCTGACTGGCGAACAGGCGGAAGCGCGGAATGCGTTTTTTCAGCGCCACGTTGGGTTGCGGCGTCTCAAAGGCAATACCGCCGGCCATCAGGCTTTGCAGCGATTCACTCTTGACCTGGATGCCGCCGGTCAAGCCGCCGGTCAAGGTGATGCCGCTGACATTCCAGAAGCGTGTCGAACCGTTGACCAGGTTGGCGTATTCCTTCTCGATATGGACACCGATCACCAACTGGTTACGGGTCTTGGAGAACTGGTAGCTCTGCACCGAACCGACCTTCACCTGTTTGTAGAGGATCGGGCTGCCGACATCCAGGGAGCCCAGGTTGTCGGTGAACAGCACCATGTGCAGACCAGGTGAGCGCAGGTCCAGCGGCGGCGCCTTGGCCCGGGCTTCGAATTCACGCTGAGGCGTGGCGCCTTTGTCACCAGGGCGAATGGCGATGTAGTTGCCCTTTACCAAGGCCTCCAGACCGGTGATACCGGCCAGGGAGATCGAAGGCTTGACCGTCCAGAACTGGGTGCCCTGGACCAGATAGTCCTCGGCCAATGGATCGAGGGTCAGCTCTGCCGTAGCACTGGACAGGTCCGGGTCGACCTTCAGGGCCTTGAGGCTACCGACCTGGATGCCTTTGTACATGACTGGGGTTCGCCCGGCCTGCAGCCCTTCGAAATCGCTGAGTTTGACCTTGACCCGAATCCCGGCCTGGGCGGCATCGAAGTCTTCATACAAGCGGAACGGCAGGCTTGGATCGGTGGGCGGGCTGTCCTTGCGGTTCTCCGGCGTGGCGAAAGCAATGCCGCCGGCGACGATGCTGGACAGGGACTCGCTACGAATCTTCAAGCCCGACAGGTTGGCATCGACGCTGATACCGCTGGCGTTCCAGAAACGCGTGTGTTTACGCACCAGGTTGGCGTAGGTCGGCTCGATATAGACTTTGATTTCGACAGTATTCTGGTCTTCGGACAACAGGTAGCTCTTCACCTGGCCGACCTGAATCTGTTTGTAGAACACCGGGCTGCCACGGTTCAGCGAACCCAGGCGATCAGCCTTGATGGTCAGGTGCAAACCGGGCTTGGCATCCGACAGCGGCGGCTCCTCGGCCAAGGCCTTGAACTTGCGGGTGGGCTCACCCTCCCCAGGGTTGACGGCAATGTAGTTGCCCGAGACCAGGGTTTCCAAACCGGTGATGCCTGCCAGGCTGACACTCGGCTTGACCAGCCAAAAACGGGTGTTGGTGCGCAGGTATTGCTCCACGTCCTTATTCATCTCGACGGTGGCAATGACCCCTTTGCTGGTGCCTTCGTCATCCAGGGCCAAAGTCTTGACCTTGCCCACGGGCATGCCTTTGTAGACCACCTCGGTCTTGTTTGCCTGTACGCCTTCACCGCTCTCAAAGCGGATCTGGATCTCGATGCCGGTCTGGTTATAGGCACGCCAACCCAACCAACCGCCGATCACCAGGGCAATCAGGGGTAAGACCCAGATAGCCGACCAATTGGAAGCCGGTCGGGTTTTGGCTGTAGGCAAATCACTCATGGTCGTCGTCCGACTCCGTGTTATCCCAGATCAGTCGGGGATCGAAAGTTACTGCGGCCAGCATCGTCAGGATCACTACGCTGGCAAAAGCCACCGCGCCAAGATTGGCCTCGATACTGGCGAGCCGGCCAAAGTTGACCAGGGCCACCAGGATGGCGATGACAAAGATGTCGAGCATCGACCAGCGGCCAATGAACTCGATAAAGCGGTACATGATGATCCGCTGCCGCGCCGAGAGTGGCTGATGACGCTGTACCGAAAACAACAGCAGACCGATCCCTACCAACTTGAAAGTGGGGACCAGAATACTGGCGATAAACACCACGGCGGCGATAGGAATCATCCCGTGTTGAACCAGCTGGATAACGCCGGACATGATGGTACTTGGATCACCCTGTCCCAATGAACTCACAGTCATGATCGGCAACACATTGGCCGGGATGTACAGGATGGCTGCGGTCACCAGCAGCGCCCAGGTGCGCATGATACTGTTGGGTCGACGCGCATGAACCAAGGCTCCGCAGCGGGTACAGACCTGCTCGTCGGTGTCGGGCTCCTGCTTGTTCAACTCATGGCATTCCGTGCAAATCAGAATGCCTGCATCAATCGCCCGCATGCACATCTTCTCCCGATAACGCCTGCCAGATCTGATGGGGGGACATCACCACTTCCAACCAGACCTGGACCAATAACAAGCTGATAAAACAGATGAGCCCCAGGCCCACGTTGATGACGGCCATATCCGCCAATTTGACGATGGCCACCAGCACGCCCATTAGATAAACCTCGAGCATGCCCCAATCGCGCAGGTGGTGATAAATGCGATAGAGCAACAGGCCGTAGCTGCGGCCGATATCCCAACGGATACTCAGCAACACCAGCAACTGACAGACCAGCTTGAGCAAGGGGATGCCCATGCTGCAGAGAAACACCACCGCTGCGACCCCCTGCATGCCGGTGTCGAATAACCCGACCACGCCACTCCAGACCGTATCTTCAGAAGACTGTCCGAGTAGATTGAGCTGCATGATGGGTAAAAAGTTCGCCGGGACGTACAACAACAACGCCGCGATCACCAACGCCAGACTGCGCTCGACCACGTTATGACGATGGGCGTACAACTCATAACCACAGCGGGGACACTGGGCTTTTTCACCGTGGGCGAGCTGAGGCTTATGCATCAGCAGGTCGCATTCATGGCAGGCTACCAGGTCGTCCAGTGGTAATTCTGACAACCCGGGGGCGTCAACCGGATCTGGCATAGGGGGCTCTGAGTCTGAAAAGAGTTGCGGCTATTCTAGTGTTCCGGCTCGAAAATAACTGTGCAAATTTTCGCCGAAGCAGCGCACATTTTCTTTGCGCACAAACAAAACCCCAACTGCTT
>NZ_JALQCX010000059.1:0-57859 GCF_023241665.1 Pseudomonas morbosilactucae | reverse complement strand
GGCCGGGGATTCCCTCTTTACACCGGGCTCATCGCCCTCAGCGCGATGAACCCACCCCGTCTTTGGGGGCCTTGGTACAGGCAGGCCGAGGTTTCCCTCTTTTATTCCTCGCGCAGATGGATCTGCAACCGCCAACCTTCGTCCACCTCGCTTCCCGACCACTCCCCACGCAACGGCCGTGCTGCCACCAGGTTCAGCAACAAGCCGGCATCGGCTTTTCTCACGCGCCAGTTCACGTCCTTGCCATTGACCTTCAACTGGCCCTTCTGCGCCCGTCCCTCGGCATCGAACAACAGGGCCACAGCGCCGTCGATATGCTCGCCATGCACCTTGGGTTCCTGGTTGAACCACACCACCAGGCCATCCGGCGCCACCTCCACACGTTCCAGGACCACAGGGTCGGGCGCGGTCAAGCGACCGATCATCAGCCCCACCATGACCCCGACAATCGCCAGCGAACCGAAAACCCGCAGCATTAGCTTCGGTCGCGGGTCCTCTTCGGGCGTAGAATGCAGCCTGTCTTTTTCTTCGGAGCCGTGCATGTTTCACGTCATCCTTTTTCAACCAGAAATTCCGCCGAATACCGGCAACGTTATCAGGCTGTGCGCCAATAGCGGCTGCCACCTGCATTTGATCGAGCCACTGGGTTTCGAAATGGACGACAAGCGCCTGCGCCGGGCCGGCCTCGACTATCACGAGTACGCCACCCTGCAACGCCACCCCGACCTTGCCAGTTGCCTGGAAAGTCTAGGTCAGCCGCGCTTGTTCGCCTTCACCACCAAGGGCTCGCGCCCTTTCCACGACGCCAGCTTCGCCGAGGGTGATGCCTTTCTCTTCGGCCCCGAAAGCCGCGGCTTGCCCGCCGACGTGCTGGACGCCCTGCCCGGCGAACAGCGCCTGCGCCTGCCGATGCGCGAAGGCTGCCGCAGCCTGAACCTGTCCAACACCGTGGCCGTGGCCGTCTACGAGGGCTGGCGACAGCTTGGGTTCAAGTAAGCCCGTGCGGCGATAAGGCCTGGGGCGATTTCGACGACGCTATCGCCGGCAAGCCGGCTCCCACACGAGGGACGAGGCATAAAAAAAGCGCCAGTGATGGCGCTTTTTTGTGCGTCGACGATTTACTGAACCGTCGGTGCGCCTTCTTGCTGAATACGTTGCAGCTCTTGAGCGTACAGCGCATCGAAGTTCACCGGCGCCAGCATCAGGGCCGGGAACGAACCACGGGTCACCAGGCTGTCCAGCGCTTCGCGAGCGTAAGGGAACAGGATGTTCGGGCAGAACGCACCCAGGGTGTGGCTCATGGAGCCTTCGTCGAGGTTCTTGATCAGGAAGATACCGGCCTGCTGAACTTCAGCGATGAACGCCACTTCTTCACCGTTCTTCACGGTGACCGACAGGGTCAGCACCACTTCGTGGAAGTCGGTTTCCAGGGCTTTCTGGCGAGTGTTCAGGTCCAGGGCAACGCTCGGCTCCCACTGCTGACGGAAGATCGCCGGGCTTTTTGGCGCTTCGAAGGACAGGTCACGCACATAAATGCGTTGCAGGGAGAATTGCGGCGCGTTTTCTTCTTCGGTAGCGGCAGTGTTCTGCTGGTCGGTCATCTCTGAGATCCTTCTTGATCTTGGTCTATAGGGTTTGAATTTCAGGCCTGGAGCAGCGCATCGAGCTTGCCGGCGCGTTCCAGGGCAAACAAATCATCACAACCGCCCACGTGGGTGCTGCCAATCCAGATCTGCGGCACCGACGTACGCCCGGCCTTTTGCGCCATTTCAGCCCGCACCTGGGGCTTGCCATCGACCTTGATCTCTTCGAAGGCCACGCCTTTATTGCCGAGCAGGTGCTTGGCCCGCGAGCAGTAAGGGCAGTAATCGCTGGAGTAGACGACAACCCGGGTCATGTCACTTCACCAGGGGCAGATTGTCTGCTTTCCAGCTGGAGATGCCGCCGGACAGCTTGGCGGCGGTGAAGCCGGACTTCATCAGTTCGCGGGCATGGCCGCCTGCGTGCTGGCCCTGGGCGTCCACCAGAATGATGGTCTTGGCCTTGTGCTTCTCCAGCTCGCCAACGCGGGCGATGAGTTTGTCCTGGGGAATGTTCAGGGCGCCGACGATGTGGCCGCTGGCGAAATCCTTGGATGGACGCAGGTCGATCACAACGCCCTGTTCGCTGTTGACCAGTGCAGTCAGTTCACGGGTGCTGAGGCTGCGGCCGCCGCGGCTCAACTCGTGAGCGATCAACAGAGCCAGCAGGATGGCGAAGGCGCCGACGAGCAAGTAGTGTTCAGTGGCGAATTGAATCAGGTGAGCAACCATCTAAGGAGGTTCCAGGGCGTTAAAATGTCGGCCAGTATACACAGCCCTCTGGGTCGGCCAAACCCCGCCCGGCGGTGACGCCACCGGAACTTCGCTTTAAACTGCCACTCCCTTTTTCAACACCTCCCTATCCAGCCACGAGTGGACGCCATGACTACCACGCCTAAACCTTTGGTCCTGATGATTCTGGATGGCTTCGGTCACAGCGATAGCCACGAATCCAACGCCGTTTATGCGGCCAACAAGCCCGTCCTGGACCGCTTGTGCGCCAGCATGCCGAACGGCCTGATCTCGGGCTCGGGCATGGACGTCGGCCTGCCCGACGGGCAAATGGGCAACTCCGAAGTCGGCCACATGAACCTCGGCGCCGGCCGCGTGGTGTATCAGGACTTCACCCGGGTGACCAAGGCCATCCGCGATGGCGAGTTCTTCGACAACCCAACCATCGGCGCTGCCGTGGATAAAGCCGTAAGCGCCGGCAAGGCCGTGCACATCCTCGGCCTGCTCTCGGACGGCGGCGTACACAGTCACCAGGACCACTTGGTGGCCATGGCCGAACTGGCGTTCAAGCGCGGTGCCGAGAAGATCTACCTGCACGCCTTCCTCGATGGCCGCGACACCCCGCCGAAAAGCGCCCAGTCGTCCATCGAACTGCTGGACGAAGCCTTCAAGACCCTGGGCAAGGGCCGCATCGCCAGCCTGATCGGCCGTTACTTCGCCATGGACCGTGACAACCGCTGGGACCGTGTGGCCCAGGCCTACAACCTGATCGTCGACGGCAACAGCGAGTTCCAGGCCGACACCGCCCAGCAAGGCCTTCAAGCCGCCTACGAGCGTGGCGAGAGCGACGAATTCGTCAAGGCCACCAGCATCGGCGACAAGGTCCGGGTAGAAGACGGCGACGCCGTGGTGTTCATGAACTTCCGCGCCGACCGTGCCCGGGAACTGACCCGGGTCTTCGTCGAAGACGGCTTCAAGGACTTCGAACGTGCGCGCCAGCCCGCCCTGGCCGGTTTCGTGATGCTGACCCAATACGCGGCCAGCATCCCGGCGCCATCGGCCTTTGCCCCCGGCAGCCTGGAAAACGTCCTCGGCGATTACCTGGCGAAAAACGGCAAGACCCAGCTGCGCATCGCCGAAACCGAGAAGTACGCCCACGTGACCTTCTTCTTCTCCGGCGGCCGCGAAGAGCCCTTCCCGGGTGAAGAGCGCATCCTGGTGCCGTCGCCCAAAGTCGCCACCTACGACCTGCAACCGGAAATGAGCGCGCCGGAAGTCACCGACAAGATCGTCGATGCCATCGAGCACCAGCGCTACGACGTGATCATCGTCAACTATGCCAACGGCGACATGGTCGGCCACAGCGGCGTGTTCGATGCCGCGGTCAAGGCCGTGGAATGCCTGGACCTGTGCGTGGGGCGGATTGTCGATGCCCTGGAAAAGGTCGGCGGCGAAGCCCTGATCACCGCCGACCACGGCAACGTCGAGCAGATGGCCGACGAATCCACCGGCCAGGCGCACACCGCCCACACCACCGAGCCGGTGCCGTTCATCTATGTTGGCAAGCGTGACCTGAAAGTGCGTGAAGGCGGCGTACTGGCGGACGTGGCGCCGACCCTGCTGAAGCTTCTGGACCTGGAAAAACCGGCGGAAATGACCGGTACTTCGATCCTCGTCTGATAGCAAATGGCCCAATAATTGGCTGGAAACAGCTTTTTATGACGAACGCCTCAAAGCAGTTGGCTTTGAGGCGTTTTTTTTGCAGCGATGGGCGGGCATACTAGGCCGTCCCTTTCCCTGGTGTCACCCGCCTCTATGCTTCGCGCCCTGATTGCCCTCGCTTTGACCTGCCTGCTCCAACCGGCCTTTGCCGATGAGCGCGCGCAAACCCAACAACAGTTGGATGCTACGCGCCAGGACATTACCGAACTGAAGAAGCTCCTCGGCAAGCTGCAAGAGGAAAAGTCCGGCGTGCAGAAAGACCTGCGCGGCACCGAGACCGAAATGGGCAAGCTGGAGAAGCAGGTCGAAGCCCTGCAGAAAGAGCTGAAGAAAAGCGAATCCGAGCTGCAGCGACTCGATGAGGAGAAAAAAAAACTCCAGAGCGCGCGCACTGAACAGCAACGACTGATCGCCATCCAGGCCCGCGCGGCCTACCAGAACGGCCGTCAGGAGTACCTCAAGCTGCTGCTCAACCAGCAGAACCCGGAAAAATTCGCCCGCACCCTCACCTATTACGACTACCTGAGCCAGGCCCGCCTGGAGCAGTTGAAGAACTTCAACGAGACCCTGCGCCAGCTGGCCAATGTGGAAAAGGACATCTCCCTGCAGCAGGCCCAGTTGCTGGTGCAGAAAAGCAGCCTCGACACCCAGCGCGAAGAACTCGACAAAGTCCGCAAGGAACGGCAACTGGCCCTGGCCAAGCTCAACGACGACGTGAAGGCCCGCGACCAGAAGCTGCAAGCCCGCGAACAGGACCAGGCCGACCTGGCCAAAGTCCTGAAAACCATCGAAGAGACCCTGGCTCGCCAGGCCCGCGAGGCGGAGGAAGCGCGTCAGAAAGCGCTGATCGCCCAGCAGGAAGCCGAAAAAAAGCGTTTGCTTGAAGCCCAGGCCGATGCCAGCGATGCGCCGCGCAAGCCCGTAAAACCGGCGCCCGGCCCACTGGTTTCGAGCAGTGGCGTGTCCTACGGCGGCCCTTTTGCTTCAGCCCGGGGAAAACTTCCATGGCCAGTTGATGGTCGATTGCTAGCGCGCTTTGGTGAAACCCGTGGCGACGATGCCCGAACCAAGTGGGACGGGGTGATGATCAGCGCCGCCGCCGGCAGCCAGGTGCACGCCGTGCATGGCGGCCGCGTGGTCTTCGCCGACTGGCTGCGAGGCGCCGGCTTGCTGGTGATCCTCGACCACGGTAACGGTTATCTGAGTCTGTACGGGCACAACCAGACGCTGCTTAAAGAAGCGGGCGACATCGTCAAAGCCGGTGAGTCCATCTCCACTGTGGGTAATAGTGGCGGACAAGACACACCTGCGCTGTACTTCGCTATTCGTCAGCAGGGCCGCCCCAGCGACCCGGCACAGTGGTGCCATGCGCAAGGATAAGCGCTGCTACCCCATTTAGGAGTTCGTTCGACATGCTGCATTTGTCTCGCCTCACCTCGTTGGCCCTGACGATCGCCCTGGTGATCGGTGCGCCGCTGGCGTTCGCCGCAGAACCCGCGCCATCGGCCAGCGCCGCGACCACCAAGGCGCCGCTGCCCCTGGACGAGCTGCGCACCTTTGCCGAGGTCATGGACCGGATCAAGGCTGCCTACGTCGAACCCGTGGACGACAAGACCCTGCTGGAGAACGCCATCAAGGGCATGCTCAGCAACCTTGACCCGCACTCGGCCTACCTGGGCCCGGAAGACTTTGCCGAGCTGCAGGAAAGCACCAGCGGCGAATTCGGCGGCCTGGGCATTGAAGTCGGTGCCGAAGACGGCTTTATCAAAGTGGTCTCGCCCATCGATGACACCCCAGCGTCCAAGGCCGGGATCCAGGCCGGCGACCTGATCGTCAAGATCAACGGCCAGCCGACCCGTGGCCAGACCATGACCGAAGCCGTGGAAAAGATGCGCGGCAAGATCGGCCAGAAAATCACCCTGACCCTGGTTCGCGACGGTGGCACGCCATTCGACGTGACCCTGGCCCGCGCCACCATCCAGGTGAAGAGCGTGAAGAGCCAGTTGCTGGAGTCGGGCTACGGCTACATCCGCATCACCCAATTCCAGGTCAAGACCGGCGAGGAAGTCTCCAAGGCCCTGGCCAAGCTGCGCAAGGACAACGGCAAGAAGCTCAACGGCATCATCCTCGACCTGCGCAACAACCCGGGCGGCGTCTTGCAGGCGGCGGTGGAAGTGGTCGACCACTTCATCACCAAAGGCCTGATCGTCTACACCAAGGGCCGCATCGCCAACTCCGAGCTGCGCTTCTCGGCCACCGGCAAGGACGAAAGCGAAGCGGTGCCGATGGTGGTACTGATCAACGGCGGCAGCGCCTCGGCGTCGGAAATCGTCGCCGGCGCCCTGCAAGACCAGAAACGCGCCGTGCTGATGGGCACCACCAGCTTCGGCAAGGGCTCGGTGCAGACGGTGCTGCCGCTGAACAACGAGCGTGCGCTGAAGATCACCACCGCGCTGTACTTCACCCCCAACGGCCGCTCGATCCAGGCCCAGGGCATCGTGCCGGACATCGAGGTGCGCCGCGCCAAGATCACCAGCGAGGCCCAGGACGGCGAGTACTACAAAGAAGCCGACCTGCAGGGTCACCTGGGCAATGGCAACGGCGGCGCCGACAAGCCAAGCGCTGCGTCCACCAAGGCCAAGCCGATGCCGCAGGACGATGACTACCAGTTGGCCCAGGCCCTGAGCCTGCTCAAAGGGCTGAGCATCACCCGCAGCAAGTGACGGAACCTATCGCCGGCAAGCCGGCTCCTACAGACAGGCAACAACCTGTAGGAGCGAGCTTGCTCGCGATAGCGTTTTCATGATCGCCACACCGCCAAGGTCCCACCCCGCCACCATGTCCCTATCGAAGATCACCCGCCCGTGGAGGCTCGTGATGGGGCTCCTGTGCACCCTCGCCGTCGCGCCACTCCAGGCCGCCGAACCCAGCACCACCGCGCCCAAAGCCTACCTGACGCTGATCATCGACGACCTCGGGCAAAACCTGCCTCGGGACCGCCGCGTGCTGGCCCTGCCCGGCCCGGTAACCACGGCGATCATGCCGGATACGCCCCACGCTGCCGAGTTTGCCCGCGAAGCCCACCGCGCCGGCAAGATCGTCATCCTGCACATGCCCATGGACCCCGCCACCGGGCCGTTCGCCTGGCACCCTGACCTGCCCATCCCCGAACTGGAAAAACGCCTGAACGCCGCCTTCGATGCCGTGCCCTACACCAGCGGCATCAACAACCACATGGGCAGCCGCATGACCGCCCAGCCCCAGGCCATGGCCTGGTTGATGGGCGAGTTGCAGCGGCGGCACAAATTCTTCGTCGACAGCCGCACCAGCGCGCAAACAGTGGCCGCCGCCGAAGCGCAGAAAATCGGCCTGGCCAGCGTTTCCCGGGATGTATTCCTCGACGACGAACGCACCGAAGCCGCCATCAGCCACCAACTGCAGACCGCCATCAAACTGGCCCACAAACAAGGCACGGCGGTGATGATCGGCCACCCCTATCCGCAAACCCTGGCAGTACTCGAACGCGAACTGCCCAAGCTCAAGGCCCAGGGCGTGGAATGGATTGATATCAAGTCAATGATCGGCCTGCGCAGCAATCAAGCCACCGCGGCGCATGGCAAGGACGGGAGGTATAGGTGAGGGGCAGCTGCAAGCTTTGAGCTGCAAGCTACAAGCTACAAGCTACAAGCGCACCGATGCCCGCTTGCCGCTTGCCGCTTGCCGCTCAAAACTTGTCGCTCCCCCTCACAAATACCTCCCCATGATTTCGTCCACGAGGCCTTCCTTGCGCAGTTCATCCAGGGCGGCTTGCAGCTTGGCGACGGTGGTGTCCGGGACGTCTTTGTTCAGCGCCAGGTATAACTCGGCGCTGTTGAAACGCAGCACGGTCTTGAGGCCGGTGATGCCTTCCTGCTTGGCCAGGTAGCGCCCGGCCGGGTCGCCGGTGGCCCACAGGTCGATCTGGCCGCTGAGCAGCTTCTTCGCGTTGTCTTGATCGCGCAGCACCACCAGCGGCACCAGGCCTTGCTTGCTCAGGGTCTCGGCAATCGCATCGCCTTTGTAGGCGCCAATCTTGTACGAGTGCGCCTGTTCCAGGGATTCAAGGCTGATCTTGCTGTCGGCCTTGGCCAGCATGATCCAGTCATCCGGGCCGATGGGGCCGACCCATTTGAAGAGCTTTTCCCGGTCCGGCAAGCGGGCCATGACGAACACGCCGTACCCGGGCTGCTCAAGGGCCAGCTTGTAGATTCGCTCCCAAGGGAAGCGCAGGGTCAGGCTGTAATTGATGCCGGCGCGCTTGAACATTTCCCGAACGATATCCACGGCAATGCCGTTGATATTTTCGCCCTGGGCGAAGTTCTTGCCGTTCTTGGCCATGTTGTAGGGGGGAAAGTTTTCGGTCAGCAACACCAGGGAAGGGTCGGACGATTCTGCTGCACGTACGCCGCCGGCAAGAAGGACCGAAGCGCTGGCTAGAACAAGGAGCAGACGTTTGAACATGACGGGCTACCGGAATCCATGGCGTGCCCAAGAGTGCCGTGAGCCCGCCATGCTGTCCAGTGGCTATCGCACAACAATCCCGCGCTGAGCCATGTAGGCCTTGGCCTCGGGAACGGTGTACTCGCCGAAGTGGAAAATGCTCGCCGCCAGCACTGCGCTGGCGTGGCCTTCGAGGATGCCGTCGGCCAAATGCTGAAGGTTACCCACGCCGCCAGACGCGATCACTGGAATGCCCAACGCGTCGCTGATGGCGCGAGTCACACCCAGGTCGAAGCCGTTTTTCATGCCGTCCTGGTCCATGCTGGTCAGGAGGATTTCACCGGCGCCCAGGCCTTCCATCTTCTTCGCCCACTCCACCGCATCCAACCCGGTGGGCTTGCGGCCGCCATGGGTGAAAATCTCCCAGCGCGGGGTTTCGCCCGGGCCGGAGACCTTCTTGGCGTCGATGGCGACGACGATGCACTGCGAACCGAAATGCTGCGCTGCTTCACCGACGAACTCGGGGTTGAACACCGCGGCGGTGTTGATCGAAACCTTGTCCGCGCCGGCATTCAGCAGGTTGCGGATGTCTTGCACAGTGCGCACGCCACCGCCCACGGTCAGCGGGATAAACACCTGGCTGGCCATGCGCTCGACGGTGTGCAGCGTGGTATCGCGGCCATCGACGCTGGCGGTGATGTCGAGAAAGGTAATCTCGTCGGCACCCTGCTCGTCGTAGCGACGGGCAATTTCCACCGGGTCGCCGGCGTCACGGATGTTCTCGAACTTGACGCCCTTGACCACGCGACCGTTGTCGACGTCCAGGCAAGGGATGATGCGTTTGGCTAACGCCATAGACTTAATCTCCGATTAAGAAGCGACAAGCTTCAAGCGACAAGCAAGAGCGGATAGCAGCCACGCGTCCAACTTGCCGCTTGCCGCTTATGCCTTGCTGCTGGCCGCGTAGCCATCACAAAAGGCTTGAGCCTCGGCCACATCCAGCGTGCCCTCGTAAATCGCGCGGCCCGTGATGGCGCCGATGATGCCAGGCGCCTTGGCGTCCAGCAGCGACTTGATGTCGCCCAGGTTGTGGATACCGCCGGACGCGATCACTGGGATCTTGGTCGCGGCAGCCAGGGCAGCGGTGTACGAAACGTTGCAGCCCTGCATCATGCCGTCTTTGGCGATGTCGGTATAAACGATGGCCGACACGCCATCGGCTTCGAACTGCTTGGCCAGGTCGATCACCTGGACGGTGCTGATCTCGGCCCAGCCATCGGTGGCCACGAAACCGTCTTTGGCATCCAGGCCAACGATGACCTTGCCCGGGAACGCGCGGCAGGCTTCAGCGACGAAGGCCGGGTCTTTCACGGCTTTGGTGCCGATGATCACGTAGCTCACGCCGGCTTTGACGTAGTGCTCGATGGTTTCCAGGGAGCGGATGCCGCCACCGATCTGGATCGGCAGGTTCGGGTAGCGCTTGGCGATGGCGGTGACCACTTCGCCGTTGACCGGTTGGCCTTCAAAGGCACCGTTCAGGTCGACCAGGTGCAGACGACGGCAACCGCCTTCAACCCACTTGGCAGCCATGCTCACCGGGTCATCGGAGAACACCGTGGAATCTTCCATACGGCCCTGGCGCAGACGTACACAGGCACCGTCTTTAAGATCGATAGCGGGAATAATGAGCATGCTTTTTCCTTCGTCAAAAGAGTTGCAAGCTGCAAGCCATGAGCTGCAAGCAAGCACGCGTTTCAATTCTTGCAGCTTCACGCCTGAAGCTTGCGGCTACTTCAATTCTTCTCGAGCGCCCACAGATCGCTTTCGATGCTTTCGAACCGCTCTTTAAGGTGCGCCTGCACATCGAAAATCGCCCGATTGTAGTAATGCGGGGCGATTTCGCGGGTAAACAGCTCAAGGATTTCCGCCGCTTCGAACGAACCCAGGTCCAATTCGAAGCGATCCTCCATGAACCGCTTGATCTTGTGATTGGCCTCGCTCTCCTGCTCGGGAGTGAGGGTCAGGATCGGCGGCTTGGTTTTTTTTGCGGCCATTTACCAGCGACCATCCCAGGCGGCGAAGTTCTGCAGCAATTGCAGGCCGTGGGTGTGGCTCTTCTCGGGGTGGAACTGCACGGCAAAACGCGAGCCGTCGGCCAGCGCAGCGGCGAAGTCCACGCCGTAGTGACCGCTGCCCACCACCTGCCGCGCGCTGCCGGCAGCGATGTAGTAGCTGTGCACGAAGTAGAAGCGCGCCAGGTCCGGGATGTTGTGCCACAGCGGGTGACTCACCGCCTGCTGCACTTCGTTCCAGCCCATGTGCGGCACCTTCAAGTGCTCGCCGTCTTCATGCAGGCCCTTGCCGAAAAACTTCACCTGGCCCGGGAACAGGCCGATGCAATCGACGCCGTCGTTCTCTTCGCTGCGGTCGAGCAAGGCTTGCATGCCCACGCAGATGCCCAAGAAGGGACGGTCCTGGCTGACTTCACGCACCAGGCTGTCGAAGCCCAGGCGACGAATTTCGGCCATGCAATCGCGAATCGCGCCCACACCGGGGAATACCACCCGGTCGGCTTCGCGAATCACGTTGGCGTCGCTGGTGATCATCACCTTGCCGGCACCCACGTGCTCGAGGGCCTTGGCCACCGAGTGCAGGTTGCCCATGCCGTAATCGATAACGGCGACCGTCTGCATTACAGGACGCCCTTGGTCGATGGCATTTGCCCGGCCATGCGCTCATCCAGCTCCACAGCCATGCGCAGCGCGCGGCCGAAAGCCTTGAACACGGTCTCGATCTGGTGGTGCGTGTTGTGCCCACGCAGGGTGTCGATGTGCAGGGTGACGTTGGCGTGGTTGACGAAGCCCTGGAAGAACTCCTGGAACAGGTCAACGTCGAAGCCGCCGACACTGGCGCGGGTAAAGGGTACGTGCATCTGCAGGCCAGGACGGCCAGAGAAGTCGATCACGACGCGGGACAGGGCTTCATCGAGCGGCACATAGGCGTGGCCGTAACGACGGATGCCTTTCTTGTCGCCGATGGCCTTGCTGAAGGCTTGACCCAGGGTGATACCCACGTCCTCCACGGTGTGGTGGTCGTCGATATGCAGGTCGCCCTTGCTTTCGATATCCAGGTCGATCAGCCCGTGACGGGCGATCTGGTCCAGCATGTGCTCAAGGAAGGGCACGCCGATATCGAATCGGGCCTTTCCGGTGCCATCCAGGTTGATCGAGGCTTTGATCTGGGTTTCCAGAGTGTCGCGCTCGACAGATGCCTTACGTTCGGCCATCACCAGCTCCGCAAAATCATTGGGCGAAAAAGGCGAACATTATAGGCCCGACGGCGGCCAAACAGAAACACGCAGGACAATATCCTGACGGGCTGAACCCAATAGCACTGGGGCTATACCTGTCATGACAAGCAAAGAAGAGCCGGCATTAGCCACATCGCCATCGCCGGCCAGCCGACTCCTACAAAATCACACACCCTGCAGGAGCTGGCTGGCCAGCGATAGCGCGATGCCCGGCAAGCCGGAAACGGCCGGGTTTAGTGGAACAGCACCGCGGTTTTCTGCAGGGTGACCCACACGCCCCACGCCAACGGAATACCCACCACCAGCCAGGCGACAACCGCCAACGGCACGCTGCTCGACGAGGCTTTCCACTCCAGCACGGTGCTGGTGTCGGCGCCCTTGTCATGGCCCAGGGCCTGTTCGGCCGCCAGTTGCTCGTCGGTCATGAAGTACTTGTCGGCCACCGGGCGCACCAGCAGGTTGCACAGGAAGCCCAGCACCAGCAGGCCGGCAAGGATGTACAAGGTGATGTCATAGGCCGCGGCGCGTTCCACGCCGATGCTCAACTGATACTCACGCAGGTAGTTGACCAGCACGGGACCGAGCACACCCGCCGCCGCCCAGGCAGTCAGCAAGCGACCGTGGATGGCACCGACCATCTGCGTGCCGAACAAGTCCGCCAGGTAAGCCGGCACCGTGGCAAAACCACCGCCGTACATCGACAGGATGATGCAGAACGCCGCCACGAACAGGGCGATATTGCCCAGGTGGCCCAGGTTCGGGATCAGCGCATACAGGGCAAAGCCCAGGGCGAAGAACACGAAATAGGTGTTTTTACGCCCCAGGTAGTCGGAGAACGACGCCCAGAAGAAGCGCCCGCCGATGTTGAACAGGCTGAGCAAACCGGTGAAGCCGGCAGCAATCGCGGCGATCTGCGCCAGTTGCCCGGCGTCCAGTTGGCTGAAGGTCAGGTTATTGCCCAGCAGCTTGCCGGCGAACACTTCCTGCAACAGTGGCGAGGCCATGCCGAGGATGCCGATGCCCGCCGAAACGTTGAGGCACAGCACCAGCCATACCAGACGGAATTGCGGCGTCTTCCAGGCCACATTCACGTGCACATGGCGGTGGGTGATCATTGCGTTGGCGGCTTTTTTCGCCGGGGCGGTCCAGCCTTCAGGCTTCCAGCCGGTTGGCGGCACCCGGTACGACAGCGCGCCACCGATCATGAACACGAAGTAAATCGCGGCCATCACCAGGAAGCTCTGCCACACGCCAACGCCGGTCGGCGAGGCAAAGTGCCCCATCAAGGCCGCCGCCAGAGGAGCGCCAACCATCGCGCCGCCACCAAAGCCCATGATTGCCATGCCGGTGGCCATGCCGCGCTTGTCCGGGAACCACTTGATCAGGGTCGAGACCGGCGAGATGTAGCCCAGGCCCAGGCCGATACCGCCAATCACCCCCGAACCCAGCCACATCAGCCAGATTTGATGGGTGTAGATGCCCAAGGCCGAAATCAGCAGGCCACCGCACCAGCACAAGGCCGACACCACACCGGCTTTACGCGGGCCGGCGTGTTCCAGCCAACCGCCCCAGATCGCTGCCGAGCAGCCCAGGAAGATGAAGAACAGGGTGTAGATCCAGCCGAGCATGGAGATCGGCCAGTCACACTGGGACGAAAAGATCTGTGCGATGAAGCTCATGTCCGGTGCACAAGCCACCGGGGCCGTTACCCCAAGCGCCTTGGACAACGGCAGCCAGAACACCGAAAAGCCATAGGCCATGCCGATGCACAGGTGAATGGCCAGAGCGGCCGGTGGAACCAGCCAGCGGTTGAAACCGGGCTTGGCGATGATGCGTTCTTTGGACAGGAACGCTGGCTGAGCGGCAGGATTGCCCGCTTCAGTACTCGTGCTCATGGATGTTTCCCCCAATTTATTAGAATTATTCGTCGACCACTCTCCTGCGACGACCTTGGCACGCAGGCGGGGTCGTTTTATTGAGTAAAGCTCCATTTTGGCAGGCGCGACATTAAGTCGCGGAAGGACGCACGAACCGCGAGAGGTTACCATTTGCAACGCGCTAAAAAACCAAACTGACATCACCTTTTTTGCAACCACTGCGCCGCTCGGCATTGCCAGCCCGATGATCAATGCACTTCAAATGCCGTCATCGCCCTGTAGGAACTGGCTTGCCAGCGAAGGGTCCACCCGCCTCAACAGGACATCCCATGCCCATCGTTGTCGAGTCATTGCACGAAGCCAGCTACCAGGACCAACAGGACCTGCTGAAGATCTACCAGGACGCTCCGCCCGAGTTGTTCGCGCCGCTGAGCGATGTGCGCGAGCTGATCGAAACCAGCCTGGCCGACGGCAGCCTGCTGGTGGGGCGCTTCAACGATCGGTTGCTCGGCGCGGCGCGCCTGCAACGGCACCCTGAGGCCTGGCGCCTGTCCCATCTGTGCGTACGCAGCATCACCCGCCGCCGCGGCGTCGCCGAACGGCTGGTGAGCCAGGCCCAGGCCATGGCCCGGGATCAGGGCGCCACCCTGCATCTGCTGGCGCCCACCGGGAACCTGCACGCCCAGGCCCTGGCAACCAAACTGCATCTGCCACTGGAGACGCTGCCAGCGTGATCGCTGACCAGTCGTCAGGTTTCGGGCGCTATACTGCCCCGCTCATTTTTTGAATTCGACATACAAGGACTCGCCCATGAAAGCGTTCGGCAAAATCCTGGGTCTGGTCATTCTCGGGCTGTTGCTGATCATCGTGGCTCTCGGCTTTGCCTTGACCCATCTGTTTGATCCCAACGACTACAAAGACGAGATTCGCCAGATAGCCCGCGACAAGGCCCACATCGAGCTGACGCTCAATGGCGACATCGGCTGGAGCCTGTTCCCCTGGCTGGGCCTGGAGCTGCATGAAGCCAGCGTCGCCACCCTGGCCAAACCCAAAGAACCCTTTGCCGACCTGCAGATGCTGGGTCTGTCGGTGCGCGTGCTGCCGCTGCTGCGCCGTGAAGTGCAGATGAGCGACGTGCGCGTCGAAGGCCTGAACCTGCGCCTGAACCGCGACAAGGATGGCCACGGCAACTGGCAAGACATCGGCAAGGCCGTGACCACCGAGCAGCCGCCGGCAACGCCCACCGCGGGCACTGGCACCGGCAGCGAACCCTCGCCCACGGTGGAAAAACCGGCCCAGCCAATCCGCCTGGACATCGACAGCCTGACCGTGAACAACGCCCGGGTTGAATACAACGATGAGCAGACCGGCAAGCAATTCACCGCCGAGAGCATTCAACTGAGCACCGGGCCGATCCACGAAGCCACCAACACCCCGGTCAAGCTCACCGCCTTCCTGGGCAGCAACCAGCCAGCGGTGCGGGTGCGCACCGAGCTGAACGGCGAACTGCGCTTCGACCGTGCCCTGCAGCGCTACCAGTTCGAAGACATGCGCCTGTCCGGCGAAGTGGCCGGCGACCCACTGCAAGGCAAGACCGTGACCTTTGCCGCCCAAGGCCAGTTGCTGCTGGACAAGGCCGCCAACGTGGCGCAATGGAGCGGGCTGAAAGTCTCGGTCAACCAACTACGCGCCCTGGGCGAACTGAAGGTCAACGACCTGGACAAGACCCCGCAAATCAGCGGCGGCCTGTCCATCGCCCAGTTCGACCTGGCGAAATTCGTCGATAGCCTCGGCCAGACCCTGCCGGCCATGGCCGAAGGCAGCCTGAGCAAGGTCGAGCTGGTCAGCCGGATCCAGGCCACGCCCACCAGCCTGGCCCTGGAAGACCTGAACCTGAAGCTCGACGACAGCACCTTCAACGGTCGCCTGGCCGTGGACGACTTCGACAAGCAATCGCTGCGGGCCCAGCTCAAGGCCGACACCTTCAATGTCGACCGTTACCTGCCGCCCAAATCCGCCGAAGCCAATAGCGCCTCCGCCGCGCGCAAGGCCGAAGTGCAAAGCAGTGAAGCCATGGCCGGCGCCGGCACCACACCGCTGCCTGACGCCCCGACCAAGGGCGCCTGGAGCACCGAGCGCCTGCTGCCCGTGGAGCGCCTGAGCAAACTCGACGTGATCGCCGACTTGAGCTTCGGCCAACTGACCCTGGACAAGCTGCCGATCCAGAATGCCGCGCTCAAGGCCACCGGCCAGGGCGGCCTGCTGAAGCTGGAAAGCCTGCGCGGCGAACTCTACAACGGCAGCTTCGACGCCAATGGCAACCTCGATGTGCGCCAACCCACCCCGCTGCTGAACCTGCAGACCAAGATCAGCCGGGTGCCGGTGGAGCGCATCCTCGAAAGCCAGGGCCAGAACCCGCCAGTCAAAGGCCTGGTGACCCTCAACAGCAACCTGAGCGGCAGCGGCAACAGCCAGAAAGCGCTGATCGACAGCCTCAATGGCACCGCCAGCTTCGTGATCAATAACGGCGTGCTGCTCAACGCCAACCTGGAACAACAGCTGTGCCAGGGCATCGCCACCCTCAACCGCAAAACCCTGAGTGGCACGCCACGCGGCAAGGACACCCCCTTCCAGGAGCTCAAGGGCAACCTGACGTTCCGTAACGGCGTGGCCAGCAACCCCGACCTGAAAGTGCGCATCCCCGGCATGAGCGTCAGCGGCAATGGCGACATCGACCTGCGGGTGCTGGGCATGGACTACCGCGTCGGTATCGTCGTCGAAGGCGACAAGAGCGACATGCCCGACCCGGCCTGCCAGGTCGGCGAACGCTTTGCCGGTATCGAGTTGCCGCTGCGCTGCCGTGGCCCGCTGGAACTCGGGGCCAAGGCCTGCCGCCTGGACAAGGACGGCTTGGGCCAGGTCGCCGCCAAACTGGCCGGGGAACGCCTGAGCGACAAGATCGATGAAAAGCTTGGCGACAAAGTCAGCCCGGAACTGAAAAACGCGCTCAAGGGGCTGTTCAAGCGATGAGAGCCGAGGAATTTTCAACGGCGGTGCTGGGCTGGTTCGACCGCCACGGCCGCCACGACCTGCCCTGGCAACAGGACATCAACCCATATCGGGTCTGGGTCTCGGAGATCATGTTGCAGCAGACCCAGGTCAGCACCGTGCTCAACTACTTCGACCGCTTCATGGCCTCGCTGCCCACGGTGCAGGCCCTGGCCGAAGCACCGGAAGACGAAGTGCTGCACCTGTGGACCGGCCTGGGTTACTACACCCGCGCCCGCAACCTGCAAAAGACCGCGAAGATCGTGGTGGCCGAGTACGGCGGCGAGTTTCCCCGTGACGTGGAAAAACTCACCGACCTGCCGGGCATCGGCCTGTCCACCGCTGGCGCCATCGCCAGCATCAGCATGGGCCTGCGTGCACCTATCCTCGACGGCAACGTCAAACGGGTGCTGGCGCGCTTTACTGCCCAAGAGGGCTACCCGGGCGAACCCAAGGTGGCCAAGCAGCTCTGGGCCGCCGCCGAGCGCTTCACGCCCCACAGCCGAGTCAACAACTACACCCAGGCGATGATGGACCTGGGCGCCACCCTCTGCACCCGGAGCAAGCCCAGCTGCCTGCTGTGCCCCCTGGAGCGAGGCTGCGAAGCCCACATGCTCGGCCTGGAGACGCGCTACCCAATTCCCAAGCCGCGCAAGGCGGTGCCGCAGAAGCGCACCCTGATGCCGATGCTGGCCAACCGCGATGGCGCCATCCTGCTGTACCGAAGACCCTCCAGCGGCCTCTGGGGCGGCTTGTGGAGCCTGCCGGAGCTGGATGACCTGGGTGACCTCGAACACCTGGCGCTGCAGCACTCCCTGGCGCTGGGCCAGCAACAGGCCCTGCCCAACCTGATCCACACCTTCAGCCACTTCCAACTGGCCATAGAACCCTGGCTGGTACGGGTCGAGGCCTCGGCCCTGCACGTGGCCGAGGCCGATTGGCTCTGGTATAACCTCGCCACCCCGCCGCGCCTGGGCCTTGCCGCCCCGGTGAAAACACTGCTTAAACGCGCGGCCGATGTCTTGAATGCAGGAGAGTCGTCATGACCCGCACCGTAATGTGCCGCAAATACCAGGAAGAACTGCCCGCCCTTGAGCGCCCTCCCTACCCGGGTGCCAAAGGCCAGGATATTTTCGAACACGTCTCGCCAAGGCCTGGGCCGACTGGCAGAAACACCAGACCCTGCTGATCAACGAAAAGCGCCTGAACATGATGAACGCCGAAGACCGCAAATATTTGCAGGGCGAGATGGATAAGTTTTTCTCCGGCGAGGAATACGCCAAGGCCGACGGCTACGTGCCGCCAGCGGAATAAACCCCGTGAAATCGGGGGGCGGACGTAAGCGACGGTAATAATTAAACATTTTTTTCAAAACTTGCTTGACGACCCTCCGAAAAACCCGTTTAATGCGCCCCGTTGCCCAGATAGCTCAGTCGGTAGAGCAGGGGATTGAAAATCCCCGTGTCGGCGGTTCGATTCCGTCTCTGGGCACCACCTTCAGCTTTCAGGTGGTGTTCGCACCACGTGAAAGCAAACAAAAAACCCGCCTAGTGCGGGTTTTTTGCTTTCTGCGGTTGGTAATCGATCCCTTGCAAACTCAAACGTAGGTGAGCCACCCCGTTATCTAAAGCGGTGGGTTGTCAGCCGCTGGTTTCCACTATGGTTTCACTGGGAAACCCAGCGGATTTTGAAAAAAGACTCGCTGCAAGCCGCCCCTCCTAGCCGTTGCTATTACCGCCTAACTAGCAGCCCACGCAGAAGCAACTCCAGGGCAACGACGCCCTGCTCAAGCCGAGTGTTGCCATCTTCACCATCGGCGATCCAAAACGCGGCTTCAGCCAGGCTGCCGTAGATCAGCGATGCCAAGGCCTGCGAATCGGCCTGGGCAACGACACCGCCCTGCATGAGGCTGTCGATCAGTCGCCGCATAGATTCAACACAATGACGCTGTGAGTCAGGCGACGCCCCTCCTAGCACAGCCCTGGCATCGCGCAGCACGATGCGCTGAATTTCAGGCTCAAGTGCCATCTCCAGGTAGGCCCGACAGCGGCTGCGGAAACCTTCCCACTCATCATCGGCAGCGTCGGAGATCGCTTGCAGGCGCTCGTCCATCTCCGCATCGATTTGCTCCACCGCCGCTGCCAGCAACCCTTTCTTGTCGCCGAAGTGATGATAGAGCGCGCCACGTGTCAGGTTCGCTTGAGCGGTGAGGTCGTCCATAGACGTATCGGCGTAGCCGCGATCGCTAAAGACCTTCCGGGCAATGACCAGCAATGTGGCTCGTGTTTCTTCCATCTCAGCACGCGTGCGACGAACCATTACCACTCCTCTTACATACATTTCGTATGATTATTTACATTCTCTCCGTATGAATATACAGTCCTATTCATACGCCGCGTATGTATCTTCCCACACTCTATCGCCAAGGGAAGCCGTCGCACCGAGGAAAACGAATAACCACTTCTCATCAGCGCCCCGGCCGGAGGTGACGCTGACTGACGGTACTGCGTGTTTCTCTATTCCAAGGATCTGAATCATGAGCACGTCTTCAGCCAAACTCGTTGGAACCTCTGTTCAACACCCATGGCTGGCAGTGACCGCCGTAGGGCTTGCCACCTTTTCCGTTGTGACGACTGAAATGCTCCCGGTCGGACTGCTGACGCCGATTGCCAAAACGCTGGACACCTCCCCCGGAACAGCGGGCCTGATGATTTCATTGCCAGCATTGCTGGCGGCGTTATTCGCACCGCTGGCGGTGATCGCATCGGGCGGCGTGGACCGGCGCAGAATTCTATGCGGGTTGCTAGGGCTGTTAGTGATTGCCAACATTGCGTCGGCTTTGGCACCCAGCATGGCCTGGATGCTGGCCGCCCGTGTTCTAGTCGGATTTTGCATGGGTGGTATCTGGGCGATCGCCGGGGGGCTAGCTTGTCGGCTTGTCCCTGATCACTCTGTTGGTTTAGCCACCTCCATCATCTTCGGAGGAGTGGCAGCTGCTTCAGTGCTGGGTGTTCCACTTGGCGCACTGGTCGGTGACTTTGCTGGGTGGCGCTGGGCCTTCGGCGGCATGGCGCTATTCAGCGGGTTAGTGTTGGCGTTGCATCTTGCTGTTATCCCCAAACTCCCCGTTACTGGTTCGGTGACCGTGCGCCAGTTTGGCGAACAGCTAGGCAACCGGACGCTACAAGTCGGGCTACTTTTGACACTGGCACTGGTGGCCGGACACTTCATGGTTTTTACCTTCGTGCGTCCGTTACTGATGTCGGTATCGGGGTTCGATAGCCAATGGGTGAGCGCACTGTTATTCGCCTATGGCTTAGCGGGCATAGCCGGCAACTTCCTGGCAGGGATCATCGCAGCGCAGCGCACAGCGCAAACCTTGATAGCCATCTCATTGGGCCTGCTACTGGTGCCAGTGCTGTTCCTGATCATCGGCCACTCCAACATTGGCGGCATTGTGCTGCTGGTTTGGGGGTTAGCCTATGGCGGCGTGTCGGTCGGCCTGATGACGTGGATGATGAAAGCCGCGCCGCGTGCCGTGGAAATTGCTACGGCGCTGTATGTAGGCGTTTTCAATGTCGGAATTGCATTAGGAGCCTGGGCGGGTGGCCTCGTTTTAGATGGGATCGGCCTTACCGGTAACCTCTGGGTAGCCGGCGGGCTCGCCACTATCGCCTTGCTGCTGTCTCTCAGTATCTGTGTGGCTGAGCACAGAACAACCGTTTGATTGCGGAGCATTTTGGGGGCTCCTGACTCGGCTTCCACTGATCGAAAGCCTCAGTGAATTAATCCGCCAGTCACGCAAGCAGGTATTGCGTACCGTCGACACATTGCACGTGCAAACCTGCGGGCAGATGGGCCGGCATACCGCGTTACAGGGCGGGCTCACCCGAGCCCTGGAACGCCAGATCGGCACGCTCTATGACGAACGCCCTTGAGCAGCCAGGATCGAATCGATCCTGGCTGAACTGACACATGGCCTGCGTCCGCAGGTCAGGACGTTTTGTCAGCCCACTCCGTCGCCCTGCCCTGCGCCACATCGAGCAGGGCTACGCCATCACCGAGCAACAGTGCGGCGATGTCGGCGATCTGGAACAGGTCGCTGTCGTCGGCTGTTTGCGCGGTCATGCAGGACAGGCTGTTCATCAGTTTGTGGATGGCGCGGATGCGCTGATCGGCGCAGGCCAGGAGGTCCAGCAGCGGTGCATGGGGATTGATCAGCAGGACAGGGTTGTCTGCGGCGGTGCTTTGAAGAGGGATATATCCGTTCATGGGCGAAACTCCTTGTGTGTGAGGAGCTACCACCCAACTTCCTACCGGCCAGGTGGCAGCTGCACGCGGGGGTAGGAACCGGTCACAAGATCCGGCCACGCCGAAGCGTGCCCGCGTACAGCCGCCATAACGCATAGGCAGCAGAAGACACCCAAAAGGCTGGGTGCCTGTACGCATCTTATGATCGGGTTCCTACGCCCGGTCGCTGATTTGGCAGCGACCGGCGCAGAGTAAAGAGCGGGTCAGGTGAGCGCAAGCCCTCGCCTGATGACTGAACGTTACAGGGCCAACCCGCGCCCCAGGCTCAATCGCGCCCCGCTCACACCTCCCCCTCCAAGCGCCGCGCACGTTCCCGGCGGGCTTCGATCCGGGTGGGCGGGAATTTGCCGTAACGCACCATGGGCACGATCTCGATGTGTTGCGCCGCAGGCAGTTGCGCCACGCGCTTGATCATCCGCAGCACCGAGTATTCACTGCGATGGGTGTTGATGCGCAGGCTGTATCGCTCGAACAGCGGCACCCTCAGCTGGATCTGGTAGCTGCGGAAATGGAATATCCCCGAGCGCCCCATGTTGCGGTACTCGTTGAAGGTCTTGATCTGGACCATGTCCTCGAACGCGATGAAGTGCTGGTAGCTCGCGCAGGGCGCCTGTTGAGTGCCGCACAGCAGGTGCAGGCCTTGGGCATCGAACCAGGCCAGGCGCTGCTCGGCTGGGCTCAGCCAGTGGTGCAGCAGCAAGAAGACCACGGGGTAGCACAGGGTCGACAAGCCCAGGGGCAAGGTCAGCGTGCTGCCGGTGAACAGCGCGGCGACAAAGCCCACGGCCAGCAGCAGCCAGAGTACCGGGAACAGGCGCGCCGCCCAGGAGCGGGGCACAGGAAGGAGGAACGGATGCCCGCACTCGTCCAACAGGGCCACATCCTCGGGAAACAGCTTGATCTTGATCTCCGGGGCCGGTGACGACGCCTGTTCGTCGGGCACCGGCGGCTCACTCACCGCATCCGACATCAGGCGCCGGCCGTGGGCTGCTCGGCCTGCCAGTGCTTCATCTCTTCAGCGATAAAGTGCTGCACCAGGTCGCTGTACATTTTCTCGATCGCATCCGGGCTCAGGCCTTCGGCCGCCGCCCATTCGCGGCGGGTGGCGAGCATGGCCTTGAAGCGCTCCGGGGCGCGCACCGAGGTGGCCGAGGTCTTGAACTTCGAGGCGGCAAGCACGTACTGGAACCGTTGGCCCAGCAGTTGAATGACGCTCTGGTCCAGGCGGTCGATTTCCCGGCGGATATCGTCCATGCCCTGGCATTCCTGGGGTTGCAGCGTTTTTGTCGCGTCCATGTGTGCAGTCCTTAGTGAATGACTATTTCTTCAAAGTTTCGCCGGCCTTGGCCAAGGCTTGTCGGTACTCGTCTTCGCTGGTTTCGGTCAGACCCACGTCGCGCTCGTAGCGATAGAACGTTCGCTTGTCCCGAGCGAATTTGGCGTCGAGAAACTCCAGGGTCGGCAGGTCGATACGCTTGGCGCTCTGCGGGCGGCGGCCGCAGAACAGTTTGCGGGTCCCCAGCTGCAGAAACTCCGGGTGCGGCACCGACACTTCGTCCATGGTGAATTCCACATCCAGCGGTTTGCCAGCCCACGACATCAGTTCGGGGCTGAAGGCATAACTGCCCAAAAAGCGCGTGGTCGCCGGGTTGAGGTGTTTTTTTATTTCGCCGTAGCAGTACACCGCCGACGCATCCCTGGCCCAGCCATGGCCGAAGGTTTCGAAAGTGGCGAGATCGGCTTTGCGCAGCAGTTCTGGCAGGTGGTAGTGAATCCAGTGCTTGAACACGGCCTTGCCATCGGTGATGTACACCTCATCCAGGAACCGGAAATGCTCTACAGGCTGGGTCGAAAAACGCTCGGCGGCCATGTTGGCCCTCGAATAGTAATCAATGCGGTACAAGCCATTGGCATCGCCGCACAGGCTTTCGTTGAGCAACCTGAAGCTCGCCGCGTCCAGGCCTTCGATCTTATTCCCCTGGAAGTACACACTGCGCCCCAGGCTGAAGCCCTGGCCGATATCCCGCAGGCTGGCCGGGTCTTCCTCTGCTTCAGGCTGCTCACGTTGCGCCTGCATGCGGTGCCACCAGTAATCCTCTCGCTCAGGGTGCGCGGCAAAGTACGGCGCCCACTGCTCGAACATCGCGTTATTAAGCACCCCACCAGCGTTCAGGGGGCCATGCCGGTCGCCCACCAGCACCGGTGCGTATTCGCCCTCGCCCCGATACAGCTTGGCCACCACCAGGCTGTCCACCTCAAGCTCCAGCAGTTGCTTGCCCAGATAAGCGCGCTGCTGATCGCAGTAATGGTTGAAGCCCAGGGAGCGAAAACTGGGACCGTGAGCGCCGCGCAATCGGGTGCCGGCGGCGTAGACGTATTGCTCGTCCACGGCAAAATAGCGATCGTCGCTCTCCGTGCTCGCCACCACACGCCCGCCGGCGTCGAACTGCGGGTACTGCTCCTTCACCAGACGGAACTCGCCGACATTGCGGAGGGTTCTGCCGGTGATGTAATAGGCGCGTCGGGCATCCTTGGCATAGCGTTCGTTGAGCACGGTGAAGCTGGCGAGGTCGACGTCATCGATGCGGTAGAAGTATTCGTAGCTCACGCTCGAACCTTGCTGCGCCTGGACGATGATCGACTGACCATCACTGAACCAGCGGCCCGCGACCTGATGGAAACCCTCCGGGTTGGCGATGGGCAACGGGCTGCCGTCCTTCTGGTGCAACGGCTTGAACCCTCGGCAGACCTGGCCATTGACCACTTGGTAAGCCCGGCAGTTGGTCGCCCGCACCTGATCGCCCGCATTGGCCACGCGACGGCCATAGAGAAAGAGCCCCACCCCGTCGGTGTACAGCGGTGCAGGCACGACCCCCTCAGTCAGGTCCTGCTCGAGCAAGGCAAACGCCCCATGCTGCACGTCCTGCATCGCGCGCACTTCGTAATCGGTAAAGAAATAGAGGGTCAAGCGATCGCGCCAGTACCCATGGAGCAGGCTATGCAAGGGCTCGCGGAACTGGAACGGCAAGGCAAGCAACGCCTGGAAGCCATAGCGTCCGTCGTAATGCGGCTGGCAGTAAAAGACGCAGCGCGCATCAGCCAGCAAGTGGCGGTTGCGGCGATGGCGCCAGACCGGCTCTCCGGGGATCAGCGGTGTCGGCCAAAAGCCCCCGGCCGCAGCCTCTTCGGCCACTACCTGGGGCGCCTTGCCCTCCGGGTTGAGCAGGATGTAGGTGTCGCGAGCCTGGGCATCGCCCAGCAACTCGCCCTGGACAAACCCATAACCCTGATGCCACTCAAGCGCCAATGGCTCCCAATCGGCAAGATCCCTTTCCAGCAATTCCATGTGCGGTAGTCCAAGGTGGCAGAGGCGCCGATTATCGTGATCGGCCGGGGGCGAGTAAAGTTACCCGCCGCGCCCCATCGCAGGGGGCCGCCGCAGACTGCCACAAAGGAATGTTGCCCATGAGCCAGAAAAAAGTTCGCGTCCCCTTACCCCACCCCGCCCCCGACAACCCGCGACGCGGCGCCTGGGTCTTTGTGTTGATCGGGGTGTTCCTGTTGCTGCTGGTGGGCGGCCTGGGTTTCCTGCTGGTGGACAGCGTGGTGCAAGGTCAGATCGTCACGGGCAACCGGGTCGGCCCACGACGGATTTATACCCTGGCCACAGAGCCCGGGCGCTTCTGGTTCGAAATCGTCATGCACGGCCTGATTGCCCTGGTGCTCGCCGCCCTCGCCGTTGCAGCGTTCTGGGTAAGCCGGGTATTAATGGGCACGGCCGCCAAACACCCCTAGCCCCGACCACGCTCAGGGCGCGCCATTGCGCCACAGGAGCCCCGATCATGACCGTGCACACGCCACCCACCCCCTTGCCGACGCTGAACGCCACAAAGCTGCCTGGCGCCGATGTGGCCTTCAGCGAGGCGGCGGCTGACGGCTTCCTGCTGGGCGGTTTCAGCTGGCGCCATTGCCAGCCAGACCGCCAGCGCCCGGTGGTGATCATCAACCCGGCCACCTCGGTGCGCTGCCGGCACTACTCGCGGTTTGCCGAGTACCTGTTCGCCCATGGCTTCGAGGTGCTGCTGTATGACTATCGCGGCATCGGCGAGTCGCGGCCGACCTCGCTGAAGGGGTTGCACGCGTCGTGGTCGGATTGGGGCGCGCTGGATTTCGAGGCCATCTTGCAACGCGCCCAGCGCGAGTTTCCCGGGCAGCCGATCGACGTGGTGGGCCACAGTTTTGGCGGCTGCGCGGCGGGCCTCGGCGCCTCGGGCGCAGCGATCCGCCGGCTGGTGACAGTCGGTGCGCAATTCGCCTACTGGCGCGATTACAGCCCCCAGCAACGCTGGCGGATGTTCGGCAAATGGCACCTGGTGATGCCCCTGGTCACCGCACTGTGCGGCTACTTCCCAGGCAAGCGCCTGGGCTGGCTCGAAGACACCCCGGCCGGCGTGGTGCGCGATTGGGCCACGCCGCGCGCACGCTACGAGCAGCGCCCCAGCGGTCGCCAGCTGGTGCGCCAACACGCTGGCCTGCCCTTCGCCTGGGTCGAGGCCGACCTGCTGGCCATCAGCATTGAGGACGACCCTTACGGCACCGTGCCGGCCATCCAGCGCCTGCTGGGGTATTTCACCGGCAGCCGCTGCACCCATTGGCGCATTGCGCCCGAAGACATTGGCGAACAGGACGTCGGGCACTTCGCGTTTTTCCGCAGCCACTATCAAGACCGCCTGTGGCCGATTGCCCTGCACTGGCTGCAACACGGCACCCTGGCGGCAGGCACGCCGGGGCGCCCCGTGCCGCCTATGGTCATCTAAAGGTGCCGTGGCGACCTTTTACTGGCATCCTTTTGCACCTGAGTTTCAGCTCCCCCTTCTGCAACAGGTAAGGCGCCCATGGCATCTGCGAACAAGCAACACAAAAGAGCCCAGCGGGCGAAGACCAAAGCCAAGCAAAACCGCACCCAGCGCAACGTTGCGCCCGTGGAACTGGACCCGAACGATGACCGCATCGACTTCGAGTCGGTGGACCTGACCGAGCTGTTCAAAACCATGCGTGATGCCGAGCAGACCAGCCTGCAAGCGCTGTGCACGGCGTTCCTGGAAGACCCGCTGCTGGCCCTGGTGCTGGAGCAGGAAGGCGAGGAAGGCGCCACCGACTTCATCCTCGCGGCGCTGATCGAGTACCGCCAATGGTCCACCGAAGCGGACGAAGCCAGCGCCCTGGCGTGGATCGAATCGCCGGCGTTCCAGACCGCTTATGTCACCGCCTCCCAAGCCCTGCTTGACGCCGCCGACTGAGCCCCGCCTGCGATAAAAAAAGGGCGCATTCAGTGATGAATGCGCCCTTTTTGCATCGCCCGAAACACTCAGGCCTCAAGCGGCTTGCAGTGGTGGGATGGCCACGCCGATCCGCGTGCTGATGGCGTCGAGGTTGCCACTGGCGACGGACTGCGCCTTGAAGCCGGCGCCGACCAACTCGGCGATGTGCAGCCTGTTGTAGGTAAAACCGAACACCACATTGCTCAGGGTGAAGGTGAAGATCCCCAGGGCAAACAGGATCGCGCCCCATTTCCAGTCTTCCCGGAACAACGGCGGCAGAAAGCCGAAAAACAGCACCGTCCAGGAAAAGCCCACCGGCGCTGCCCGTACCGCCCCGGACTCCGGGTGCTTGAAGATGATCTTGGTGAATGCCATGCGTGCTCCTGCGTGCCCCGGCTTGAGAATCTGAGGGCCGGACTATAGCCATAAGCCGCCAGGGGTGGAACCGTCACCCAGCACCGAATGCCGGGGACAGGCCAGTAAAACGAAAAAGCCGCGGTCGGCATCGACAGCGGCTTTTTCAGTGGAGCGAAGGCTCAGGGAATCAGTTGAGCACCGCCGCGCCAGCACGTTCCAGCTTGCGACGCCGCGCCACAAACAGGCCGGCCGCAATCACCAGAAGGCTCAACACACCGGTGGCGAGGATCTCCACCCGGTGGTCTTCCTGGAACAGCATGATGCCCAGCACCGCAACGATAAATACGATCACCGCGTAGGTCAGGCCCGGGAACAGCCACATGCGGAAGGCGATTTTCTCACCAGCCGCCACGCGTTTCTGACGCATGCGCAATTGGGATACGGCAATCACCAGGTACACCAGCAGGGCAATGGCGCCGGAGCTGGCCAGCAGGAACTCGAACACCGCCGCTGGCGCCACGTAGTTGGCGAACACCGCCAGGAAGGCCGCAGCCGTGGACAGGATCACCGCCCAGTAAGGCGTGCCGCTGCGGTTGGTGCGCTTGGCAGCCGCCGGCGCGTCGCCGCGCTTGCCCAGGGAGAAGAGCATGCGCGAAGCGGTGTACAGCGCCGAGTTCAAGCAACTGGTCACGGCCACCAGCACCACCAGGTCAACGATCAGCTTGGCGTTGGGGATGCCCATGCGATCGAGCACGGTCTGGTAGGAACCGACGTTGGCCAGGCTTGGGTCGTTCCACGGCACCAGGGCCACAACGATAAAGATCGACACCAGGTAGAACAGGCCGATCCGCCAGATCACCGAGTTGGTGGCCTTGGAGATCTGCTGGCCCGGGTTCTTCGATTCCGCCGCAGCAATGGTGACGATCTCGGTGCCCATGAACGAGAACATGGTGGTCAGCATCGCCGCCAGCACTGCGCCCATCCCGTTGGGCAGGAAGCCCTGGGTGTCGAACAGATGGGACACGCCGCTGACCTGGCTGGTGGGCAGCAAGCCGCAGATCGCCAGCAAGCCGAGGATCACGAAGCCGATGATGGCCACGACCTTGATCAGGGCGAACCAGAACTCGAACTCGCCGTAGTTCTTCACGCTGAACAGGTTGGTGGCGGTGAGCAGCAAGGTGATCACCAGGGTGAAGACCCAGATCGCAATGTCGGGGAACCAGGCATGCAGGATGGTCGCCGCGGCGTTGGCTTCCAACGGAATCACCAAGACCCAGAACCACCAGTACAACCAACCGATAGTGAAACCGGCCCAATGGCCGATGGCGCGGTCCGCATAGGTAGAGAACGACCCGGTGTCCGGCGAAGCGACGGCCATTTCCGCCAGCATGCGCATCACCAGCACCACCAGGGTGCCGGCAGCGGCGTAAGCCAAGAGAACAGCAGGGCCGGCTTCGGCGATGGCGTGGCCGGAGCCGACGAACAGCCCGGCACCGATTACGCCAGCGATCGACAGCATGGTCACATGCCGCGGTTTGAGCCCCTGTTCGAGGTCATTGGAGAGTTGCGTACCGCTCATGAAAAGCACCTTTGCAACGAAATAAAAATTCATTCCACCCGGTCTGCATTCCTTCTCGTAAAAAGAATCCAACAGGGCGTTGTTTATTTCTTACGCAAGATTTGCGCCAAAATGTTACGGGCTCCCGGATTCCGCGGGCTGCAAGGCGACCGACGGTTTTACGCAAGTCATTGAGATTAATGGCATTTCGCCAGAACGTTACCGGTTCACCCATCTGCTAGACGAAACCGCGCACCCGAAACACACCCGAAAAGTGCGCTACGCACAATAAAGGGGCGGATCCATGACCTTTGGCCCGTTGCTGCTTCCAACACCCGGCCAAAGCTGGCAACATCGCGCCTTTTTTTACGCGACACCGGCCGCAAACACGGATGAAACGGGCGTCGGGTTGTAGATGGCGCGACAGTCTGCTGCGCCGATGCGACAACCTGTCACGCCCCTTCCGTTTAGCCCCGGTGACGCTGTTGGCTGCGCTTGGACCCCTATGCTAGGTTGGCGCCTCGCCAGGAAGGCCAGCCAACAGCAGGAGCGCAATGAACTCTATGAGGACCGCACATGGCTGAGGCCACGCCCGCGCTTGAAATCCGCAACTTGCATAAACGCTACGGTTCGCTGGAGGTACTTAAAGGTGTCTCGCTGACCGCACGCGACGGCGACGTGATCTCGATCCTGGGCTCCTCCGGTTCCGGCAAGTCCACCTTTCTGCGCTGCATCAACCTGCTGGAGAACCCGCACCAGGGACAGATCCTGGTGGCCGGTGAAGAACTCAAGCTCAAGCCGGCGAAAAACGGCGAGCTGGTGGCCGCCGACGGCAAGCAGATCAACCGCCTGCGCAGTGAAATCGGTTTCGTGTTCCAGAACTTCAACCTCTGGCCGCACATGAGCGTGCTCGACAACATCATCGAGGCGCCGCGCCGGGTGCTGGGCCAAAGCAAGGCCGAAGCCATCGAAGTGGCCGAAGCCCTGCTGGCCAAGGTCGGCATTGCCGACAAGCGCCACGCCTACCCGGCCCAACTGTCCGGCGGCCAGCAACAGCGCGCCGCCATCGCCCGCACCCTGGCGATGCAGCCTAAAGTCATCCTGTTCGACGAGCCGACCTCGGCCCTGGACCCGGAAATGGTCCAGGAAGTCCTCAACGTGATCCGCGCCCTGGCCGAAGAAGGCCGTACCATGCTGCTGGTCACCCATGAAATGAGCTTCGCCCGCCAGGTATCCAGTGAAGTGGTGTTCCTGCACCAGGGCCTGGTAGAAGAGCAAGGATCGCCACAGCAGGTCTTCGACAACCCGCTTTCGGCGCGCTGCAAACAATTCATGTCCAGCAACCGCTAACGGAGCTACACGCATGCAGAGCTATAAGAAAATCCTCCTGGCCGCTGCCGTCAGCCTGGCCTTCAGCGCCACGGCCGCTGCCGAAACCCTGAAAATGGGCATCGAAGCGGCCTACCCGCCGTTCAACAACAAAGACGCCAGCGGCCAAGTGGTCGGCTTCGACAAAGACATCGGCGAAGCCCTGTGCGCCAAGATGAAAGCCGAGTGCAGCATCGTCACCTCCGACTGGGACGGCATCATCCCGGCCCTGAACGCCAAGAAGTTCGACTTCCTGATCTCGTCGATGTCGATCACCGACGAGCGCAAGCAAGCGGTGGACTTCACCGAGCCCTACTACTCGAACAAGCTGCAGTTCATCGCGCCTAAAGCCGAGGCCGGCTTCAAGACGGACAAAGCCTCGCTCAAGGGCAAGATCATCGGCGCACAACGGGCGACCCTGGCCGGCACCTGGCTGGAAGACAACCTGGGCGACGACATCACCATCAAGCTCTACGACACCCAGGAAAACGCCTACCTGGACCTGACGTCCGGCCGCCTGGACGCGATCCTGGCCGACAAGTACGTCAACTACGAGTGGCTGAAAAGCGAAGCCGGCAAGCCTTACGAGTTCAAGGGCGACCCGGTGGAAGAAAGCGACAAGATCGGCATCGCTGTACGCAAGGGCGACCCGATCCGCGAGAAGCTCAACGCGGCCCTGAAAGAAATCGTCGCTGACGGCACGTACAAGAAGATCAACGACAAGTACTTCCCGTTCAGCATCTACTGATCCTGACGGTCCTGACCGGCGCCCGCCCCCTGGGCGCCGGCCTTTAGCAAAGCCTGGCAAACCCCATGAATATCGACCTCTACGGATTCGGCCCGGCGCTCGCCGCGGGCGCGTTGATGACCGTCAAACTGGCCCTCTCGGCGCTGTGCCTGGGGCTGGTGCTCGGCCTGCTCGGCGCCCTGGCCAAGACCTCCCCGTACAAGCCCCTGCAATGGCTGGGCGGGACCTATTCGACCCTGGTGCGCGGGATCCCCGAACTGCTCTGGGTGCTACTGATCTATTTCGGCACGGTCAACCTGATGCGTGCCCTGGGCGAGTTCTTCGGCAACCCCGATCTGGAACTCAATGCCTTCGCCGCCGGCGTCATCGCCCTCGGCCTGTGCTTCGGCGCCTACGCCACTGAAGTGTTCCGTGGCGCGATCCTGGCGATCCCCAAGGGCCACCGTGAGGCCGGCGTGGCCCTGGGCCTGTCGAAGACACGGATTTTCACCAAGCTGATCATGCCGCAGATGTGGCGCATCGCCCTGCCCGGCCTGGGCAACCTGTTCATGATCCTGATGAAAGACACCGCCCTGGTTTCGGTGATCGGCCTGGAAGAAATCATGCGTCACTCGCAGATCGCCGTGACCGTGTCCAAACAGCCCTTCACCTTCTATATGGTGGCGGCCTTCATGTACCTGGGCCTCACCGTGCTGGCCATGACCGGCATGCACTACCTGGAAAAACGCGCCGCTCGCGGCTTCGCGAGGAGCACCCAATGAACTGGGAAGTGATCATCAAGTGGCTGCCCAAGCTGGCCCAGGGCGCGACCCTGACCCTGGAATTGGTGGCCATCGCCGTCATCGCCGGGCTGCTGCTGGCCATCCCACTGGGCATCGCCCGCTCGTCGCGCCTGTGGTACGTGCGGGCCTTTCCGTACGGCTACATTTTCTTCTTCCGGGGCACGCCGCTGCTGGTGCAGTTGTTTTTGGTCTACTACGGCCTGGCCCAGTTCGATGCGGTGCGCAATAGCGCCCTGTGGCCCTACCTGCGGGACCCGTTCTGGTGCGCCACCGCCACCATGACCCTGCACACTGCGGCCTATATCGCGGAAATCCTGCGGGGCGCGATCCAGGCCATTCCGCCGGGCGAGATCGAAGCGGCGCGGGCCCTGGGCATGTCCAAGCCCAAGGCGCTGTTCTACATCATCCTGCCCCGGGCGGCGCGCATCGGCCTGCCGGCCTACAGCAACGAAGTGATCCTGATGCTCAAGGCCAGCGCCCTGGCCAGCACCGTGACCCTACTGGAGCTGACCGGCATGGCGCGGACCATCATTGCCCGGACCTACCTGCCGGTGGAGATCTTCTTCGCCGCGGGGATGTTCTACCTGCTGATGGCGTACATCCTGGTGCGCGGCTTCAAGCTGCTGGAACGCTGGCTGCGGGTCGACGCCTGCCAGGGCCGCTAAACCCCCTGACGCTCCCCAGGCCCTGGCCTGGCGGAGCGGCCGGGCACTGCTGGGCCTGAACACCCCTTTCAATACCCCGAGCGCCAAGCATGCCCGCGATCCTCCAAGGCCCCGAACTCCTGACCCGCTTTCAGGCCCTGGAACACTTCCTGCTGGCCCACCAAGGGCTCTGGCGCCCGCGCCCCTTCACCCACCTGCAACTGCCCTGGGAAGCCCAGCACCCCGAACTGGCCTGCTGGCTACGCGAGCGCTCACTGGCGGACGCCGAAAGCGCCCACAACCACCCGGAACAGCTCGACGCCCCAGGCCCCTTTCCCGCGCTGGCTGCCGAGTCCCTGGCCCTGGGCTCGGTTGGCGAACTGCCGAGCCTGCCGCTGCACGCCGCCCACCCACGCTTGAACGTCGACGTGCCCGGACGCAAATGGCAGCAGATCGAGGCCTTTGCCAGCCGCCTGGACTTTGCCCACCGCCCCGAACACTGGTTGGACTGGTGCGCCGGCAAAGGCCACCTGGGCCGGCGCCTGCTGCAAGGCGAGCAGCAACTGACCTGCCTGGAATACGACCCAGCCCTGGTCGCCAGCGGCCAGCAACTGAGCCAGCACCTGCAACTGCCGGCCGAGCATGTGCAGCAGGACGTCATGGCCGCCGACGCCGCCGCGCGCCTGGGCGCCCAGCACACCCCGGTGGCCCTGCATGCCTGCGGCGACCTGCACGTGCGCCTGATGCACCTGGCCAGCGCCGCCGGCTGCCGGCACCTGGCAATCGCCCCCTGCTGCTACAACCGCATCGCGGCTGAGCGCTATCAGGGCTTATCCACAGCCGCCCAGGCCTCCCGCTTGCAACTGTCCCTGGAAGACCTGGGGCTGCCCCTGAGCGAAACCGTGACCGCCGGGGCCCGGGTCCGCCGCCAGCGCGACACCTCCATGGCCCGGCGCCTGGGCTTCGATCTGCTGCAACGCCAGCTGCGCGGCGTCGACACCTATTTGCCCACGCCTTCGCTGCCCAGCGCCTGGCTGGACAAGCCCTTCGCCGACTACTGTCGCGACCTGGCGGCGCTCAAAGGGTTATCCACAACCGCCACGCAGGACTGGCCAGCCCTGGAAGCCGCCGGCTGGCAACGCCTGGCCCAGGTGCGCAACCTGGAACTGCTGCGCGGCCTGTTCCGGCGGCCCCTGGAGCTGTGGCTGGTGCTCGATCGGGCGCTGTTCCTAGAGGAACAGGGGTATGCCGTGCGTCTCGGCTCGTTCTGCCCGGCGCCCCTGACCCCGCGCAATCTGCTGCTGCTCGCCGAACGCCGATAACGCACTGCGACAGTGCGTCGCAAGCTGTGGATAAGTCTGTTGATGAATAATTGGCGAAGCCTCGAAAAACAACGCTTTCAGGAGGCATTCGCAATTGGTCATTTTTTGTTCATAAAATAAATCTTCGAAAAAACAGCCAGTTGCAGGCTGCTGTGAAGGGCTTCACAGATTGGCCGGTAAAACGCCGGAAATACCCGCCCGTTGTGCATAAACACTGCAGGCAACGGGCATAAGGGCCCCTTGTAGACGCAACCAGCGGCCCCGCAAAGGGCCTGATTCGGGCCGTAACAACGCTCCATCCGATCGACCGGCACTGCGCGCTCCCCTCTTCTAGACTTCAAGGGGGTCGTGGACGGAACCGAACACGTCGCTTTCGTACCGACCCATCCGGGGCAGCGTGGCAAGCTGCCTGTTATGCCCTGAATAGGTGCGGCAAAGACCGCACCGGGTCCAACAAGATGCCCGCTCAGGGTGCCTGGCCACCGGCCTGAACATGCCGCGAAAACCGTGACGTGGTGTGAATGCCGCAGCCGACACTTTCGGACAACCGACAGCCTTATTGGTGTGTCCGTGACCGTGAGGATTGCTGTATGCCTGATGACACGCTGCAACTGCCGATGCTCAACAGCCTGCTGGAGCGCCACCAAGGCTCCCCGGGGGCGCTGTTACCGATCCTGCATGAGATCCAGGCGAACCTGGGTTACATCCCCGATGCCGCCGTTCCCGAAATTGCCCACGCCCTGAACCAGAGTCAGGCCGAAGTGCGTGGGGTGATCAGTTTCTACCATGACTTCCGCACCGCCCCGCCGGCGCGCCACATCCTGCGCCTGTGCCGGGCCGAGTCCTGCCAGAGTCGGGGCGCCGAGCAGTTGGCGGCGCAGTTGCGCGAGCGCCTGCAACTGGACGACCACGGCAGCAGCGCCGACGGCAGCATCAGCCTGCGGCCGGTGTATTGCCTGGGCGCCTGCGCCTGTTCGCCGGCCCTGGAACTGGATGGCCAGGTGCATGCGCGGCTCAGCGCCGAGCGCCTGGATGCCCTGCTCGATCGCTGCCAGGAGGACACCTGATGCTCAGCCTTCATCTGCCCTGTGATTCCCTGGCCCGCGCCGTCGGCGCCGATGAGGTGGCGGCGGCCCTGATCACCCAAGCCGCACACCGCAACCTGCCACTGGACCTGCGCCGCAGCAGTTCCCGGGGCCTGTATTGGCTGGAGCCGCTGCTGGAACTGGACACCCCGGAAGGCCGGGTCGGCTTTGGCCCCCTGAGCGCCGCCGATGTGCCGGGTTTGCTCGATGCGCTGCTCGGCGACGCCGCAGCCCATCCACTGGCCCTGGGGCGGGTGGAACAATTGCCCTACCTGCACAGCCAACAACGCTTGCTGTTCGCCCGCGCCGGCATTACCCGCCCCCTGTCCCTTGAGGACTACTGCACCTACGGCGGCTTCGAAGGGCTGGCCAACGCCATCACCCTGGGCGGCGAAGCGACGGCCACCGCGGTCTTTGATTCCGGCCTGCGTGGCCGGGGCGGCGCGGCCTTCCCTGCGGGGATCAAGTGGCGCACGGTGCGCGGCACCACAGCGGCGCAAAAGTACGTGGTGTGCAACGCCGACGAAGGCGACTCCGGGACCTTCGCCGACCGCATGCTGATGGAGGGCGACCCGTTCCTGCTGATTGAAGGCATGGCCATTGCCGGGGTCACCGTGGGTGCCAGCTACGGCTATATCTACGTGCGCTCGGAATACCCCCAGGCGGTGGCAACACTCAACGCAGCACTGGAGATCGCCCGCACCGCCGGCTACCTCGGGAACAATGTGTGCGGCAGCGGCCTGGCGTTCGACATGGAAGTGCGAGTCGGCGCCGGGGCCTACATCTGCGGCGAAGAAACCGCGCTGCTGGACTCCCTCGAAGGCAAGCGCGGGATTGTCCGCGCCAAGCCACCGATCCCCGCACTGCAAGGCCTGTTCGGCCAGCCGACCCTGGTGCACAACGTGCTGACCCTGGCCTCGGTGCCGCTGATCCTGGCCAAGGGTGCAGCCTTCTATCGCGACTACGGCATGGGCCGTTCACTGGGCACCATGCCCTTCCAATTGGCGGGCAATATTCGCCACGGCGGCCTGGTGGAACGGGCCTTCGGCCTGACCCTGCGGGAACTGGTGGACGACTACGGCGGCGGCACCGCCAGCGGCCGCCCCCTGAAAGCCGCGCAAGTGGGCGGCCCGCTCGGCGCCTGGGTGCCACCTTCGCAATTCGATACGCCCCTGGACTACGAAGCCTTCGCCGCCATGGGCGCGATGCTCGGCCACGGCGGCGTGGTGGTGGCCGACGACAGCCTGGACATGGCCCATATGGCGCGCTTCGCCCTGCAGTTCTGCGCCGAGGAATCCTGCGGCAAATGCACGCCGTGCCGCATCGGCTCGACCCGCGGCGTGGAGGTCATCGACCGCCTGCTGGCCGCCCCCGATCAGGGGCAGCGCGACGAGCAGGCGCTGATCCTCAAAGACCTGTGCGACACCCTGCAATACGGTTCGCTGTGCGCCCTGGGCGGGATGACCTCCTACCCGGTGGCCAGCGCGTTGAAGCACTTCCCCGCTGACTTCGGTCTGCAGCCCTCGGAGGCCGACCAATGATCACTCTTTTCGACCCTGCGACAGACATCGACCTGGGCACGCCCGCCCGCGACAGCCAGGTGCAGATCACCCTGAACATCGACGGCCGCAGCATCAGCGTGCCCGAAGGCACCTCGGTGATGCGCGCCGCGGCCTTGATGGGCACGACGATTCCCAAACTCTGCGCCACCGACAGCCTGGAAGCGTTCGGCTCGTGCCGCATGTGCCTGGTGGAAATCGACGGCATGCGGGGCTACCCGGCCTCCTGCACCACCCCGGTCAGCCAGGGCATGAACGTGCACACCCAGACGCCGAAACTGGCGAGCTTGCGCCGCAACGTGATGGAGTTGTACATCTCCGACCACCCGCTGGACTGCCTGACCTGTTCGGCCAACGGCAACTGCGAACTGCAAACCGTGGCCGGCCAGGTCGGCCTGCGGGAGGTGCGCTACGGCTATGACGGTGCCAACCACCTGCAAGAGCAGAAAGACACCTCCAACCCTTACTTCGACTACGACCCCAGCAAGTGCATCGTTTGCAACCGCTGCGTACGTGCCTGCGAAGAAACCCAGGGCACCTTCGCCCTGACCATCACCGGCCGGGGCTTCGAGTCCCGGGTGGCGGCGGCCGGCGGCGACAACTTCCTCGACTCCGAATGCGTGTCCTGCGGCGCCTGCGTGCAGGCCTGCCCCACCGCCACCCTGATGGAAAAAAGCGTGGTGGAGCTGGGCCAGCCCGAGCGCAGCGTGATCACCACCTGCGCCTATTGCGGCGTGGGCTGCTCGTTCCGCGCCGAAATGAAGGGCGAGCAACTGGTGCGCATGGTCCCGGACAAAAACGGCCAGGCCAACCATGGCCACTCCTGCGTCAAAGGGCGCTTCGCCTGGGGCTACGCCACCCACCCGGACCGCATCACCAAACCGATGATCCGCAAGCACATCAGCGACCCGTGGCAGGAGGTCAGCTGGGATGAAGCCGTCAGCTACGCCGCCAGCGAAATGCGGCGCATCCAGTTCAAATACGGCCGCGACTCGATCGGCGGCATCACCTCCAGCCGCTGCACCAACGAAGAAACCTACCTGGTGCAGAAGCTGGTGCGCGCCGCCTTCGGCAACAACAACGTCGACACCTGTGCCCGCGTCTGCCACTCGCCCACCGGCTACGGCCTGAAACAAACCCTGGGGGAATCCGCCGGCACCCAGAGCTTCGACTCGGTGATGCAGGCCGATGTGATCCTGGTGATGGGCGCCAACCCCAGCGACGCCCACCCAGTGTTCGCCTCCCAACTCAAACGCCGCCTGCGCCAGGGCGCTCGGCTGATCGTCATCGACCCCCGGCGCATCGACCTGGTGGACTCGGTGCACGCCCGCGCCGAACTGCACCTGGCCCTGCGCCCGGGCACCAACGTCGCCATGCTCAACGCCCTGGCCCATGTGATCGTCACTGAAGGCCTGCTGAAACAGGACTTTATCGACGCCCGTTGCGAAGGTGCGGATTTCGCCCGCTGGAGCGAGTTCGTCAGCCGTGCCGAGCACTCGCCTGAAGTCCTCGGCCTGATCTGCGGCGTGCCCGCCGCCGACATCCGCGCCGCCGCCCGGCTGTATGCCAGCGGTGGTAACGCCGCCATCTACTACGGCCTGGGCATCACCGAACACAGCCAGGGCAGCACCGCCGTGATGGGCATCGCCAACCTGGCCATGGCCACCGGCAACATCGGCCGTGAAGGTGTCGGGGTGAACCCGCTGCGCGGGCAGAACAACGTCCAGGGCTCGTGCGACATGGGCTCCTTTCCCCATGAACTGCCCGGCTACCGGCACATCTCCAACCAGGCAGTGCGCAACCAGTTCGAACAGGCGTGGAACGTCAGCCTGCAACCCGAACCCGGCCTGCGCATTCCCAACATGTTCGAAGCGGCCCTGGGCGGCAGCTTCAAGGGCCTGTACTGCCAGGGCGAGGACATCGCCCAGAGCGACCCCAACACCCAACACGTGACGGCTGCGCTGTCGGCCATGGAATGCGTGGTGGTGCAGGACATCTTCCTCAACGAAACCGCCAAGTTCGCCCACGTGTTCCTGCCGGGCGCCTCGTTCCTGGAAAAGGACGGCACCTTCACCAACGCCGAGCGGCGCATCTCCCGGGTACGCAAAGTCATGGAGCCTCTGGGCGGCAAGGCCGACTGGGAAGGCACCCTGGCCCTGGCCGCAGCGCTGGGCTACCCGATGCACTACAACCACCCCTCGGAGATCATGGATGAAATCGCCCGCCTGACCCCGACCTTCACCGGCGTCAGCTACGCCAGCCTGGAACGCCACGGCAGCCTGCAATGGCCGTGCAACGAAGCGGCGCCCGACGGCACGCCGACCATGCACATCGACACCTTTGTGCGCGGCAAAGGCCGCTTCATGCTCACCGGCTACGTGCCCACCGAAGAGAAAATCAACGGGCGCTACCCACTGCTGCTGACCACCGGACGCATCCTCAGCCAGTACAACGTCGGCGCCCAGACCCGACGCACCGACAACGTCGCCTGGCACGACGAAGACCGCCTGGAAATCCACCCCAGCGACGCCGAAAGCCGTGGCATCAACGAAGGCGATTGGGTGGGCATCGGCAGCCGCGCCGGGCAAACCGTCCTCCGCGCCCGGGTCACCGAGCGCGTGGCCCCGGGCGTGGTCTACACCACCTTCCACTTCCCCGAATCGGGGGCCAACGTGATCACCACCGACAACTCCGACTGGGCCACCAACTGTCCGGAATACAAAGTCACGGCCGTGGAAGTCAGCCGCGTCTACCACCCTTCCGAATGGCAGAAACGCTTCCAGGCCTTCAGCGAAGAACAACAGCGCCTGCTCGACCAGCGGCGCCAGGCCCGCAGCGCCAAAGCCGAGGTACGCCGATGAGCACCGCCAACCTGATCAAAATGGCCAACCAGATCGCCTCCTACTTCGCCAACGAACCCGACCAGGACCAAGCCATGCTCAGCGTGCGCAACCACCTGCAAATGTTCTGGACCCCAGGCATGCGCAAGGAACTCCTGGCCTGGCAAACCGAGCAGCAAGGCGCAGACCTGCACCCCCTGGTGCAAAACGCAGTCAAAGGCGCAGGCTGGGAGGCATGACCGCCGATTGAAGCTTCATTTAGAAACCGGCTTGCCAACGAAACGCCCCTCAAATCCGGCACAAACCTTGAGGACGTTATCGCTGGCAAGCCAGCCTCTAAAGCCACCGCACAGGCGTCCGCCAACGGCGCCACGGGCGTCCTCACAAAGGGTGCCAGCGACACGCCAAAGGCCCATGCAAAAATAGTCAGATTTCAGGGGTTTACAGACGCCCGCCAATCGCTATAATCGTCGCCCTAACACGCCGGTATAGCTCAGTTGGTAGAGCAACTGACTTGTAATCAGTAGGTCCCGGGTTCGACTCCTGTGCCGGCACCATACAAAACAAAGCCCTCGTAGAAATACGAGGGCTTTGTTGTTTCTGGGGTTTGGAAACTCCCCCTAGAACCTGTCACATGGCTGCGCGGACACTCGTTAATGTCCGTCAGGGTCGAAAGCTGCTTGCTCCGCTATTGCAGCGGAACATACACATCAGTTTGCCACTGATCCTGCGGTGTCTCGGGATAGGCGCTCAGGTAATGAAAGAACAGCGGCTGGTCACGAAGTTCCTCTCCACTGGCCGGGAGCCAATCGCGGTAAATCGGATAGATCGTTTCGCCGATGTGGTCCGGTGACCCCGCGTGTCGCACCACGACGCAGCGACCGCCAGGAATGACGATCTCGTGCACACCGAACGCATTCGACGCCACGGCCTCGTGAATCTCGCCGCAGATTGCGAAGCGGAATTCTTGTGGCGGTGTCGTATCGGGGTTGCCATAGGGAATGCCAAAGGTTCGACTCGATGCCACCGGCGACTGTCCGCTCTGCATACGCCACTCGATGAACTTGCATACGCTCTCATTGACGAGCCCAGCGGGTCCGCAGTGTTCAAGCGTTGCGACCCTGACTTCAGGGAATTCCACGATTCGTACTTGCATGATGATAGTCCTGGAAAAGTGAGGGATTGCGAACACCGTACTCCAGACCTGCCAGTTCGGTTCCTTCCTGAACGCACTCGGCGTCATACCGAACGCCCGCCTGAACGCCCTGCAAAATGCCTCGGGACTTTCAAAGCCGGCACCGAGTGCGGCGTCCAGTACCGAGTGATCCGCGAGGGAGGCCAGGCGATGTGCCGCGCGTCGTAGCCGCATCAGTTGCACATAACGCGAGACAGACACTCCTACGAACGCGGTGAATTGCCGATGGAAGTGAAACGCCGAAAAGTTCGCCACATGGCTCAACGTCTTCACCGACAGGTCACCTTCGAGATTGGCATCAATGTAGGCGAGTACGGCGTTGAAGCGTGTTGTGTAAGCGAAGTTGGTCGGCATGTCAGACACTGGGAAAAGCCTCCGGGAAGTACGGTCGGCAATAGAGTCGACTATAAGGGCGTGAACGCGCCTAGCCGCGTTTGCTCAAGGTGCGTTTTGTGTTGGCCAATGTGATCTCTTCCAAGGCGATGCAAAGGCCGGTGGCATCCAGGTGTCCACTTCTGACCGTCTGCTGCATGTACGACGGGCAACTCCTGCAACGATAAGAGCGCAGCCTGACCTCACAGGAGTAAGCCCCCCATCAAATCGTCTACCGCTTGGTACTACGCTCATACGCCGCCAAAACGGTGCGTTCCGATTGCACCAGGTAGCTCTCGAGCATGGTGGCGGCGTCGTTGGGTCGGCCTTCTTCCAAGCATTGGAGAATCGAGGCATTCATGTCGAGGAACGGCAGGTGCAGGAATTGCGGGTCGTTGAGCAGCCCGAAGGCGAGTCGCAGTTCGGCCGAGATCTGGCCGTAGAACACCACCAGGCGTGGGCTGTCGGCGAGTTCAACGATTGCTTTGTGGAACATCATGTTGGCGGTGCCGACCGCCACCCAGTCTTTGGTTTCCCGCGCGCGGACGCCGGATTCGACCGCTTCGCGCATGTGCAGTGTGCCTGGATGCTGGGGATAACCCTGGGCGATCGCTTTGCATTCGATGAAGCGGCGCACCCTGTAGATGTCGATGATCGAGCCCATGTCCGGCTCTGCCACGGTCACCCCACGGTTGGGTTCGTGCTTGAGCAAGCCCTCGCGAGTCAGGACCCTGAACGCCTCTCTCAGGGTGTTGCGAGAGATATCCAGATTTTCGGCAAGGGCGGCTTCTGACAGGCGTTGGCCGGGTACCAGCTCACCCTCGACCAGCATTCTGCGTATCTCTTGGGTAATGGTTTCTCCCAGTGTGCGAGGAAGAGCGGGAGAGGCGTCGTTCATAAAAGATCCAGGATGAGAAAAACCGCGCCGGTATTCCATCAGAGCTTAGTGCAGGGCACAAGGATCAAGCATGAAGCGTGCTTCATTAAGTAGCACTGCTGGGTTTTGAAGTAACAACTTGGTGCAAATGACTCACTCAAAATATATAGATTGTTCAACAATAAACGATTGATGCACCTACATTGCAGGGGTGATGTTTGAGTCTTGGCATGCTCATTGCTCAGCCCAGGTATCTCTCACCGTAGGAATGATGCCGTGACACAGACCACTCAAGAGTTCACAAAAGCGCGGCGCGCCTCTTTGGTCGCCGCCATATTCATGATGGCCACGTCCGCCATTGGGCCAGGTTTCCTGACCCAAACGGCGACGTTCACCGCGACCCTGGGTGCTGCGTTTGCGTTCGGTATCCTGGCCTCGATCCTGATCGACTTCGTCGTGCAGCTGAACGTCTGGCGCATTGTGTCGCTGACCAAAATGCGCGCGGCGGACCTGGCCAACGCGGCCATCCCGGGGAGTGGCTACCTGCTGACGTTATTGGTGCTGTGTGGCGGCCTGGTGTTCATGCTGGGCAACATTGCCGGCGCGGGCCTGGGCTTGAATGCCTTGACCGGCCTGGACCCGAAATGGGGAGGTGCGTTGAGCGCGCTGCTGGCCATCGCGATTTTCTCGTCCCACCGCGCCGGCATTGCCATGGACCGCATCATGATGGGCCTGGGCATCCTCAAGGTGTGCCTGATCCTGTTCGCCGCCTTCGCGACCCATCCGCCGTTGGGCGAAGCCCTGCGTCAATCGGTGTGGCCTGACTTCATCGACTTCGCCTCCATCACCACCATCGTCGGTGGCACCGTGGGCGGCTACATCACCTACGCCGGCGCGCACCGCTTGCTCGATCGCGGCACGGTGGGTGTGGAAAATATCGAGGCCGTCTCCAAGGCCGCGCTGACCGGCATCCTGGTCACCGGCGTCGCCCGCTACGTTCTGTTCCTGGCGATCCTCGGGGTCGTGGCCAGCGGCGTGGTCATCGACGTGTCGGGCAAAGGCGCCAACCCTGCGGGCCAAGCGTTCCAGGCGGCTGCCGGCAACATCGGCATGATGATGTTCGGCCTGGTGCTGTGGGCGGCGGGGATCAGCAGTGTGATCGGTGCGTCTTACACCTCGATGTCCTTTATCACCGTGTTCTCGAAGCGTATTACTGAGCGGGTGCGCCACCTGGCCACCGTTGTTTTCATTGTCATTTCGCTGATTGTTTATATGGTGCTGGGCAAGCCACCGGCGGCCCTGCTGGTCTTCGCGGGCGGCTTCAACGGCCTGATCCTGCCGCTGGGCCTGAGCATCTTCATGTATGTGGGCTGGCGCCGTTCCGACCTGATGGACGGCTATCACTATCCTCGCTGGTTGCTGGTGCTGGGCATCCTGACTTGCCTGCTGTCGTGGTTCATGGCTTACAAGTCGGCAGGTGCCATCTTTGCGTTCATCGGCGCAGCGTGATTTAACCGGAGATTATTCAGATGCGTGCAATTGACCTTAACAGCGACCTGGGAGAAAGCTTCGGCGCCTGGAGCATGGGCGACGATGCCGCGATGCTCGATGTGGTGACCAGCGCCAACGTCGCGTGCGGTTTCCACGCCGGCGACCCGGCCGGCATCCTGCGGACCCTGAAAGCCGCGGTGGCCAAGAATGTCACCATCGGTGCCCATGTCGCCTACCCGGACAAAGTGGGCTTCGGCCGACGGAACATGGACGTGGCCAGCGATGAGCTGACCGCTGACGTGATTTACCAGATCGGTGCACTGCAAAGCCTGGCCAAGGCCGCCGGCACCTCGGTGCGCTACGTGAAACCCCACGGCGCCCTGTACAACACCATTGCCCACGACCGCCGCCAGGCGCTGGCGGTGATCGAGGCCATCCGTGCCATCGACCCCACGCTGGTGCTCGTGGCCCTGGCCGGTTCCGAGCTGATTGAGCTGGCACGCAACGAAGGTTTGCAGTGTGTCGCCGAAGCCTTCGCGGACCGTGCCTACACGCCCCAGGGCACCCTGGTTTCGCGGCGCGAGCCCGGGGCCGTGCTGCACGACCCCAAGCTCGTGGCCCAACGCATGCTGCGCCTGGTGGAAGACGGCACCATCGAAGCCATCGATGGCAGCCGAACGCGCATCCAGGCCGACTCGATTTGTGTCCATGGCGACAGCCCCGCCGCCGTGGAAATGGCCCGCGAACTGCGCCGAGTGCTGGAAAACGCCAACCTGTCCCTGCGGCCTTTTGCTGGAGATCGCCCATGAATGCCCTCGCCCGCGCCCGTCAGACGGCCATCGCCGCGGCCCAGGAAGCACGCAAAACTTACCGTGGCGGCCTGATCACACCCACGGCCGGCATTGCCCCGGGCATGACCCAGGCCAACCTTATCGCCTTGCCACGCGAATGGGCCTACGACTTTCTGCTGTACGCCCAGCGCAACCCGAAAGCCTGCCCGATCCTCGACGTCAGCGATGCCGGCAGCCCGAGGACCCTGCTGGCGCAAGGCGCCGACCTGCGCACCGACATCCCCCTGTATCGCATCTGGCGTGACGGGAAAATGGTCGAAGAAGTCAGCGACGCCACCCAGGCCTGGGCCGAACACGACGATATGGTGGCGTTCTTGATTGGCTGCAGCTTCACCTTTGAAACCGCCTTGCAAGAGGCCGGTATCGAAGTGCGGCATATCGCGGACGGCTGCAACGTGCCGATGTACCGGACCAACCGCGCCTGCCGCCCGGCGGGACGCCTGCAGGGTGAAATGGTGGTGTCGATGCGGCCGATCCCGGCCGATCGCGTGGCCGAGGCCAGCGGGATTTCCGGGCGCTACCCCTCGGTCCACGGCGCCCCGGTGCACATCGGTGAGCCGGCACTGCTGGGTATCCAGGACCTGAGCCGACCCGACTATGGCGATGCCGTGCGCATCGAGCCGGGCGAGGTCCCGGTGTTCTGGGCCTGCGGTGTGACGCCCCAGGCGGCAGTGGCGGCCTCGGGTGTACCCTTCGCGATCACCCACGCCCCCGGTCACATGTTCATCACCGATGTGCCCGACAGCACCTACCACGTCTAGGAGTTTCCTGTGCGCTTTCTACCGGTCAACCTGGACGCCCTGCTCGTCGAACTGAACGACCTCGACGAGACCTTGGCCTTGTTCGACGCCCTGATGGCGGAGCCTATTGCTGGCGTGGAGGAAATTGTTCCTGCCGCTCGAACGCTGCTGATCCAATTCCGCCCCAGCGCCATCGAACGCCAGGCGCTGGTCGACCGCATCGCCGGCCGCGACCTGAGCCAGCGCCGCGAAGGCGAGCAGCGCCGGGTGGAAATCCCCGTGCATTACAACGGTGAAGACCTCGACGAGGTCGCCACGCTGCTGGGCATCAGCCGCAATGAAGTGATCCAGCGCCACACCGCCCATGACTACAGCGTGGCCTTCTGCGGCTTCGCGCCGGGCTTCGCCTACCTCACCGGCGGGGCCGGGTTCCAGGTGCCACGCCGTAAAACCCCACGCACCCGCATACCGGCGGGCGCCGTGGCCCTGGCCGGGGATTTCAGCGGCGTCTACCCGCAAGCCAGCCCCGGCGGATGGCAGATCATCGGGGTCACGCCCTTGCAGATGTGGGACCTGAACCGCGCCGAACCGGCCCTGCTGCGTCCTGGCTACAAGGTGCGCTTTACCGATGCCGGCCCGCTCCCGGCCAACGGCCTGCCTGCTCCGGCAGCACCCGCCCGGGCCGCCGACCCCAGCGGCGCCTACCTGGAAATTGTCAGCCCCGGGTTACACAGCGTATTGCAGGACCTGGGGCGCCCCGGCCAAACCGGCCAAGGCGTTTCCCGCTCCGGCGCGCTGGACCTGGGCGCCCTGCGGGCGGCCAACCGCGCCGTGGGCAACCGCTCGGACATGGCCTGCGTGGAGTCGGTACTCGGCGGCCTGAGTTTCGTTTGCCATGGCCGCGCCGTGATCGCGATCACCGGCGCGCACACCCCGGTGACCATCACCAACGCCAGCGGCGTGCAATGGCCGGCCAGCAACTACCAGCCCATCGAACTGGACGTGGGCGACCGCGTCAACCTGGGTTCCCCCCTTGCGGGGCTGCGCAGCTACCTGGCGATTCGTGGTGGCTTCGAGGTCACACCGGTGCTCGGCAGCTTGTCCACCGACACCCTGGCCCAGGTCGGCCCACCGGCACTGGCCGTCGGCGACCGCTTGGGCTTTACCACACTGACCACGGGCACCAGCGTCTCGCTGAACGAAGCCCCGGCGTTCGAACTGCCGACGACGGCGGAGATCATCACCCTCGACGTGGTCATGGGGCCGCGCACCGACTGGTTTACCGCAGACGCCATCGAGCGCCTGAGCAGCCAGCTCTGGCGCGTCACCCCACAGTCCAACCGGGTCGGCATTCGCCTGGCCGGTGACACGCCGCTGACGCGCAGCAATCACCAGGAGCTGCCCAGCGAAGGCACCTCCGTCGGCGCTATCCAGGTTCCAGCCAGCGGCCAACCCGTGCTGTTCCTGGCCGACCACCCGCTGACCGGCGGTTATCCGGTGATCGCCGCCGTGGCCAGCCACCATCTGGACCTGGCGGGGCAGATACCGATCAATGCGCAGATTCGCTTCAACCCTCTGGACGGCTTCCAGGACATTCAACCCAGCACCGAAGCCTCTTTTTCAACTGCCGATGCGAAGAAAACCCCATGAAAAAATTACTGATCGCCAACCGTGGTGAAATCGCCGTCCGCATCGCCCGCGCCTGCCGCGACTACGGTGTGCAGTCGGTCGCCGTCTATGCCGATGCGGACATCGACGCCCTGCATGTGCGCCAGGCCGACGAAGCCTTTTCCCTGAACGGCCAACGCCCGGCAGAGACCTACCTGGATATCCAAAAGCTCATCGCCATCGCCCAACGCAGCGGCGCCGATGCGGTGCACCCCGGCTATGGCTTTCTGTCGGAGCGGGCCGACTTCGCCCGCGCGGTGATCAACGCCGGGCTGATCTGGGTCGGCCCCAACCCCGAGACCATCGACGTGCTGGGGGACAAGGTCGAGGCGCGGAAATTGGCGCAGCAGGTCGGTGCGCCCCTGGTCGCCGGCACCCCCGGGCCGGTTGAAAGCGCCGCCGAAGTGCTGGCCTTTGCCGAGCAACACGGCCTGCCGATTGCCATCAAGGCCGCCTTCGGTGGCGGCGGCCGTGGCATGAAAGTCGCCTGGCGCCTGGACGAGGTCGCCGAACTCTACGCGTCCGCTGTACGTGAAGCAGAAGCGGCCTTCGGTCGTGGCGAATGCTTCGTCGAGCAGTTCCTCGACCGCCCTCGACACATTGAGGCGCAAATACTGGCCGACAAACACGGCAAGGTGGTGGTGGTCGGAACCCGTGACTGCTCGCTGCAGCGCCGCAACCAGAAGCTGGTGGAAGAAGCGCCCGCGCCCTTTATCAACGACGCCCAGCGCCAGCGCATTCATCAGGCTGCCGAGGCGATTTGCACCAAAGCCGGCTACGTGGGCGCCGGCACTGTGGAGTTCCTGCTCAGCCAGGACGGAACCCTGTCGTTCCTTGAGGTCAACACGCGCCTACAAGTCGAGCACCCGGTGACCGAAGAAACCACCGGCGTCGACCTGGTGATCGAACAACTGCGCATCGCCGACGGTTTGCCGCTGTCGTTCAGCGAAACACCGACCCCGCGTGGCCACAGTTTCGAGTTCCGCATCAACGCCGAAGACGCGGGCAAGGGCTTCCTGCCGACGCCTGGGGAAATCAGCGAATTCCTGCCGCCCTCCGGCCCGGGCGTGCGCCTGGACAGCGGCGTGGTCAGTGGTTCACGGGTGCCCAGCACCTTCGATTCGATGATGGCGAAACTGATCGTCAGCGGCGCCACCCGCGAGCAGGCGATTGCCCGCGCCCGACGCGCCCTGGCCGAGTTCAAGATCGAGGGCATCGCCTCGGTGCTGCCCTTCCACCGGGCCGTGATGGACCATGCCGATTTCACCAGTGCCGATCGATTCGCTGTGCACACCCGCTGGATCGAGACCGATTTCGCCGAGCAAGTCACCATCGCCCCACGCAACCCCGTGTCGGCCGACCCTGACGTGCTGCGCACCTTCGTCGAGATCGACGGCAAGCGCCATGAACTGGGCCTGCCGGCCGCGCTGTTGCGGGGCGTCAGCCTGACTGCAGCAGGCCCCGCCGGCGAAAGCCCCCGTCCAAGCGAAGCCGCTGACCCACAGGCGGTACTGACACCGGTAGCGGGCAATCTGCATACCTGGGTCGTCGCCGATGGCGAAGCGGTGAGCGCGGGGCAAGTGATCGCGGTGGTCGAAGCGATGAAGATGGAAACCTCGATCCTCGCCCCCTGTGCCGGCCAGGTGCAGATTGGCCAACAGGCCGGTGCCTACTTCGAAGCCGGTTCCATGATCGGCCGCATCAAGACCGCTGATTGATTTAAACGCTTTTCTTTTCGCAGACAGTACGCGCAACGGGGTAATAACCCGGTTGCTGCGTGCTGCCCGCAGAAAACTGTAGATGTAACTTTGCACTCAACATAACGATAAAACTCAATCAATAAATCTGCCGTTATCTGGAGCATAAAGAGCATGTTGATCAATAAGGTTTTTACCCTTGCCAGTGCGTGCGCGTTAGTTTTCCCATTAACTGCATCGGCAGACTTTATTGCTGACAGCAAAGCCAGCGTGGAACTGCGCAACTTCTATTTCAACCGTGACTTTCGCAACGGCCCGCCTACCGCCCAGCGTGACTCAGCAGCGGAGTGGGCGCAGGGCGCCATGGTGCGTTTCGAGTCGGGTTACACCGCCGGCACCCTGGGGCTGGGCGTGGATGCCCTGGGCATGCTCGGCTTGAAGCTCGACGGCGGGGACGGTTCTGGCGGCACCGGTTTGCTGCCGGCCGACCTGAGTTCGAACAACGGCCGGGGCTCCCAGAGTGAGTATTCCAAGCTGGGGCTGACGGCCAAGGCCAAGGTGTCCCAGACCGTGCTCAAGGTCGGCTCGCTGGCCTTTCGCAGCCCGGTGGTATCGAGCAACGACACTCGCCTGCTGCCGTCCACCTTCGAAGGGGCGCTGCTGACCTCGAACGACATTGACCGGCTGGCCCTGCAAGGCGGCAAGCTGCAGCAAATCAAATTCAACAGTTCCTCCAACTACGAGGACTTCACCGGCAACCGCATCGGCGGGGTCAGCGATGACTTTCGCTTTGCCGGCGGCACCTACAGTTTCAGCAAAGCCCTGAGCACCAGCCTGTACTACGGCAACCTGGAAAACGTCTATCGACAGTTGTTTGGCGGCGTGGTCTACGAGATTCCCCTTGCCGCGCAACAGTCGCTGAAGTTCGACCTGCGCTATTCAAAAAGCACCGACGACGGCAACTTCCGCCCCCTCGACAACCGTGCCGCCAACGGCCAGGTCGCCTACACCCTGGGCTCCAACGTCTTCACCGCGGCCTATCAGCGCATGAGCGGTGACGACCCGTTCCCCTACATCGCCAACAGCGACCCCTACCTGGTCAACTTTGTACAGATCAACGATTTCGCCAACACCCAGGAACGCTCCTGGCAGTTGCGCTACGACTACAACTTCGCCGCCCTGGGCATCCCCGGGCTGACGTTCATGAGCCGTTATGTCCAAGGTGACAACGCCCTGGTCGCCGGCCACAACACCGGCAAAGAGTGGGAACGCGATACCGATATCGGTTACGTGATACAGAGCGGCTCGCTGAAGAACCTCGGCCTCAAGGTCAGAAATGCCACGGTTCGTTCGAACTTCGGCAATGACCTGGATGAAACCCGCTTGATCCTGAGTTACACCCTGGCCCTGTGGTAAGCACTCGGCCCCGTAATAACGCTCAAACTTAAGTTCTATCCCACCCGTTAACACTTCACCCTGGACCTTCACAGGTGCGCAACTTCGTGCGCCTGACAGATAGAGACAGCAAGGATGCTTTTACCTGTTGCAACGCAACTTTCCGATCTGTTCAAGGCGCCTTCATAGGCATAGGCGCAAATAGCATGAGCCGACATTTAAAGTTCAACCAGAAGATAGGACTGATCGCCACCCTGGTGTTCGTCAGTGAGATGCAGACGTTCAAGTGATGAGGCGATGGGGCACACTACCCGCCCATGATTGGATCGCACGGACTCAAACACGATACCCAGCGCGACATTACGTTTTTATGGAGGAACAACCAGCATGATCAGCAACCGCCACGCTATTGAAAAATACATTCTGGCCAAGGATGGAAATCGACCTGATCTACTGCGCCAGGCATTCACGGCCGAGGCGACGGTCAAAATGCTCGTGCATACGGACACGATTGCCTTTCCGCCCGATGTCGAAGGCTTCGAAGCCATTGCCGACGTCCTGGTGCGTCGCTTCAACCAGACCTATGAAAACATCTACACCTTCTGCCTCGGCGAACCACCGCTGGCGGGCGCATTGGCACACACCTGCAAATGGCTGGTGGGAATGTCCGTCAAAAGCACGGGGGAAGTGCGGGTCGGCTGCGGTGAATACCACTGGCAGTTTGATCCTCGATCAGGGCTCGTCAGCCACTTGAGCATCACCATTGAACACATGCAGGTCAGCCCGGCCGTGGAGCTGGTGTCGGTGATGGATTGGTTACAGCCCCTCCGCTATCCGTGGTGTCAGGCTGACGAAGTCATCGCACAGGCCCCGCCACTCAGCCATGTAGTGCCTGTGATCGAATACCTGAAAAGTCAGTAGTCGGCAGGCGCTTCCCCCTCAGCCACGTCCCCGTTCGACACCGGGTGCCGCGTCATGCAACACCAGGCGCGCGCCCTCAAGAACCGATGTACTTGCAGTACAGCGCCCACTGCCCATCCTGCTCCCGCACTTCGAGGTGCAATAGCGCCTCACTCGGGGCGCCGTCGGCAAAGAGTACGCACTCCAACCCCAAGGTCTGGGCGTGGGTGATGTAGGTGTCGATAAAGGGACGGGAACGGCCATCACTGGCAAAGGCTTGCGCTTCGGGCGCCAGGGACAGGCGGGTGCCGGCCTCGAAAAAGTCGGCGAGGGTTTGGTACAGCTCTTCCTGCACGGCAGGCGAGAGGCCGAAGTCACGCTGCAGGGCCTGGTGATCCCGTTGGTCCAGGGCGTGGACCAAGGCCTGAGCCAGGGCGAAGGCTTGTTGATGGGTGGCAATATTCATGGTCAGTCCGCCTCGCCCGGGCCTTCGACGGTGCGCAAAAAATCTGCAAAGCCTTCGGCCACCTGTCGTGTTTGCGCCGTCTCGTGGGACCACAAGACCACCACTGGCTCGCCGGCCTGGCCTTGTCGCCCGTAGTCGAAGCAGTAGTAATCCCCGGTGCCGAACTCGGCGAAAGGCAGCAGCGCGGCGCTGTCGCTGGCACCTTGGGCGTGAACCTCCAGCCAGGCCTGCCAGCCCTGGTTGAAGTGGCGGACGATGGACTCCCAAGTCTTGCGCGGATCCCGTTCATCGAACACCGGAAACAGGGTCAAGGCGCCCAGGGAGCGGCCATTGTTCACCAGCAGCCAATCGCGAAAAGCCCCTGGCAGGGTTCGGCCCAACTCTTTTTCAGCGGCTTGGATGGCCTCGATCGAGGTGCCGATTACCCGTGCTCTAGCCATGAATCCTCGCTTAACGACACGCTGGGTGCCTGGGCCTGTGTGTGATCACCGGACGCGCAGATTACCTGAATCGGCCGGACGTGCCCCAGACCATCCACAATGGCCGCCCGACATGCTCCAATAGCCCGCCCCTGAGCCACCGCCAATATGGAGCCGTACATGCAGAAATCCACCTTCTTGCCCCTGGCCCTGCTGCTGGGCCTGGCGCTGTTCAACGGCGCGGCCCAGGCAGCCGGCGATGCTGAAGCCGGTGGCAAGCTGTTCACCCGCATCTGCGGCGGCTGTCACAACGTCGGGCCTTCGGTGCGCAGTTCCTTCGGGCCCCAGCTCAACGGCATTTTCGGGCGCACGGCGGGCAGCGTGGCGGACTATCAGTACTCGGACGCGATGAAGTCTTCCGGCATCGTATGGACCCGGGACAAGCTGGTGGCCTACCTCGACGAACCCCGGGCTGTGGTGCCCGGTACGCGAATGATTTTCTGGGGCATCAGCGACACGGAAAAGGTCGAGAACCTGCTGACCTATCTGCAAACCTTCCAGGATCTGTAACCCGGGCACGCCTGCAGCCACCCGGCAAAACGCCGCGGGCTGCGGTTGGAGCACGCGGCGTTTTTTTGCTTCAGGCCTGCCGTCGAACTCAGACCAGCACGGTCTGCGCCTGGCGCTGCTCGGTGTCTGGCACGCCCACCAACGCATCCAGGGTGTGCAAGAACAGGTCGTGGCTGAGGATGCCCGTGGCCAGGGTCGACAGCACCTCGTGGCCGGCCTCGTCGCGGATCACCACCTTCTCGGTCCAGGTGTTCAGGTCGACGCTGCGCAGGCTCGACAGCGGCACGCTACGCCCCTGCACTTGCAGGTCGTGCTGGGTCAGCGTGATCGGCTGGGTATTGATCTTGAGGAAACCGCCCGTTACCCGCTTGCGCCACACCTGGTTGCTGCTGATGAAGTTGAAGGTCACGGCCTGGTCGGCCTGCAGGGCCTGCAGCACACTCGGCAGGCGCCCGCGTACATAACGTTCGCGCACCAGTTGGATGAAGTCGTGGAAGCCTTTGAGCGAATAGACAGCGTGGTGCCAAGGCTGGCTGGCATTGCGCCGATAGGCCAGGTTGGTGATCATGCCGGTAAGCGCGACTTGCCCGGAGGAGAACAGGTACAGGTCTTCGATGTCGCTGAAGGCCAGGTACTCGCTCTGGTTGCCGGTGACTTCGGCGATGCCGTTCTCGTAGACCTCGAAGCTGGATTTGCGCAGGCGCTTTTGCCAGGCCCGCATCAACAGCATGCACACCCCCAGGACCGCCAGCAGGCCACTGGTGAAGTAGATCAGCATCAGCGGGCTGGAGAAGTTCATCTCCAAGCCACGGCGCCCCTGCAAATGAACCGGGCCCGCGCTGGCCGCGTCCACCGGCAAAATGGTGCTCAGGTACAGCACAAAGGCCGAGAAGCCGAACAACACCAGGGAAAAAACCAGCAGCCCGATGGGCAGCGCCTGGCTATGGCTGAAGCGCCCGAGCAGGGCGCCTTTGGAGGTGGGTTGAGCAGAAGAGGATGGTTGCATAAAGCTCTAGCGTCCCTGAGCAGAGTGGGGGGAAGTCAGCCGCGAATCCCGCGCCGGCCGAAGAGGTTCGACAAGGCGAAACCACGGTCTTTCCTGACGGCCACAGGCTTGTGGCCGGCCGTTCAGGAACTGCTTCGAGCATGGCCAAACAACATCGTTCCGCCATCACCCCCTTAATCTGCCGATCTGTGACCCAGTTCCCACCTGATGCTCTAGAGCGCCCATTGCGCCACAAAATCTTCGAAAGCGCGGACCCGTTCCCGGGTATCGGCAAAGGCACCGTAATAGGCCACTTCGGCCCGCTGGCGGCGAAAAATCTCCGAGCCCGACCCAAAGGCCAAAAGTGCAACCACTGCGGCGCTTTGCAGCAGCCAATAGATATCCGGCGACGCTTCATGGGCCTTGGAACAGCCCAGATTCATGGCGTGCTGGTGCAGGTCCTTGAACAAGCCCTCGGCGACCTCGGGGGAGCACGCGGTGTGTGCCAGGAACTGGCGGTAACGGGCCACCAACACCTCGCTGGAGTGGATCAAAGGCGGGCATTCCAGGGGATCGAACACAGGTGGGGTTCTCTTCAGAGGGCGACAACCGAATTGGCTCCCCAGCCTAATCGTTCGATCCAGGCCGGTGGAAAAATAAATACCGCTGCGCGCCATAGCGGGGCAAAATCGCCGCGCCCGTTTCGCTCGCCAAGCCGCACTTGGCAGAAAACCTCACCTGGTTGGCACCCCCTTGAGTGCCCCACACTTGCCGCTTCACAAGGACGTTTGATGAGACTCCCCCGCCTGTCGCTGGCCACTGCCGGCCTCGCCCTTGCCCTGCTCACGCCGCCGGCCGCAGCCGCCGGTTTCGATTGCAGCAAGGCCTCGACGCTGATTGAGAAGACGGTCTGCGACACCCCGACCCTGTCCGCCAAGGACGACGAGCTGAACCGCCGCTACAAGACGCTCAAACACCTGCAGGTGATCCGCCAGTTGCAGGCGTACTGGCTGAGCGATGTGCGCAGTTCCTGCGAGACCAGCGACTGCCTGGAAGCGACCTACCGGGCCCAGGTCAAGCTGCTCGGCCCGGTGCCGATTCCGGCGCTGCCGAACCCGGACCAACTGCGCCCCTTGGCCCCCGGCCAGCATTACACCGTCTATGAAAACGATAACTGGCCGCGCTTCACCCTGGCCACGTTCACCCCGGCCTCGATCCCCGGCGACCAGCAGATCGTCGATGCCCAGGTGATCGATAACGTGTTGCACGTGGTGCTGTTTGTCGGCCGTTACCTGGCCGGCGAGCCGACGTATGTGGGCACCCTCTACGAGTACCGCGATGACCGTCCGGGCCTGCATCCCATTGCCAAGGACGTTGCCTTTGTCGGCTGGAGCTCGCCGGGGAGCAACGATCAGGGCATCCGCTTCTCCGGGATCGTCGACGGGGTGCTCTATTACCGCCAGCACATCGGCGGCAACCTGCAAAAAGCCATGAGCTACCGGCTGGGCTCGCGCAGCCCTGCCGAGGAAAGCCGGCACGTGTTCCAGGCGGCGTCCAATACCCATCGCCATGCCCTGGCCCGAGTGCGGGAGCAACTGAACGAGAGCAGTAACAGCCTGTCGCTCCAGTACGACGCGCCCACCCAAGGCACCTACCAGGAAACGATCACCGACCAGAACGAGCCGGATGACGGCTGGAGCATCGTCAACCCGACATGGAGCGCCACCCGGCCCGTGCTGTATTTCGACAACAGCGGGGCCAAGGCCTGTGTCTGGCGAGTCGATGTGCGCCTCAAGGTGCTGTCGAAGATCGTGCCGGAGCATGAGGCGATGTCGGCGCGGCCTGTGGATATCTTCGGCCGCGAGGCGGTGGTGTACCTGCAGGGCGGGCAGTTGAAGTTCGCCATGCAACCGGACGATTAAAAAAAGGGCGCCCTCTTCGGCGCCCTTTTTCCACTTGCCCAGCCGACCTCAGTGATGCGCCGGCGCGGTGCCGCCCTGGCCATTGGAGAGTTCGATGCTGACGTTCTGCATCATGCCCTGGTCCTCGTGATCGAGGATGTGGCAGTGCAGCACGAACTCGCCGATGTAGCGCTCGTAACGGGTGCGCACATAGAGCGTATAAGGCTTGCCTTCCACCGGCCCCTTGACGAACAGGGTGTCCTTCCACACGCCCTTGAGCCCGGCGTACTGGGTATCGCCGTCGGTTTTATCCACAGCCCCCGGCGCGCTCAGGTCAGTGACGCCATCCGGAGCGATGATCTTGACGATCTCAAACGGGTTGACGTGGATGTGGAACGGATGACTGGCAAAGCCCGATTGCAAGACCCAGGTCTGCGCCGTGCCCAGGGTCAGGCGGCGGTTGATCACCCCCGGCTGGTAAGGCTTGACGTCGGCCATGCTGGTGCCCACTTCGAACTTGGTGTTTTTCTTGTCTTTGGTGTCGATGAAGAACACCAGTTTCTCCTCCGGTACGCCCTTCACTTCCTCGTCGCTGATGCTCGCGTGGGGCACGAACTTGCTCAGGCGCAGGTCTTTTTCCAGGTCAGCCACCACCTGCTGCTGCACCTCGGTGGGCATGTTGTGCTTGGCCGACTCCACCAGCACCTGGGTCACGTGGGCCTTGGTGTCCTTGACGATGCTGCCCTGCGCCACATCGACGAAGCCAAGGATCTGGCGCCCACTCGCGGCCTGGGAAATACCGCTGTTGGCCGACTGTGCAGCGTCCACCACGCAGTAGCGGCCGGGTTCGGGAAAGACCATCAGCAGGTCATTGCGGTAGCCCGGCTGCAGCGTGACTTGGCTCAGGGTCTGGGCCTGATTCAGGGTCAGGCCGTCGGCGGCAATCACTTGGTACGCCACGGGTTGGCCGACGCATTGCTGACTGACGAAGTTGTCGGCATCGGCCGCCGCCACACCGCTGTTGCTTTTCAGAAGGCCGCTGTCGGCGAGCTTGCGAAACTCCAGTTTGATGGTGTCGCGAATCCCCGCGTGCACCAGGCGCCAGCGCTCCACCTGGCCGCTGCTGGCACTGAACGTCGGCTGCACCAGGCCGTTGATGCTGGTGTAGCGCCCGGACTCGCCCCAACTTCCCGGGGCGAACTGAGCGAAGTCCTCGACCACACCCACTTCCTTCGGACCGCAACTCCAGTCCACGGTCTTTTTCTCGGTCTTCGGATCGACCTTGACCCCTTTGCAGGCGTAGGGAATCTGTTGCATCACCAGCAGCCGCTCCGGGAACGCTGCACCCTGGTCCGAGCGGAGCAAGGTATCGATGTCACCGTTGGCGTGCTCGCTAGGCTTGCGATCACCGTGGATGATCAACGCACCGGCCATGCCGCTGGCAACCTGGATGGCCGTGGAACCGTGGCGATGGGGGTGGTACCAGAAGGTCCCGGCCGGGTGATCCGCCGGGATGTTGTATTCGTACTGGAAGCTGACCCCGGGGTTGATCGACAGCAGCACGTTGTCGCTGTTGCCTGTCGGGCTGACCCACAGGCCGTGGGAGTGCAGGTTGGTGCTGTTGAAGCACTGCGGCTGGTCGGGCTTGTCGGAGTGCTCGGCGCACGGCTGGTCGTTTTTAAGCTTGTTGTTGAGGGTGACGCGCACCGTGTCGCCTGGGGTGACATCGATAGTGGGGGCGATAAAGGGCGCCTTGGGGTCCACGTCCTTGCCCTGGTAACCACGCAGGTGCACCGCGACATCGCGCCCGCTGGCGGGATCGAAAATCGTGCTGTTGGTGTAATCGATATTCAGCTCCAGGGCCCGCTCGCTGCCGCCATGGGCGCGCGGTTGGCTCTGGGCCGCCGAGGCGGTTTCGGACGACATCAACAAGGTGCTGTGCCCGGCCTGTTGTACCGGTGCCTGCTGTTCCAGGCTGGGGGGGTTGGCAAAACTTCGCGGGGCCTCGGCGGCCATGGCGCCGGGCATAAAGCAGGTCAGCGCCAGCGCGGCACCTGCGCCGCAGGCGTGTGCCGGTTTAAATCCTTTCATGGTGTTCTCCTGTGCTCCAGGACGGTCAGACGATAGGGCCCGCCGCAGAGCGGCAGCAGGTCCATACAACATCGGCAAGCACAGGGACGCCCCTCGGAACCACAAGAATCTCCCGCCTCCATTGCGGCCAAGTGCCATCCCTGACGGCATAAAGCTAGTGCGGATTGGCCGAAATGCAATGTTCCCGGGGGGCGGGTTTATCAACAGGCGAAAATCAGACCTCACTGACCTCGAAGACAAAGGAAATGCGCTGGCTGCTGGCGCTCCACACATAGCGCAGGTGCTTGCCCTGGCGCGGAATCGACACCGCCGGCGGGCGCAGGGCGGCGATGCACTCGTGGCCCTCCAGGCGCACGCTGTTGTACAGCAGGCCCCAGGACTGCTGCTCCCGCAGGTGCTTGGCAAACGCCTGGGCCGGGGCGTAGCCGAGGGGGTCGGGGTCGTGCAGCTGCGGATGGTTGGCGCGCACATCGTGCAAGGGCTTGAGCACCTGATTGACGTAGGTGCGCAGGGTCAACTCGATGTCCGGTTCCTGGGTGGCCGCCAGGAAGCGCTCCTGGTGATAACGGGTTTCGGCGATGGCCGCAGCCTGGCTGCTGGCCGCGTAGTAAACCCCAAAGGTGCCATCGGTGAAGCGGCTGGCTTTGCCGATGTGGGTAAAGGCGGCCATCACCGGCGTCGAGCCGGGCCCACTGACCCGGTCTTGCGGCAATACCCGGGACAGCTCACCGGCCTCGGCCCGCAGCCGGTCGTTGGTCAGGGCTTCCAGGGCGTAGGCAAGCTCCAAGTCTTCAGGGTCGAGCACGTCCTCAAACAACGTGATGGGCGGGAAGCTGCTGTTGACGATGCGGTAAGCCTTGGGCCAGTCCGGCAGTTTCAGTGGCGGCGTCATCAACCGCGCACTCCGTCGAGGTAACGGCGCACATCGGCGATGTCCACCACACGCCCGGCCAGCATGTAGTCCAGGGCCGTGCGACCATTGAACGGCGCCGCACTGTTAGGGCTGCTGACCCATTGATAGGTGCGCTCGCGGCTGTTGCTGAAGATGATGCTCAGGGCCTTGTGGATGCCCATCAGGTAGGAGATGCGCTCCAGGGTGTCGTGGGGCAGGCGCACCGTAGCCGGCAACTGTTTGTATTTATAGAACGTGGTGTTGCCGATCTTGCCGAGCAAGGTGCGTTGCTGCTCGACGCTGCAACCCCAGTGGGTCATCAGGTTGAAAAAGAACTTCAGCGCCACTCGGCTGGCCTGAGGGCTGTCGAGCCCGGGCTCGGGCCGCGTGACCGAGGATAAGGTGGCCATGGGTCAGGCTCCTGCAGGGCGGTGGTGGGTGTCAGTTCAGCTTAGTACAGATACGAACTAATCCAATATTTTTATCCGTAATTGAACAAACTCTTCAGCGCCTGGTACGCCACCTGATCGCGCTTCGCCCTGCCGGCGCTCGTTCCCGGCGCCCATAAAAAAGCCACGAACCAGTCGGGGCTTTTTTACTGCGGCCCTGGTACAGGCCACATCAGGCGTTCATCAGAACACGTTGATCGGGTAGTCGACGAACACACGCAGTTCGTTGCCGCTGCTGTTGTAGGCGCTTGGATTTC